>NZ_JCAXEG010000029.1:0-50099 GCF_059758875.1 Streptomyces sp. GQ60 | reverse complement strand
GCCAAAGCGGAGCAAGCTCAGGCCGCGCCCTGCGACGGCTCAGGCGACGCGGGGGCTGCTCGGCGGCTCGGGCTCGCGCAGTCGCTCGGGCCGCCCGCTGACTCGGTCCGCTCAGTGGCTCGCCTGCAGCTCGGACGAAGTCGGATGCCCACCCGGCTGAAATGGCTGACCTGGCCGATCCGGCGGCCTCAGGCCTACGCGGCCGACCGGCCGATCCGGCTCACCCAGCCAACCCGTCCGATCCGGCTGATCCGCCCTGGCCGACACAGCCGAACCCGACTGACCCAGCTGACCCAGCTGACCCCGCCAACTCGTCCGATCCGGCACAGCCGACCAACCCGCCAACCCGTCCGATCCGTCCGATCCGGCCAACCCGGCCGATCCGGCTGATCCGGCCGCCCCGGTCTAGGCGGCTGCCCCTCCGACCCGACTGATCCAGCTGATCCAGCCACCTCGTCCGATCCGACATACCCGACTGCACCGCCGACCCGGCCAACCCGGCCGATCCGACGCACCCGACTGACCCAGCCAACATGTCCGATCCGGCGCCCCCCGCCGCACTGGCTGATCCGGCCGACCCGTCCGATCCAGCTCACCCGGCTCACCGGGCTCACCCGGCCGACCCCGCTGACGCCGCTGACGCCGCTGACCGGCCATCCCAACGGCCCCAGCTGATCCAGCCACCCCGTTCGGTCCGGCTCACCCGACCAACCCACCGACCCACCGACCCGCCGACCCAGCCGATCCGGTTCACCCAGCCAACTCCTCCGATTCGGCTGGCCCCACGCCCTGGCTGACCCGTCCGAGCCGGCTGACCCAGCTGAACCCGTCCGATCCAGCTCACCCAGCCAACCCGTCCGATCCGGCTGACCCCGCCGCCCTGGCTGACCCAGCAGGGTGACCCGTCCGATTCGTCCACCGGCTCACCCGGCCGACCCAGCTAACCCCCGGCCGACTCGGCCGATCCGGCTGGCTCAGGCAATCCGGCTGGCTCAGGCAATCCGGCTGGCTCAGGCAATCCGGCTGGCTCCGGCCCCCAGCAGGCGCCCTCCCGCTCATCCCCGCATTCGCCCTCGCTCGCAGCTGGCCGGCGAGGACGCTCAGCAACCGGGCCGTGCCGCTCGGACCAGTACGGCTCCCATCCGCTCAGACCCGTAAGTCCCCTTCGACGCACCCCGCCATACACCTACGGCTCGGCTCCACCCATCTCCTTCCGCGCAACTCCGCAGTCCGCGTCCCCAAGCCGCTGCCTCCTGGCTCCGCACGTGCCCCTTCTGCACGCCTCCGCAGCGCGCGTCCACACGCCCGTTCCCGCACGCCCAGTTCGGCGTGCTCGGTTCCACACGCCCGTTTCCACACGCCCGATTCCGCACACCTAGCCCAGCGCGCCCAGCTCGGCGCGCCCGCCGACGTGCCGCATCGGCGTGCCCGGTTTGGCATGCCGGGATCGGCACGCCCGGTTCCGCCCGCCCGCTTCGGCACGCCCGGTTCCGTTCCTCCCCACGCTGGCGTTCCCTCCGCGCTTCGCGCCCGTCCGCTGCCTGCCCGCCCGCCTCCGTGTCCCGGGGAGGTGGCCACGAAAGGTTCCGTCATGTCCCGTTTTTCCGGCTACGCCCTCACCCCTCCCCCGATGCCTTCCCGGCCGCCGCGGCGGCCCGTCCCTGCTGCTCCGCCCCGCCATGCCCTCGCCTGGGGCGCGGCGCTGACCCTGCTGTCCGTGCTGACGGGACTGCTGCTGCGGCTGGACGAACAGCCCTTTTTCCAGGGCCTCGACGACGCGTGGGCCGCTTCGCTGAAGGGGTCGCCCGCTGACGCCGCCAGCGGGTTCGCCACCGTGCTCGACCGGCTGGGCGGGCCGCTGGGCACGGTTCTGCCGCTGCTACTGGCTGGCTGCCTCTGCATGTACGGGCGCTGGCGGTCGGCGCTCTTCGTCTTCACCACGGCCGTCGTGGCCAACATGCTCGTGGTGTTGCCGCTCAAGCAGTTGGCCGACCGGCCGCGCCCCCCGCACACCTGGGTCCTGGTCAACGACGGCTCGTACCCCTCCGGCCAGGTCTTCAGCGCCGTGGCCCTGGTGATCGCGGCCGCCGTCGTGCTGTTTCCGCCGGGCGGGCGGCGCTGGTGGTGGCTGTTCGGCGCGGGCTACACCGGCGCCATGATGTGGAGCCGCACGTGGCAGCACGCCCAGTGGCTGAGCGACACCTTCGCGGGCGTCCTCGCAGCCGTGGGGGCCTGCCTGCTCCTGTGGCGGGCGTTCGCCCCCCTACTGGAGATCGAGGCCGAACGTATGGCGGCCGACACCCTCTGGAGTTGACGAACCGCCGCGACGGTCAGCCCGGAGCCGCCCATCCCGACGGCACGGGCCGCCCGAGCGGCCTCGGCGGGCAGTCCGGACGGGCCAGGCGGGGCCAAGCAGGCCCGGCGGTCCGGTCAGACAGGCCGATTCTCCGCAACGGGTCGGCCCTTCTGGGCAGTCGGGTCATCCCGGCCCGGCGAACCGGCACCAGGCCCCAAACGGGAAATGCGCAGACCGGGCCCATGCGGGCAGTCCGGGGGCATAGCCCGCCACGAGATCCCGCCCGCGACCAGGTAGCGGATCGCGTCCAACAGCTGCCGGTGGCAGTAGCCCTCGGGCCATCTGCCCCGCCCCTGGAACGAGGCCGGCACCGGCAGACGGCCGGACGGCCGCCCACTGCGCGTCCGTTCATGTCCGACGAATACCGGCGCGCCCGGTCCGGATGCTCGGCCGCGTCGCCCTACACGTGAGCGACGCAATCGCACGACACGGCAGGCGAGTTGAATTCAACATGCTCGGGAACGCACAACAAAGCCAACAGGGCCTCCGGGAACCACTCGGAAGGGGATCGCACCCCCGAGTTACCTCTACCTGGAGGCCCTGCTTTCACGCGCGGAAACCGCCGCAGGCACCCGATCGAGACTCCCACTCGATCGGCAGCCTTCCAGATCGGTACGGGCAACAACCACTTACGCGTCAGGATGCTCCGGCAGGGCGAGCCAGTCCGACCAGGAGATCTCGCGGCCGATGAACCGCGGCTGCTCGAACGGCCAGTCGGCGGCGATCCACTGCGGCACCAGCGCGTCGAGGGCCTGCTCGACCTTGCTGCCCACCAGCTCGTCCACCACCCACCAGGAGATCTCGCCGTCCGCTCCGGCCCTCTCCGGTGGGTCGATGTAGACACAACCGAGCAGAGCCGTCTCCGCCGCGTCGAACAGCGGGTAGTTGAAGGACTGGTGTGCGGCGATCTCCTTCTCGTGCCGCAACAGGTCGGCCTGGTCGGCCTCGTACGTCATGGTTGCCGCGGGCCAGCCCCAGGCCGGGCCGAAGATGGTCCACAGCCGCTCACGCGAACCCATCACAGCCGGATAGTCGAGTGGGGTGTCCGCCTCCCGGATCGGCCGCAGGTGATGGCCACCGCCCGGCAGCGGTACCAGGACGGGGTGGACGAAGTCGTCGGGAAGCCAGCTCATGGCGCCCGACCGTAGCAGCGCGCGGCCGCCCGCTCCCCTGGATTTTCCCCGTATACCGCTAGGACCTGCCCTCATGCCGGGCAAGGCCCGCGATCACCCGATCGAGACTCCCGCTCGATCGACGGACTCCATGATCGGTACGGCAACGGCTTCCCAGGCCCCGCCAGACCTATCCGACCGACGGGGGCAGGTCGGATGGCCCCGGCAGACCGGCGGGCCAGCCCTTCCGACCCGCCCGGCAGACCCCACCAGAAGCTCCCCTCCGCACCAGGCGGACGGGCGGAGCCCCCGGCCAGGCCGATCGGCCGCAGGTACGTCAGCTCGGCTTTCGGGCCCGCCAGACCTGCCCTCCCGGCGGGGGCGGGTCGGATGCTCGGCCAGATCTATCCGCCCGGCGGGGCAGGTCGGATGGCCCGGCAGGCCAGCGGGCCAGCCCTTCCGCGCCTACACCGGGCCAAGCGGGCCGTACGGGCCGCACAGGCAGGTCCACCTGGGCGGACGAGGTCACCCTGGCCGACCAGGCCGGCGGCCAGGGTGGCCAGGCCACCTCGAGCGCGGCCGACACGACGGGGCGCCCTCCCCGCGGCCCGCCCGTCACCGGGGCCCGCCACTGTGGCCCCCACGCGCGCCCGGCGGCCCCCACGCGCGCCCGGCGCCCACGCGCGCCCGGCGCCCACGCGCGCCCGGCGCCCACGCGCGCCCGGCGCCCGCGCCGCCCGGCGGCCAGGCCTCAGCGGCGCCCCTGGGCAAACCGGCCGAACCAAGCATGACTATCGAGCAATATTGACGACCGGAGAATCAACGCCATACTCTTGACAGGTCGGCACGCGTTCGGCGCGCGGCCCAGGAAGGATCGACTCATGGCACCCACCCCAGGACCCGATCACCCCGTGGCACATCCGCCCGCGGGCCGGCTCCGCGGCGCGGTCGAGGACGGCCTCGCCGTTTTCCGGGCCGTGCCCTACGCCGCGCCCCCGGTCGGCGAGCTGCGCTGGCGGCCCGCGCGGCCGCATGCGGGCTGGAGCGGCACCCGGGACGCGACCGTCGACGGGCCCAGTGCCCCGCAGATGTACGTGGAGGGCGGCGACCCCGTCCTCGGCGGGCACGGTTCGCCGCCCTTCGACGAGGACTGCCTGACCCTGGACATCTGGACGCCCGCGGTCGACGACGCCCGGCGGCCGGTGCTGGTCTGGATCCACGGCGGCGGCTTCGTCTCCGGCTCCGGGTCACTGCCGAACTACTCCGGCGCGACCTTCGCCCGCGACGGGGACCTGGTCGTCGTCAGCATCAACTACCGCATCGGTCCGCTCGGTTACCTCTACACCGGCCCCGAGGACGAGCCGGACGACTCCGGCGCAGGCTGCTCCGGCGCCAACCACTGGCTGACCGACCAGGTCGCCGCCCTGCGCTGGGTACGCGACAACATCTCCGCCTTCGGGGGCGACCCCGACTCGATCACCGTCGCGGGCCAGTCGGGCGGCGCGGTGTCCACCGCCGCCCTCGCCGGACTGCCCGAGACCCAGGGCCTGATCCGCCGGGTGATCCTGATGAGCCCGCCCTTGGGGCTGGATCTGCCCGCGCCGGACGCGTACCGGGAGCGCACCACCGCCTACCTGGAGCTTGCGGGGGCCAAAACCCTGGCCGAGCTGCGTGCCACGCCCTGGCCCGAGCTGATCGGCGCCATGGGCGGGCTCTTCCCGCTGACCACGCGCTGGGGGTACTGGCCCACGCCGTTCCTGCCCGTGGTCGACGGCGTCACCCTGGCCCGCCACCCCGCGCACGCCCTGCTGCACGGCGGCGCCACGGGCATCGAGGTGATGATCGGCTGGACCCGGGAGGAGGCCAATTTCGGCTTCGCCCTGAACGAGGCCTACGCCACGGCCTCACGGGAGCAGGTGACCGACCGGATCGCGGACACGTTCGGCTCCGAAGCCGCACCCGGGGTGTACGCGGCGTACGAGCGCGCCCGGACGGGGGCCGGACCCGTCGGCGTCCTGATGGACCTCATCACCGACGAGCTCTTCCGGGTGCCCGCCCTCCGGCTGGCCGAAGCACGGGCCGCGGCGGGCCACCCGGTGTGGGCCTACCAGTTCGACCTCCCCGCGGCCGCCTACGACGGCCGGCTCGGAGCGGCTCACTGTCTCGAACTGCCCTTCGCCTTCGCCAACTTCGACCAGTGGGCCCACGCTCCCCTCACCGCCGGGCTCGACCCCGCCGTCCGGGACGGGCTCGCGCACACCATGCACGAGGCCTGGATCGCCTTCGTCCGCACCGGCGACCCGAACCATCCGGACATGCCGACGTGGAACCCGTACGAGAAGGACACCCGCACCACGATGCGCTTCGACTCCGTGGTCACCGCGCTCGACGACCTCGCCGGGGACTCTCTGCGTCTGCACGAGGGAACGCTCGTTCGAAGCGAGTGACCCTGCCGCTCGCCCCCTGTCTCCCCTTGCGCCCCTGCCCGGCGGCCCCCGGCCCGGGGCTCCCCGCCCATCCGGGCGGGCCGGCGCTCGCTTGATCTAACTCGTGTAACCTTCGAAGGGAAGGCAGCGAGCCGATCAAAAGGAGCGTCGATCGACGTCATGGCCAAAGACACTCCTGTTCCGGCGTCCCCCACCAGCGCCGACGTGGCCCGCCTCGCCGGGGTGTCCCGTGCCACGGTCTCCTTCGTCCTCAACGACACTCAGGGCCACCGCGTCGGCGAAGCCGCCCGCGCGCGCGTCCTCGACGCCGCCCGGCAGCTCGGCTACGTACCGCACGCCGCGGCCCGGTCCCTGCGGGCAGGCCGCAGCAACCTCGTCCTGATGCCCGCGTCGATCTCCGCGGTCGGGCGCCTCGTCAGCGACTGGGTCGACGACCTGCACAGCGAGCTGGACCGGCACGGCTACACCGCGGTACTCCACGCGGGGCGCTTCGCCGATCCCGTCGACGCCGCCCGCGCCTGGGCCGAACTGCGCCCGGCCGCCGTCATCGCGCTCGATGGCGACCGCCTCACCGCGCAGGCTTCCGAGCTGCTGCGACGCGCCGGGGTGCGCGGCCTGATCGCCTTCGCCGCCCGGCCCGTACCGGGCGTGCACACCATCGGCTTCGACCACGCGCTCATCGGCGCCACGGCCGCCGAGCACCTGATCGCCCGCGGCCGGACCCGTATCGGCGTGGTCATGCCCCAGGAGCGCGGCCTCGGCACCCTCGCCGCGCCGCGGCTCGCCGGCGCCGAGTCGGTCGCCGCCCGGCACATGGCCACCGTGACCCCGGTGGAACTCTCGTACACCCGTGAGTCGGCGACCGCGCTGGCCCGGCGCTGGCGGAGCCTCGGGCTGGACTCCGTCTTCGCGTACAACGACGAGTACGCCGCCCTGCTCCTCCACGCGCTGCGGACCGAGGGGATCTCCGTACCGCAGGACGTGGCGGTCGTGGGCTCCGACGACCTGGTCCTCGCCGCGCTCCAGGACCCCCCGCTGACCTCGATCCGCCTGGAGCTCGCCTCGCCCGCCCTGGTCGCCGACGCCGTGCACGAGCTGATCGAGACGGGCACCACCGCGCCCGTACCCGACATAGAGGCGATCCTGGTCCAGCGCGAGACCTCGTAGGCGGGACCTTCCGGGCCGGCGGACCGCCGCCCCGGGTGCGATCGCCCGCATCACACTGCCTTGGGTGCGCCGAGACCGTCAGTTGCGTTGGGATCCCGCGCGACCACGGCGGCGGCCTGTGCGGCCAGCGCGGTGAACACGCTCCCCCAGGTGCCGCCGAGGGCCCACGCCCGCTGCTGGTTGTAGACGCCTCGCCCATCTGCCGTACTTCTCCGGGAGTTGGATCCACTGCGGAGTCGTGTGGAACTCCAGGCGATCGCGTCCACCGCTTCGCGGTGATCCCGCCACCGCCCGTGCCGGCGGGAACGCCGGCGCCGTCAGTCGGACGGCCTGGTGCGGAGCCGCCGACCGTCCCGCACGAGCGCGTACGAAGCGATGAGGAAGGTTACGGCTCCCGCCACGAGCCAGACGACCGAGGCCCCGGAGCGGTACTCACGAACGCCAAGAGCGAGCAGCATCACGCTGGCAAGGACGCCGAAGGCCGAGATCAGAGCGCCGAACCCGCCTCGGCGCGTGACGGCCGGCGACCGGCGACCCGGCACGGATCCGGAAGCGACCCGGCTCCGTGCCGGACACCCCCGGTCGGGGCGTCCGGCCGGGGCCGGGCCACTGGCCTCTCCGGGGCTCAGGCGGCCAGGTGGCGGGCGAGGAAGGCGACGCTGTCGGCCACGATCCGGTCGATGTCGGGAGAGCCGAGGAAGATGTGGTCGGCGCCTTCCACGGGGGTCAGGACGACCTCGCCCCCGGCCTTCGCGAGGGCCGCGGCGAGCTCCTCGCTCTGGCTGTAGGGAACCAGTCCGTCCAGGGTTCCGTGGACGAGGAGGAACGGCGGCGGGTCGGAACCCTCGACGGCGTACGTGACGGGGCTCGCGGCCCGCGCCAGCTCCGGGCGTTCGGCGACGGACGCGCCGAGGAGGGCCTCGTACGGGTCGGGGAACTCGGCTCCGCCGGGCATCGGTGGGAAGGCCGGCATGGGGTGTTCGGCGAGGGTGAGCAGGTCGGAGACCCCGTACCAGTCGACGACGGCCCGTACGGCGGTGTCGCCGGCGCCCACTCCGTGCGCGCCCTCCAGCCCCGCGGCGTCCGGGGTGCCCGCGCCGACGACCCCGGCGAGGGCCGCCAGGTGGCCGCCCGCGGACTCGCCCCAGACCCCGATCCGCTCAGGGTCCACGCCGAGGACGCCGGCGAACTGCCGTACGTAGCGGATCGCGGCCTTCACATCGTGGAGCTGGGCCGGGAACGGGGCCTCCAGGCTGTGCCGGTAGTCGATCGAGACGAGGGCCAGCCCCGCCCCCAGCACGGACCCGTGCAGCAGCTCGACGGGCACGGTCGGCGGCGGGTAGCGGCGGTCGCCGTCCAGCCAGCCGCCGCCGTGGATCCACACCACGGCCGGGAAGGGGCCCTCACCCGCGGGTACGTGGACGTCGAGCAGCCGGGGGCGGTAGCCGGGCGAGGTCGCGTAGGTGACGCCCTCGAAGCGGCGGCCCCCGTCCGCGTCCACGACGGCGGACACGGGGGTCCGGAACGGCGGCGGCGGCCAGGTCATGTCCGCCGGTTCGATCGCAGCGGGGAGCGATTGCGTCATTGCGGCCCTTCCAATCTGCCCGGCCCGGGGGGCCGAGGGGTTCAGGTGCGACTCCCTCCGCGCCCGAGCGAGCACCGAGCGCTACGGACAAGGCTTCGTAACGTATGTCCGAAATGCTTGCGCGGGCCGGGGAGGAGGCTTAGCGTGTTACACGTGTAATCAAGACTCTAGCGACGCGTTTCCGCAGACCACAAGAGCACGGGCAGTCCGAGTTCCCCGGCTGTTACACGAGCTATCGCGCGAATGTCGTCGCCTTCCCCTCCGGGAGCACGCCATGCTCACCTCCACACCCCCCTCCGCACCCCCCTCCACACCCCCCTCCACACGGTCCGCCGCCGACCCGGCCGACTCGGCCGCCACGGCAGCCACGGCCACTTCCCGGGCCCGGGGCGTCGACCACTGGGCCGCGGAGCCCACCGCGGCGACCGTCCCCCCGATCCGCTCCCGCGTGCGCTCGGTGCTCGACGGCTGGGAAATCGCCGCCGAGATCGCGGACGTCCTGCTGCTGGCCGTGAGCGAGCTGGTCGGGAACGTCGTCCTGCACGCCGCCGACGCGGGCCGCCTGCGCGTCGGGATCTCGGTGCGCGGGGGGTGGCTCCAGCTCGAGGTCGCCGACGGAGGCTCCGCGCTGCCCCGGCTGCCGCAGCCGCAGGGCCAGGTCGACCCGGACGCCGAGGACGGGCGCGGCCTGCTGATCGTGCACCTGATGGCCACCGAGGCCGGTGGGCAACTCAGCGTCCGGGCCGATGAGTTCGGCAAGTCCGTCCGCGTGCGGGTGCCGGCAGCCTGACTGCGGCTCGGCGCGCACCGGGAGTCTACCGGGAGGCGATCGCGAGGGGGTCCGGGAGGGGGCCGAGCGGCGACCCAAGGGAGTCGCCAGGGGTGCCGGGGGGTCGTCAGGGGGGCGCAGGGGGTCTCGCCAGGGGGTTGCCGGGAGGTCGTCCGGGGCTCGCCAGGAGGTCGATCGCCTCACAGAAATATAGCGAGGAATTGACGGCAGCCAATTTATCGAGATACTTGCCCCATCTCCCCCGCTGCTCCCTGATTGAGGTGCCGCCCCATGGAGCTCTCCCCTTCGGCGCACGCCGATACCTTCTGTCGCGACCGGCTTCCGCCGTTCGACCTCTGGCCTGAACTCCACTTCGACCTGCCGGAGTTGGACTACCCGGACCGGCTCAACTGCGCCCACAGCCTCCTCGACGACGCCGTCGAGCGCTGGGGACCCGACCGCCCCTGCCTGCTGACCGCCGAAGAGCGCTGGACCTACGGCGAACTACGCCAGCGGGCCAACCAAGTGGCCCAAGTACTCACGGAGGACCTGGGCCTGCTCCCCGGGAACCGCGTGCTGCTGCGCGGCCCGAACAACCCCTGGCTCGTCGCCGCCTGGTTCGGCGTGCTCAAGGCGGGCGGGGTGGCCGTCACCACGGTGCCGCTGCTGCGCGCCGCCGAGCTCGCCGCACTGTGCGAGATCAGCCGGCCCGCCGTCGCCCTGTGCGACCACCGCTACCTCGAGGAACTCGAGGCCGCGGCCACTGCCGCTCCCCCTACCGATGGTGGTGACGATGCAGAAGCGGGCCCCGGTTCGGGCGTCCCCCCGCGGGTGGTCTCGTACGGCGGCCCCGGCGAGGACGACCTCACCGTCCGCTGCTCGGCCAAGGCCGGTGTCTTCACCTCCGTGGACACCGCCGCGGACGACGTGGCCCTGATCGCCTTCACCTCCGGCACCACCGGGCGCCCCAAGGCGACCCTGCACTTCCACCGGGACGTGCTCGCCAACGCCGACACCTTCTCCCGGCACGTCCTGCGGCCGCAGCACGACGACGTGTTCACCGGCACCCCGCCGCTCGCGTTCACCTTCGGGCTCGGCGGGCTGGTCGTCTTCCCGCTGCGGGTGGGGGCCGCCACCCTGCTCGTCGAGACGGCGACGCCGGGGCAGCTGGCCGACCTCGTCGCCGCACACGGCGTGACCGTCCTGTTCACGGCGCCCACCGCCTACCGGGCGATCCTGGCCGCCGGTGCGGCGGACCGGCTGACGGGGTTGCGCCGCTGCGTATCGGCGGGCGAACCCCTGCCCGCCGCCGTGTGGGAGGAGTTCCACGCCGCCACGGGGCTGCGCATCATCGACGGCATCGGTGCCACCGAGATGCTCCACGTGTTCATCTCCGCGGCCGACGAGGACATCCGGCCCGGCTCCACGGGCCGGCCCGTCCCGGGCTACCGCGCCGCGGTGGTCGACGGAAACGGTGCTCCCGTCCCCGACGGGCAGCCGGGCCTCCTTGCCGTCACCGGACCCACCGGCTGCCGCTACCTGGACGACCCGCGCCAGGCCGCGTACGTCCGGGGCGGCTGGAACATCACGGGCGACACCTACGTCCGCGACGCCGAGGGCTACTTCTGGTACGTGGCCCGCAGCGACGACATGATCGTCTCCTCGGGCTACAACATCGCGGGCCCCGAGGTCGAGAAGGCGCTGGCCGACCACCCGTACGTGGCGGACTGCGGTGTCGTCGGGGTCCCCGACGAACGGCGCGGCATGCTCGTCAAGGCGTACGTGGTCCTGCGCGACGGTGTCCCGACCGCCCCGGAGACCGTCCGCGAGCTCCAGGAGCACGTCAAGGCGGCCATCGCCCCGTTCAAGTACCCGCGCGCGGTGGAGTTCGTCACCGAGCTCCCGCGTACGGAGACCGGCAAGCTCCGGCGTGCCGAACTCCGCACCCGGGGAGGGGGGTCAGCCCCCGCCGCACCGGCACCGGACGACGGCGGCTGCGCCGCCGGGTGTCCCGAGGCGCGGGTGCCGCACCTGCCCAGCGTGGTCGTCGAGCGCCGGGTCGAATGGACCGACACCGACGCGGCGGGCCACTACCACCACTCCACCGTGATCCGCTGGGTCGAGGCGGCCGAGGCCGTGCTGCTGCGCCGCCTGGGCCTGTCGCACCTCTTCGGCAGTACGCCCCGGGTCCACTTCGAGGCCGACTACCGGGCCCGGCTCTGGTTCGGCGAGGCCGTACGGACCGAGCTGCGGGTCACCAAGGTCGGCACCAGCTCCCTCCACTACGCCTTCGCCGTTCGCGGCGAACCGGGCCCGGCGGGCCCGGACGGCCCAGACGGCACGGACGACACGGTGGCCGCCACCGGCCGCATGGTCATCGCCCACTCCGCCGCCCGCGCGACCGGGACCACCCCCTGGCCCGCCGAGGTCCGCGAGGTCCTCACGAAGGCCGGCCGGCAGGCCCCAGAACTGATCGAGAACCACCGAGGAGGCGCCCCGTGCGCATAGCAGTCATCGGAGGCGGGCCGGGCGGCCTGTACTTCGCCGCCCTGGCCAAGCAGATCTCCCCGCACTGGGAGGTGACCGTCTGGGAGCGCAACGCTCCCGACGACACCTTCGGCTTCGGGGTGGTCTTCTCCGACGAGACCCTCGACGGCATCGCCCAGGCCGATCCCTCCGTACACGCCGCGATGTCGGCGGAGTTCGCCCGCTGGAGCGACATCGACGTCCGCCACCGCGGCCGGACCCTCACCTCCGGCGGGCACGGTTTCGCCGCTCTGGGCCGCCGGCGGCTGCTGGAGATCCTCCAGGAGCGCTGCGCCGCCCTGGAGGTGGACGTCCGCTATCGCACGCAAGCTCCACCGGCGGAGCAACTGGCCGCCGAATACGACCTGGTGGTCGCCTGCGACGGCGTGCGCTCGGCCACCCGGGCCGCCTACGCCGACGCGTTCGGTGCCGATCTCGACGAGCGCGCGGGCCGCTACATGTGGCTCGGTACGGACAAGGTCTTCGAGGCCTTCACCTTCATCGTCGAGGAACGGGACTTCGGCACCCTCCAGGTGCACGCGTACCCGTACGACGACACCCGCTCCACCTTCATCGTCGAGATGGACGAGGACACCTGGCAGCGCGGCGGCTTCGCCGGGTCCGCCGGCCTCGACCTGGCGCCCGGCGCCAGCGACGAGGAGGGCATCCGGCGCTGCGAGGAGATCCTCGCGGAGCACCTGGACGGCCACCGGCTCATCCCCAACAACTCCAAGTGGCTGCGCTTCACCACCGTGCGCAACCGCACCTGGCGCCGCGGCAACACCGTGCTGCTCGGGGACGCCGCGCACACGGCCCACTTCTCCATCGGCTCGGGCACCAAGCTCGCCATGGAGGACGCCCTCGCCCTGGCCGCCTGCCTGCACGAGCACCCCGACGTGGAGAGCGCGCTGGCAGCCTACGAGGACGAGCGCAGGCCGGTCGTGGAGTCCACGCAGCGGGCGGCGCAGGCCAGCCTGGAGTGGTTCGAGAACATCGACCGCTACACGGGCCAGGACCCGCACCAGTTCGCCTTCAACCTGCTGACCCGCAGCCGCCGGGTCACCTACGACAACCTGCGGGTGCGCGACGAGGAGTTCACCACCGCCGTCAATGCCTCGGCGCCGGTCCCGCCCATGTTCCGCCCCTTCCAGCTCGGCGGCCTGCACCTGCGCAACCGGATCGTCGTACCCCCGATGGCCCTGTCCACGGCCCGCGACGGAGTCCCGGGCGACTTCGACCTCGTCCACCTGGGGACCCAGTCCCTCGGCGGCGCGGCCCTGGTCATCGCCGGGATGACGGCGGTGAGCGCCGACGGCCGGACCGACGCGGGCTGCCCCGGCCTGTGGACCGACGAGCAGGAAGCCGCCTGGCGGCGGATCACCGCCTTCGCGCACGGGCAGTCCGACACCTGCCTGGGCATCCAGCTCACCCACGCCGGCCGCCGGGCCGCCGGGGGGCCCCTGCTGGCCGCCTCCCCGCTGCCCTGGGACGAGGGCGCCCGGGTGCCCCGCGAGGCGAGCCGCGCCGATATGGACCTGGTCGTACGGGACTTCGTGCGCGCGGCCGAGCGCGCCGACCGGGCCGGCTTCGACGTTCTGGAACTCCAGTACGGGCACGGACATTTGCTGTCCGGGTTCCTCTCTCCGCTGACCAACCGGCGCACCGACGGGTACGGCGGACCGGTGGCGGGCCGCCTGCGCTTCCCGCTCGAAGTGCTGGGCGCGGTACGGGCGGTGTGGCCGGCCGGGAAGGCCCTCGTGGTCCGCGTCTCGGCAGCCGACTGGGCCGAGGGCGGCCTCGACGAGGCGGACGCCGTGCACATCGCGCGCGCCCTCGCGGCCGCGGGCGCCGACGCGATCGACGTCTCGACCGGCGAGGTCGTGTCCCACGAGCGGCCCCCGTTCGGCCGCAGCTACCAGACCCCGTACGCCGACCTGATCCGCAACACCATCGGCGTGACGACCATCGCCGTCGGTGCGATCTCCACCTACGACGACGTGAACTCGGTGATCCTGGCGGGCCGCGCCGACCTGTGCGCGGTGGGCCGCGCCCAGCTCCACGACCCCCTGTGGACCCTGCACGCGGCCGTGGCCCAGGGCTACCGGGGACCGGCCGCGCCGTGGGCCCGGTCCTGGCGGGCCGGCAGCGCCCGGCCGCCGGCCGCGCGCACCGACCGGGTGCCGCCCCGCCTCGAACTGCTGCGGCGGCCCGCCGCACCGGTGCACCAGCGATGGCTGCCGCGCGTCGCCGCGCCGGCCCTCTGAAACGGAACGGCCGAGATCCATGGAGACCCGTACCCCGTCCGATCTGCCCCGCTTCACCGCGGCCGCCGTCCAGGCCGCTCCCGTCTACCTCGATCCCGCCGCCACCGTCGACAAGGCCGTCTCCCTGATCGCGGAGGCCGCCGGGAAGGGCGCGGAACTCGTCGTCTTTCCCGAGGCGTTCGTCCCCGGCTACCCGTACTGGAACTGGACGATGAATCCGGTCCAGGGCTCGCCCTGGTTCGAGCGCCTGCAGCGCGCGTCCATCGACGTTCCCGGGCCGCACGTGGACACCCTGCGCGCGGCGGCCCGCCAGTACGGGGTCGTGCTGGTCATCGGCGTCAACGAACGCGCCCCGCACAGCCTGGGCGTGCTCTACAACACGCTGCTGACCATCGGAGCCGGCGGCGAACTGCTCGGCGTGCACCGCAAGCTGGTGCCCACCTGGGCCGAGAAGCTCACCTGGACCGGTGGTGACGGCAGTTCCCTGCGCGTCCACCAGACGCCCGTCGGCCCGATCGGCGCCCTCGCGTGCGGGGAGAACACCAATACCCTGGCCCGTTTCACGCTCCTGGCACAGGGCGAACTCGTGCACGCGGCCTGCTACATCGCCCTGCCCGTGGCACCCGCCGACTACGACATGGCGGAGGCCATCGCCGTGCGGACCGCGGCCCACAGCTTCGAGGGCAAGGTCTTCTCGGTCGTCGCCTGCTCCACCGTCTCCCCCGAGATCGTCGACGCGGTCGCCGGCGAAGACGAGGCGGTCCGGGCCCTGTTCGCCCGGCCGCGCAGCGCCCTGTCGGGCATCTTCGGTCCGGACGGACGCCCGGTCACGGAGCCGCTCGTCGACGTCGAGGGCATCGTCTACGCCGAGATCGACCTGAACCGGTGCATCCAGCCCAAGCAGATGCACGACATCACCGGGCACTACAACCGCTTCGACGTCTTCCGCCTCGAAGTGGACAACCGGCCGCGCCTGCCGGTCACTTTCACCGCACCGCACACGGCTCCGCCGACCACCGCCACCCCCGAGGAGGACGCATGACCACCGACCAGGACGACACCGCGCTCGGCCGCGCCCGGGTCTCCGACACCCCCGAACTCACCGCCTACTACGGCGAGCTCGAAGCCCTCGAGGCGGGTGCGCTGTGGACCGTGGCCAACGACATCGAGCCCTGGTACCCGCAGCCCAGGTCCGTTCCGGTGCTGTGGCGTTACGAGGAGCTGCGGCCCCTCGTCCACAAGGCCCTCGGCCTCGTCCGGGCCGACGACGCGGGCCGCCGGGTCGTGATGCTGGTCAACCCCGGCCGCAGGGACGTCAGTGCGGCGGCGGGACTCCTGTACACCGGGCTGCAGATCATGGGTCCCGGCGAGGCGATGACCGCCCACCGCCACCAGGCCGCGGCACTGCGCTTCGTGCACGAGGGCACCGGTGCGTGGACGATCGTGGACGGCCAGAAGCTGAAGGTCGGCCCGCGCGACTTCGCCATCACCCCGAACGGCACCTGGCACGAGCACGGCAACGATTCCGCCGACGCCCCGGTGATCTGGCAGGACGGCCTCGACATCCCGCTGGTCAACGCCCTGGACGCCGGGTTCTACGAGGTCCACCCCGAGCTGTACCAGCAGCCCGGGAAGGTGGTGAACTCCTCGGTCCTGACCTACGCCGCGAACCTGCTCCCGTACGGCTCCGAGAAGTGGACCCGCCCCTACTCCCCGCTGCTGGCCTACCCCTGGGAGCAGACCTACGAGGCCCTGCGCGGCCTCGCCTCGGCCACCGACGGCTCCCCGTACGACGGGGTCATCGCGGAGTACACCAACCCGGTGACCGGCGGTTCGGTGATGCCCACCATGAGCGCCCACATGCAGCTGCTGCGCCCGGGCCAGGCCACGCTGGCCCACCGCCACACCGGGTCGGTGATCTACACGGCGGCGAAGGGACACGGCGTATCGGTGATCGCCGGGCAACGCTTCGAGTGGAAGCAGGGCGACATGTTCTGCGTGCCGTCCTGGGCCTGGCACGAGCACCACAACCTCGACCCGTCCGAGGACGCCTGCCTGTTCTCCTTCAACGATTTCCCCGTCATGCGCTCCCTCGGCTTCCACCGCGAAGAGGCGTACCCGGACAACGGCGGCCACCAGCCCGCCTCCTGAGCCGCGTCGCCGCACCGGACCGCCGGCCCTGACACCGGTCCCGGTGCGGCGGCGCACCCCCGCGGGGACCTGCCTCCGCGCCCCCGAAACCCCCTATCCCTGAGGAGCCACCGATGCGACTGGTGACCTACACGACCGCGCCGATGACCGCCACCGCCGACCGGCTGGGCGCCGAGGTCGACGGCATGGTGTACGACCTCGCGGCCCTGGCCCGGCACGCCGGCGTCGAACTGCCCGCCGACCTGCTCTCCTTCGTCCGGGCCGGCGCACCCGCCCGGGAGACGGCCGCCCGCCTGCTGGCGGGCGACGCGGCGGACCGGCCCGCCGGGGCCGTGCACCGGCTGGAAGACGTCACCCTGCGCGCCCCGCTGCGCCCCGGCAAGATCATCGGGGTGGGACTGAACTACGTGGAGCACGTGGCGGAGTCCAGCCGGAGCCTGGACACCGACAAGGACCTGCCCCCGCGTCCGGTGCTGTTCAGCAAGCCCGCCACCGCCGTCACCGGCCCCGGCGCGCCGATCCTGCACAACGCCGACCTCACGACGCAGCTCGACTGGGAGTGCGAGCTCGCCGTGGTCATCGGCACGACCGCCTTCCGGGTGACCGAGGAGGAGGCGTACGGCCACATCTTCGGCTACAGCGTCGTCAACGACATCAGCGCCCGCGACCAGCGCCGTTCGGGCCAGTGGTTCTTCTCCAAGGGGCAGGACTCCTACGCCCCCTTCGGCCCGGCCGTGGTCACCGCCGACGAGGTTCCGGACCCGATGGACCTCGATCTCGAACTCCGGGTGAACGGGGTCACGAAGCAGAAGTCCAACACCCGCCACATGCTGTTCCCGATCGCCCGGCTCATCGCCGACATCAGCTCGGGCGTGACCCTGGAGCCCGGCGACGTCATCGCGACCGGCTCACCCTCCGGCGTCGGGGCCGGCATGGTCCCGCCCGAGTTCCTCATGCCCGGCGACACCGTCGAGGCCACCGTCGAGATCATCGGCACCCTCGCCAACCCCGTCGTCGACGCCCGCTGAGCCCCGCCGCCCACCTCCCCCACCACCCGCCGCCCGACCATCGAGGAGCACCCGTGCCGCCCCGTACCTACCGCATCGGTCAGATCGTGCCGAGTTCCAACGTCACCATGGAGACCGAGGTGCCCGCGATCCTGCGCGCCCGCATGGAGATCGCGCCCGACGACCGCTTCACCTTCCACTCCAGCCGCATGCGCATGACCCATGTGACGCCGGAGCAGCTCAAGGCCATGGACGCCGATTCCGACCGCTGCGCCGTGGAGCTCTCGGACGCGCGGGTCGACGTGCTCGGCTACGCCTGTCTGGTCGCCATCATGAGCATGGGCCTCGGCTACCACCGCACCTCCGAGGAGCGCCTCCACGCGCGCACCGTGGAGAACGGGGCCCCGGCCCCGGTGGTCACCAGCGCCGGCGCCCTGGTCCACGGGCTGCACACCATGGGCGCCAAGAAGGTGGCCCTGCTCGCCCCGTACATGCGCCCCCTGACCCAGACCGTCGTCGACTACCTCACGCACGAGGGCATCGAGGTCCTCGACCACCACGCCCTGGAGATCCCGAACAACCTCGACGTGGCCGCCCACGACCCGGCCAGGCTCCCCGGCCTGGCCCGCGCGCTGGACTACGCCGACGCGGACGCGGTCGTCCTGTCGGCCTGCGTGCAGATGCCCTCGCTCGGAGCCATCGAGGAGGCCGAGCAGCTCCTCGGCAAGCCGGTCGTCTCGGCGGCCGTCTGCACCGCCCATCAGATGCTGCGCGCGCTCGACCTGCCGGCCGTCGCGCCGGGCGCCGGCCACCTCCTCTCCGGCGCGTACGCGGAGGCTCCCCTGCACCCGGGGGCGCGGGCCTCGGGGTGAGCGGGGGCGGTCCGGCCGCCACCCCTCGATAGGATCACCACCCCACACCACGGGAAGGTGATCATGTCGGACAGCCCCCTCAGGCCCAGCTCGCTGATCAGTACGGTCTACGGGGCCTTCGTGCGCGGGAGCGGCGGCTGGATCAGCGTCGCCGACCTGATCACGCTCATGTCCGAGCTCGGCGTGGAGAGCCAGGCCGTGCGCTCGGCCATCTCCCGGCTCAAGAAGAAGGGCGTCCTGGAACCGGAGCGGCGCGGAGCCACCGGGTACCGGCTGAGCGCGGCCGTCCACCCCGTCTTCGACGCCGGCGACCGGCGCATCTTCGCCAGCCTCGAACCGGCGGACCTCGCGGACGGCTGGGCCATGGCGGTGTTCTCCGTACCGGAGTCCGAGCGCTCCCACCGCTACCAGCTGCGCACCAGGCTGACCTGGCTCGGCTTCGGCAACATCGCCCCCGGCGTGTGGCTGGCGCCGGGCCGGCTGCTGGAGGACGCCCGCGACATGCTCGTCCGGCTCGGCCTCAGCGAGTACGTCCACCTGTTCGCCGCCGCCGACTACGCCGCGTTCAGCGACCTGCCGGAGGCGGTGAGCTCCTGGTGGGACTTCCCCGCGATCCAGGCCCAGTACGCCACGTTCACCGGCTCGTACGCACCGGTCGCCGCGAAGCTCGCCCCGCGGGACGGCATCGACCCCGGCGAGGCCTTCCGCCACTACGTGCCGATGCTCACGGAGTGGCGCCGGCTGCCCTACCTCGACCCGGGTCTCCCCGCCGAGCTGCTCCCCGCCGACTGGAACGCCGTGGGCGCCCGGCAGGTATTCCAGCAGTTGCACGAGGTCCTCGCGGGTCCGGGCCTACGGCACGTCCAGCACGTCACGGGCTCCTCCGAGGGAAGCGGTGCCTGAGGGAAGCGGTGCCTGAGGGAAGCGGTGCCTGAGGGAGCGCTTCCCTCAGGAGGATTCGCGGACCACTAGGTCGTTCGGCATGAGCACCCGGTCCCTGGAGCCGCCCTCGATCAGGCCCAGGAGCAGCCGCACGGTGGCCGTGGCCTGGTCGGCCATGGGGCTGCGGACGGAGGTGAGGGCCGGGACGGTGTAGGCGGCGGCCTCGATGTCGTCGAAGCCGACGACGGCCACGTCCTCGGGGACCCGCAGGCCCACCTGCCGCAGGGTCCGCAGGGCGCCGATGGCCATCAGGTCGTTGGCCGCGAACACCGCGTCCAGTTCCGGATCGTCCTCCAGCAGCTGCCGCATGGCCTCGGCTCCGGAGGCCCGGGTGAAATCGCCCAGCGCCACGATGGAGCGGCGGCCGGTGTCGCGCAGGGCCGTGCGGTAGCCGTCGAGGCGCTCGCGGGACTCGAAGAGGTCCAGCGGTCCGGTGATGGTGGCGATCCGGCGCCGGCCCCGCTCCAGGAGGTGGCGTACGGCGAGCGCGGCGCCGGCCGCGTTGTCCAGTTCCACGTACGGCACGTCCGGGGCGCAGGTGCGGTTGAACGAGGCGACCGGCAGGCCCGTCCTGGCCAGGGCCGCGGGCAGCGGGTCCGTGCCGTGCAGGGCGACGAGCATGACTCCGTCCACGTGGCCGCCGGCCACGTACTCCTCTACCCGGGCGCGGCTCCGGTCGGATTCGGCGAGCATGAGCACGACCTGTTTTCCGGCGGCTTCCAGTTCCCTGCTGACGGCGCGGACCACGGTGGAGAAGAGGGGGTCGTCGGAGACCACCCCCTGGGGTGGGTCGGAGACGACGACGGCGACCGCGTGGGTCCGGCGGGTGACCAGGTTGCGGGCGGCGGCGTTGGGCACGTAGCCCAGTTCGCGCACGGCCCGCAGGACGACTTCGCGGATCTCGGGCGCGACCGTGGTCTCCCCGTTGACGACACGGGAGACGCTCGATCGGGACACGCCCGCGCGGGCGGCGACCACTTCCAGCGTGGGTCTTCTCAATTCCGGCCCGTTCCGTTCGGCGGCGCCGCCGGGTCGGACGGACGGCTCGCGGGGAGCGTTCTCCCGCGATGGTGGACCGGAGCCTGATCGGCTGTCAACAGTCCGCGCCTCGGAGGGGATTGCGCGCGATCGCAGCCGGACGGCGGCCCGCTCCGCCTTCTCCCTGGTCAGCGCGGTTCACCGGGAGACGTGCGGGCACCGAGAGAACGCTCCATCCGTGGACGAACCGGAGTCGCCGGTATGTCCATCGGATGACGCGACACCTTGACAGCCCTGGGGGCCCGCCCCATCCTCACCCCTCAGGGAGCGCTCCCCGGCTCCCTCACTTCCCCCGCGTTTTGCCCTCCCCACTCGCTTCCAGGAGCCGCCGTGCCTCCGTCGCTGCGCCGCCTCGGCTTACTCATCGCCGTCGCGCTCACCCTCTTCACCTTCAGCACCTTCCCCGCCTCCCCCGCCCGCGCCGCCGAATCCCTGCTCTCGCAGGGCAGATCCGTCACCGTCTCCGGCAGCGAGCCGGGCTACAGCCCTTCGAGCGCCGTCGACGGGAACGCCGGCACCCGCTGGTCCAGCGCCTTCGCGGACCCGCAGTGGATCCAGGTGGATCTGGGTGCCGCCGCCACGGTCAGCAGGGTCTCCCTCGCCTGGGAGGCCGCGTACGCCAAGGCGTTCCAGATCCAGGTCTCGGACGATGCCGCGAACTGGACCACGGTCTACGCGACGACCTCCGGCGCCGGAGGCACGCAGAACCTGACCGTCTCCGGAACCGGCCGCTACGTACGGATGTACGGGACCCAGCGCGCCACTGGATACGGCTACTCCCTCTGGGAGTTCCAGGTCTACGGCACCCCGGGCACCGGCACGGGTGACGCACTCCTCTCGTACGGCAGGACCGGCGCGGCCTCCTCCTCGCAGGCCGACGGGAACTGCTGGGAGTGCACCCCGGCCAGGGCCTTCGACCGCGACCCGGCCTCTCGTTGGGCGACCAGCCCCACCACGGGCTGGACGGATCCCGGCTGGATCTCCGTGGACCTCGGCGCGCCCGCGCAGATCCACAAGGTGGTCCTCCAGTGGGACCCGGCCTACGCGAAGTCCTTCCAGATCCAGGTCTCCCCGGACGGGATCGCCTGGACCCCGGTCTACTCCACGACGGCGGGCACGGGCTTCAAGCAGACCCTCACCGTCTCGGGCTCCGGGCGGTACGTGCGGATGTACGGCACCGAGCGCGCGACCCCGTACGGCTACTCCCTGTGGGAGTTCCAGGTGTACGGCACCGGCGGCGCCCCGGTGACTCCCCCGCCGCTGCCGCCGGACCCGGCGAACCCGCCGCGGCTGGTGTGGAGCGACGAGTTCGACGGCCCCGCGGCCGGCAAGCCCGACCCGGCCAAGTGGCGCGCGGACCCGGGCACCGGGCAGAACGGCGAGCTGGAGTACTACACCGACCACCAGAACGCCGCGACGGACGGCGCGGGCCACCTCGTCATGGAGGCCCGCAAGGAGGCCACGCCCGGCAAGGGCTGCCCGCCCGACCCGCTGACGGGCAGCACCACCTGCCAGTACACCTCGGCGCGGATGAACACCGGGGCCACGTTCCAGTTCACGTACGGGCGCGTCGAGGCCCGGATCAAGGTTCCCAAGGGCAACGGGCTGTGGCCGGCGTTCTGGATGATGGGTGGTGACTTCCTGACCGGGCGGCCGTGGCCGTACAACGGGGAGATCGACATCATGGAGGTCCTCGGCAAGGACGTGAAGACCTCGTACTCCACCGTCCACGCGCCCGCCTACAACGGCGGCGGCGGGATCGGCGGCCCGTACAAGCTGCCCCAGGACGCCGATTTCTCCGACGACTTCCACGTCTGGGCCGCCGACTGGAACAGCAAGGGCATCGTCTACAGCCTGGACGGGCGGACCGTCTTCACGCTCGACAAGGAGACGGTGGAACGGACCCGCGGGCCGTGGATCTTCGACCACCCCCACTACATGATCCTCAACCTCGCGGTGGGCGGCGACTGGCCCGGCCCGACGGACGCCACCACGCCGTTCCCGGCGCGGATGCTCGTCGACTACGTCCGCGTCTACCAGTGACCCACTGACCCACTGACCGGCAGGGGGCTGCCCGCGTCACCGCCGCCGGGCGGCCCCCTTCCTCCGCTCCGCCCTCCTCCCCACCCACCCCACCGGCAGGCAAGGAATCGCCATGCGAAAACCCCGGTTCACGCTCCACGCCCTCCTCGCGGGCGCCCTGGCCACGGCCTTGGCCGCGGGCCTCGGAGCCACGGTGACCAGCACTCCTGCCCGGGCCGCGGACACCGTGCTCGTCCAGGCGGAGTCGTACGCGGCGCAGTCCGGCGTACAGGTCGAAACGACCGGCGACACGGGCGGCGGCCAGAACGCCGCGTACCTGGCGAACGGCGACTGGATGCGCTTCGACAACGTCGACCTGGGCGCCTCCGGCCCCCTGACCGTCTCGGCCCGGGTGGCCTCCGCGGTCGGGGGGAGCGGCGCCGTCGAGCTGCGCACCGGGTCCACCACGGGCCCGCTGCTCGCGCAGTTCGACATCACCTCCACCGGCGGCTGGCAGAGCTGGGCGACGCGGACCGCCGACGTGGCCGCCCATCCCGCAGGCCCGCAGTCGGTGTTCGCGGTCCTGCGCGGCAGCGGGGCCGGGGACTTCGTGAACATCAACTGGTTCTCGTTCGCCGCCGGTTCCTCGCAGGGCTGGGTCAAGGTCGACCAGGCGAAGTGGGACGCGCAGCTGGCGTCCTTCCGGGCGATGGCCCCCGCGCCGGTGCCGGCGAACACCGTCCGGGTCCCGGAGTTCAACGCCACCTGCGTCTACAGCCATTCCAAGCCCGACGACCCGATCGTGGCCCCGGGCCTGCCGGGTGCGTCCCACATGCACAGCTTCTTCGGCAACCGCAGCACGGACGCGTTCAGCACGGCGGAGTCCCTCGCCGCGCACACCGCGACGAGCTGCACCCCCGCCAAGGACCTCTCCAGCTACTGGATCCCGACCCTCTACGAGCGCGGGAAGGCAGTGGAACCCGAAGGCATGATCGTCTACTACGGGTCCCGGTTGTCCGACCCCACGGCCACGGTGCCGTTCCCGCAGGGCTTCCGGATGATCGCGGGCAACGCCAAGTCGCAGATACCCACCCCGGCCGGCTCGGTGAACCAGTTCTGGTGCGCGGGCGAGGGCGGCGAGATCGGCCGCAGTGCCGACGGCAACTGGCCGGTGTGCGCGCCGAACGCCAAACTCGTGTACCAGCTCGTCTTTCCCGACTGCTGGGACGGCAAGCACCTCGACAGCCCCGACCACAAGTCGCACGTCTCCTTCACCACCGTCAACGGGAAGTGCGGGGGCGCCTACCCCGTGGCCATCCCCTCCGTCTCCTTCGTGATCGGCTACCCGACCGGCGGCAACCCGGACGGCCTCTCACTGTCCTCGGGCATGGCCTCCTCCATCCACGGCGACTTCTTCAACGCCTGGGAGGACGCGGCCCTGGGGCAGCGCGTGAAGGACTGCGTCGTACAGAGCGCCAAGTGCAACTCCGCCGGTACGTTCTGACCCGGCGAGCCGCGTCCGTGCTGCTGCTCGCGGCGCTCCTGGTCTCCGGCTGCACCACGCAGCCGGTGGCCGGGACGCCGCGGGCCGCGGCCTTCAACTCCACGGACATCGCCTGGATCCAGCTGATGATCCCGATGGACGAGCGGGCCCGGCTGCTGACGGATCTGGCGCCGGCCCGGGCCGGGGATCCGGCGCTGGCCCGGTTCGCGCAGCGGGCGGCGGACCGGCAGCGGGCCCAACTGGGCCGATTGCGCGCACTCTTGGCCCTCTCCGGAGCACCCGACACGCGCCCCCACGAGGGGCACGACATGCCGGGCATGGTCAGCTCCGAGACGGTACGGAGGGCCGGAGCGCTGTCGGGGGCGGAATTCGACCGGGTCTTCACCGCCGCCCTGCGCGCCCACCTCGCCCAGTCCCTGCTGCTCTGCGCGGGCGAACGCGCCTCGGGCGGGGCCGCGGAGGCACGGGAGCTCGCCGGGGAACTGGAGAAGGCCGGCTCCGAGCAACTCGCCCTGCTCGACGCGGCCCGCTCCGACGAAAGTTGAGAATTGTTCACTTTCCATTGACAGGGCGGGTCCGGGGACCCGAAAGTGCCGTGAACAGCGCGCCCGACGGCGTGCGTCCCCGTACTCGCGCGCGCCGGGGATTCCGTGCGTCCCCGACCGAAGCGAGCCCGCATGACCACGTCCGTTCCGCCCGCACAGCCCGTACCCCGCTTCCCGGCCGGCTTCCGCTGGGGGGTCTCCGCCTCCGCCTTCCAGATCGAGGGCTCGCCCACCGCCGACGGCCGGGGCCCCTCCTCCTGGGACGCCTTCACCCGGGAACAGGGCCGCGTCAAGGACGGCTCGCACGCGGAGGTGGCCACCGACCACTACCGCCGCTACCGCGAGGACGTGGCCCTGATGGGCGGACTGGGCGTGGACGCCTACCGGTTCTCCGTCTCCTGGTCCCGGGTCCTGCCCGAGGGGCACGGAACCGTCAACCGGGCGGGGCTGGGCTTCTACGACCGCCTCGTCGACGAGCTGTGCGCCGCGGGGATCGATCCGGTGCCCACCCTCTTCCACTGGGACACCCCGCTCGCCCTGGAGGAGCGGGGCGGCTGGCTGGAGCGCGACACCGCCGAGCGCTTCGCGGCGTACGCCTCGGTGGTGGCGGAGCGGCTCGCCGACCGCGTGCCCATGTGGATCACCATCAACGAGCCCGCCGAGGTGACCCTCCTCGGCTACGGCCTCGGCGAGCACGCCCCCGGCAAGCAGCTCGTCTTCGACGCCCTGCCCGCCGCCCACCACCAGCTCCTGGCCCACGGACTGGGCGTACAGGCCCTGCGCGCGGCGGGCGCCCGCCACATCGGCATAGCCGCCTCGCACAGCCCCGTCTGGACCGCCGGCGAGAGCGAGGAGGACCGGGCCGCCGCCGCGTTGTACGACACCCTCACCAACCGCCTCTTCGCCGACCCGATCCTGACCGGCGCCTACCCGGACGGCCTGGAGTCCCTGCTGCCCGGGCCGGTGGCCGAGGACCTCAAGGCGATCTCGGCCCCGCTGGACTGGTACGGGGTCAACTACTACAACCCGATGCTCGTCGGCGCCCCCACCCCGGCCGGCGGCTCCGCCTTCGGCGGGATCGAGATACCGTCCGGACTCCCCTTCGGCATCCGGGAGATCGAGGGGTACGAGCGCACCGACTTCGACTGGCCGGTGGTCCCGGACGGGCTGCGCGAACTGCTCGCCACCCTGCGCGAGCGCTACGGCGACCGGCTGCCGCCGCTGTACATCACCGAGAACGGCTGCTCGTACGGGGACGGGCCGGACCCGGGCACGGGGCGGATCGAGGACGCGCGCCGCATCGCCTACCACGAGGGCCACGTGCGCGCCCTGCACGAGGCGATGACCGAAGGGGCCGACGTCCGCGGCTACTTCATCTGGTCGATCCTCGACAACTTCGAATGGGCGGAGGGCTACCGGCAGCGGTTCGGCCTGGTCCACGTCGACTACGCGACCCTCGCCCGGACCCCCAAGGAGTCGTACGCCTGGTACCGCGACCTGATCAAGAGCGGCAGGTGACCGCCGGGCCGAAGGCCGAGGCCCCGTCGGCCGCGGCGGCCGGTACGCCGCCCGGCGGCCGGTGGGTGAGCGCGCTGTCCCTCGCGAACCTCGGGGTCTGGGTCGGCTGGTTCGGCCCGCTGCAACTGCTCCTGGCACGCCAGGCCGAGTTCCTCACCCCGGACGGCAAGGCGTCCACCCTCGCGCTGGTGACGGGACTGGGGGCGGCCGTCTCGATGGTCGCCAATCCCGTCTTCGGAGCCCTGTCCGACCGTACGACGGCGCGCGCGGGCCGCCGCATCCCCTGGGTGGTCGCCGGGGTGGCGGGCGGGGCGGCGGGCCTCGTGGTCCTCGGGCTCGCGCAGAGCGTCGCGGTGGTGATCGCGGGCTGGTGCCTGGTGCAGCTCGCCCTCAACGCCGCCTTCGCCGCCCTCACCGCGGCCGTACCCGACCAGGTACCGGTCCGACAGCGCGGGCTGGTCGGCGGCTGGCTCGGCGTCTCCCAGGTCATCGGGATCCTGGTCGGCACGGCGCTGGCCACCGTCGCGGGCGGCATCACCGCCGGCTACCTGTCCTGCGCGGCCTTCTGCGTGCTCGCGGCGGTGCCGTACGTGCTGATGCGGCGGGACTCGGTGCTCGCCCCCGCCGCCCGGCCGGCCTTCCGGTGGCGCGGCTTCCTGACCGGCTTCTGGATCGACCCGCGCCGCCATCCCGACTTCGGCTGGGCCTGGCTGACCCGGTTCCTGATGAACCTCTCGTACTCGATCAGCACGATGTACCTGCTCTACTACCTCACCGACGCCGTGCGCTACCGGGGCGACGCGGACACCGGCGTCCTGATCCTCACGGCGCTCAACGCCCTCACCCTGCTCTCCACCGTGGTGATCAGCGGCATCCGGTCGGACCGCACCGGCCGCCGGAAGTCCTACGTCATACGGTCGGGGCTGGTCATCGCCGCGGCCACGCTGCTGCTCGCCGGCTGGCAGACCTGGACCGGCGCCGTCGTCGCCTCGCTCATCCTGGGCCTCGGCTTCGGCGTCTACACGGCGGTGGACTTCGCCCTGCTCACGGACGTGCTGCCGACGGCCGAGGACCGGGGCAGGGACCTGGGCGTCATCAACATCGCCAACGCGCTGCCGCAGGTGCTGGCCCCGGTGATCGCGGCGCCGGTCGTCACCCACCTGGGCGGGTACACGGCCCTGTACACGCTGGCGGGCGTCCTGGCCGTGGCGGGATCGCTGCTGGTCCGCCGGATCCGCTCGGTGCCGTAGGCGGGTCCGGTCCCCTCCGCGGCCCGCCGCCCCGCACCGTGAGACCGGGCACATTTCTCACCCTTTTGGTCCGATTTGGACCAAACTTGTGTAGTTCGGATTCCGAAGTGACAGGGAGAGACATGCGACGCGCCCACGGCCGTACGGCCACCACGCGGATCGCCCTGATATCGGCCGGTACGGCCGCCGTGCTCGGCCTCGGCGGCCTCTCCGCCGGTTCCGCGGCCGCCGCGGGCACGCCAGCCCCGGACCGGACCGCCGAGCCCACGGCCACCGCCAGCGCGAGCGCGAGCGCCACCGCCAGCACCCCGGCCCCCGCAGCCGTCGGGCAGCAGGTCCTCTCCACCTTCACCGTCGCCTATCCCGCCGCGCCCTACCGCACCCACAACATCGCGCGCGCCGTGGAACTGATCAACGGGGCCGTCGTCCAGCAGGGCGACATCTGGAGCTTCAACCAGGCGGTGGGCGAGCGGACCGAGGAGAACGGCTTCGTCGACGGCATCATGATCAACGACGGCCGTTACGTGAAGTCCCCCGGCGGCGGGGTCTCCGCGGTCGCGACGACCATGTACAACGCCATGTTCTTCGCGGGCCTGAAGCCCGTGGAGCACGGGGCCCACTCCTTCTACATCGAGCGGTACCCGGAAGGCCGCGAGGCCACCGTCGCCTGGGGCACCCTCGACCTGCGCTGGCAGAACGACTCGGGGCATCCCGTGACCGTCCGGGCCTCCTCGACCTCCACCTCGGTGACCGTCACCCTGCTCGGAACGAAGCAGTACGACGAGATCCGCGCGACCCAGGGCCCGCGCACGAACGTCACGCCGCCGGCGAAGCGCACCGTGACGGGCCCCACCTGCGAGGCGCAGACCCCGCTGGAAGGGTTCGACGTCTCCGTCGACCGCGTCTTCGTCCGCGACGGCCAGGAGGTCGGCCGCGAGACGTTCCGTACGCACTACACACCGCGCGACGAGATCATCTGCGCTCCGGAGTCCCCCACGGCCACGCCCGGCGCCACCCCGTCGGGCTCCCCCGGAACCCCGGCCGCGCCCGCGGCCCCCGCCGCACCCGGCGCGTCCCACGCACCCGGCACCTCCGCCGCACCCGGCACGCCGCCCGCGCCCACCGCGTCAGCCGCGCCCGGCGCCCCGGCCGCATCCACCGCTCCGAGCGCGCCCACCGCGTCCGGCACCGGCACGGCGCCCACGCCTTAGGGCGTGATCAGCACCTTTCCGCGGGCCTCGCCCCGGTGGAGCCCGGAGGCCATCGCCGGGCTCCACCACGTCCGGCACCGGCACGGCGCCCACGCCTTAGGGCGTGATCAGCACCTTTCCGCGGGCCTCGCCCCGGTGGAGCCCGGCGATGGCCTCCGGGGCCTCGGCGAGGCCGCAGGTGCGGTGGACGGCCGGGGACAGGGTGCCGTCCTCGACGTGCCGCCCCAGGACCTCCAGGTCGGCCTGGCGTTCGGCGGAGACGAACCCCTTGAGGCCGTGGCGCACGAAGGGGTTCAGCAGCACGGCCCACAGGACCCGGCCCATGCCGCCCAGCCAGGGGCCGCCGCCCTCGCCGCCGACGATCACGAGCGTCCCGCGCGGGGTCAGCGCGCGCCGGAGCCGGGCCAGCGGGCGGTTGCCGGCGATGTCCAGGATGAGGTCGTAGCGCAGGGCCCCGTCCGTGAAGTCCTCGCGGGTGTAGTCGATGACCTCGTCCGCGCCGAGCCCGCGCACCAGCTCCGTCTTCGTGGTGCTGCACACGCCGGTGACGTGCGCCCCGTAGGCCTTGGCCAGCTGCACCGCGAAGGTGCCGACCCCGCCAGCGGCGCCGATGACCAGGACCCGCTGCCCTGGCCGTACGCGCCCCGCGTCGCGCAGGGCCTGGAGGGCGGTGAGCCCGGAGATCGGCAGGGCTGCCGCCTCTTCCAAGGGCATCCCGGCGGGCTTGTGCGCCAGCTTGTCCTGCCGGGCGGTCGCGTACTCCGCGAGGGAGCCCTCGCAGATGCCGAACACCTCGTCCCCCGCCCGGAAGGCGCTGACCCCCTCGCCGACCGCCTCGACCCGCCCGGAGACCTCCCGGCCGGGTACGGGCACGCTGGGTGCGCGCAGACCGTAGCCGAGGAGCCGCAGCAGGTAGGGCTTGCCGCTCATGAGGTGCCAGACCCCCGCGTCCAGCGCGGCGGCCCGGACGGCTATCAGCACCTCTCCCGTGCCCGGTCTCGGCGTTTCGATCTCCCTGAGCTCCAGTACTTCGCTGGAGCCGTACGTGTCCTGCACGATCGCCTTCACGGCGCCGTCCCTTCCTCGTCCCCATAGTGGAATACCTGTTCGAGCGGTACGGCGAAGACGCGGGCGATCCTGAAGGCCGTCTCCAGCGACGGCGAGTAGCGGCCCTTTTCGATGGCGATGACGGTCTGGCGGGTCACGCCGATGCGCTCCGCGAGCTCCGCCTGGGTCATCTCCCCGCCCTCGAAGCGCAGGATCCTGATCCGGTTCGTGATCCCGGTCGGCTTCACCACGACTGGAACCCCCAGCGGTAGGCGGCGAGCTTGACCACCGAGCCGAGCACCGCCGAAAGGACGAAGCCCAGGTAGAGGGCGTTCGAGATCCAGAAGCGGTCCGCGCCGGCCATCGAGAGGATCAGCGCGGTCACGGCGCCGATGACGAGGAAGGACTGCCCGGCATGCTCGCCGAGGCGGCCGATCTCCTTGTCACGCTGGTCCTTGGCGTCGGCCTCGCCGGGCTTGGACACCGCCACGGCGATGTTGAGGAGGATCGCGGCGATGCCGGCGCCCCCGACCGTCTGGAGCAGCGGCGTGACGTACGGAAGCTCCGTGAGGGGGATGCCTTCGCCGGACCCGCCCAGCACGAGGGCCAGGTAGACCGCGTACCCGATGACCGCGACCACCCCCATGATCCATGCGCGCTTCTCTTCGAAGGTCACGACCGCACCCGCCCCCATGTAAAAGAACTTTGACATCACGAAGGTAAAAGGATTCATACCTGGTGTCAATGATTTCTTACATCGGCCTCACGGGCTCGGAGCCCGGACCCCGTGTCACCCGGGCGCGCGGCCCCGCTGGCACCACCGCTCCACCCCGGGCTTGCTGGACGCATGAGACCAGAAGCCCCGGGAACGGCCCCGCTAAAGAGCCTGAGCACCCCCGGGGCGGCGGGGCTCGCGGGGATCCTCTTCGCCGTCCTCATGGCAGCGGCGATCGTGCTGGCCCGGATCGGCCTGCCCGAAGGAGGCGGCGCGGCCGAGGTCGAGGTCACCCCGGGGCAGCGGGACGCGGTGACCACCGCGCTGGAGCTCGTCCCCTTCGCGGGGATCGCCTTCCTCTGGTTCATGGGCGCACTGCGGGAGCACTCCGGCGAGGCCGAGGACCGGTTCGTCGCCACGGTCTTCCTGGGCAGCGGGCTGATCTTCGTCGCCTGCCTCTTCGGCGCCGCCGCGGCCGCCGGGACGGTGCTGGACGCCGATCAGCCCCAGGAGTTCGGCCGCCACTTCGCGTACACCCTGCTCACCACGTACGGGATGCGGATGGCCGCCGTGTTCGTGTTCGCGACCTCCACGATCGGCCGCCGGCTCGGGGTCTTCCCGCGCCCGCTGGCCCTGGCCGGGTACCTCGCCGGCCTGGTGCTGCTGGTGGCGGGCTCGGCCTTGCCCTGGTCCGAGCTGGTCTTCCCGGCCTGGGCCCTGCTCGTGAGCCTGTACATCCTGCGGTCGGGCCGGAGCCGCCCCCGCCCGGCCCCCTGACGGGCGCCGAAACCTCACCCCAACGGCCGCCGCGGACGGGCCCCCGGACACCACCGCGCACACGCTGGTCCGGGAAGCCCAGGGGGGCACCGAAAGGACCACACCTTGCTGAGGCTCGTCGTCGATCTCAACCGGTGCCAGGGATACGCGCAGTGCGCCTTCCTCGCCCCCGACGTCTTCGCGATGCACGGGGACGAGGGACTGCTCTACGATCCGCAGGCCGAGCAGGCCCAGCGCGAGCGCGTGGCCCAGGCCGCCGCCGCCTGCCCCGTACAGGCCATCCTCGTGGACGATCTGGACCGGTCGCACGGCGCCGCGCGCACCCCGCCGGCTGCGGCTTCCGGCTCCGGAGGGCAGGCCTCCGATGGCTGACACCGCGCTGGACCAGCTGAAGCGCTCCGGCCGGATCGTGGTCGTCGGCGCCTCGCTGGCCGGCCTGCGCGCCGCCGAGGTCATGCGGGAGAAGGGCTTCGCCGGCTCACTGACCCTGATCGGCGACGAGCGCCACGAGCCGTACGACCGCCCGCCGCTGTCCAAGCAGGTGCTGCTGGGCAAGGCCGACGCCGACCACACCCTGCTCCCCCGACGGCTCGACATCGACGCCGAATGGCGCCTCGGCGTCGCGGCCACCGGCCTCGACATGGCGGCCCGAACGGTCGAGCTCGCCGATGGCGACGAGGTCCCGTACGACCGTCTCCTGATCACCACCGGGGTCCGGGCCCGGCCCTGGCCGAACGAGGCCGAGGGCGAGCTCGGCGGGGTCTTCACCCTGCGCACCCGCGAGGACGGGGCGGGCCTGGCCCGCGCGCTGGCCGCCGGACCGCGCCGGGTCCTGGTCATCGGCGCCGGGTTCACCGGCTCCGAGATCGCCTCGGCGTGCCGGGAGCGCGGGCTGGACGTGACCGTCGCCGAACGCGGCGACGGCCCCCTGGTCGGCGCCCTGGGCGGAGTGATCGGGGCGGTCGCCGCCGAGCTCCACCGGGAGAACGGCGTGGACCTGCGGACCGGGATCATGGTGACCGGACTGGAGGGCGACTCCACCGGCCGGGTGCGGGCCGCACACCTCTCCGACGGCACCACGCTGGAATGCGACGTGGTGGTCGTCTCGCTCGGCGCCCAGCGCAACACCGAGTGGCTGACCGGCTCCGGACTCGGCGCGGGTCCGCGCGGCATCGCCTGCGACGCGGGCTGCCGGGCCTTCGACCTGCGCGGGATCGTCACCGACGACATCTACGTGGCGGGCGACGTGGCCCGCTCCCCCCACGCGCTGTTCGGCTACCAGTTCCTCTCCCTGGAGCACTGGGGCAACGCCGTGGCGCAGGCCGAAACCGCCGCCCACAACATGATGAGCGAGAGCACCGACCGCCGGCCGCACCTGTGGGTGCCCGCGTTCTGGTCCTCGCAGTTCGGGGTGAACATCAAGTCCGTGGGCGTGCCCTCCATGGGCAGCGAGATCATGTTCATCCAGGGCTCCCGGGCCGAGCGCCGGTTCACCGCGGTCTACGGCTACCAGGGCCGGGTGATCGGCGCGGTCACCTTCGACAACGGCCGCTGGCTGCAGTTCTACGAGAAGCAGATCGAGGCCAGCGCGCCCTTCCCGCCCCCGTTCACCACGGTGGACCGGCGTCCCGACGGGCAGCGGCCGATCCCGGCCGACTTCCCCGACCCGTCCGTGCCCACGCACGGCCCGACCATCACCCTCAGCGGGTACTCGCCGGCCGACCGCCGGATCGCCACCTTCACCCCCGCCGGGCACTGACCCGCACGTTCCCGGAGGACCCCCATGGCCCACGGCATCCTGAGCCAGATCCTGGACTATTCCAGCCGCGCCAACCCGTACCCGCTGTACGAGGAACTGCGCAAGACCCCCGTCTTCCACGACGGGACCGGCCCCTACGTGGTCAGCACCTACTACGACATCCAGGGCCTGCTGCACGATCCGCGCCTCAGCTCGGACTCCCGCAACCTGGCCGCGACGGCCGGGGACCCGCTGGCCGAGGGCGGGGAGGCGGCGGCGACGGCCCTGCCGCCGAGCTTCCTGAAGCTGGACCCTCCGGAGCACGACCGACTGCGCCGGATGACCAACCGGCCCTTCGGGCCGCCGCACTCCCCGCACCGCGTCGACGGGATGCGCGGGGGGCTGAAGGACATCGTCACCGGTCTCATCGACAACCTCGGCGACCCCGCGAAGATCGACCTGGTCGACCGGTTCGCGTACCCGTTCCCGGTGACGATGATCTGCCAGCTGCTCGGCGTACCGCGCGAGGACGAGGCCCGCTTCCACGTCTGGGCCGACACCCTCGCCGCGAGCCTGGACCCCGATCCGGACTCCGATCCCGCCGAACGGCAGCGGACCACCCACGACGCCCGGATGGAGCTGGGCATGTACCTGGCCGGGCTGATCGAGGAGCGCCGCAAGGATCCCGGCGAGGACATGCTCTCCCAACTGGCCGTGGGACACGGCCCGGACGAGTCCATGTCCACGATGGAGCTGCTCAGCACCTCGGCCCTGCTGCTGATCGCCGGCCACGAGACCACGGTCAACCTGATCACCAACGGGATGCTGACCCTGCTGCGCAATCCGGACGTGCTGGCGGAGCTGCGGCAGGAGCCCGGTCTGGCCGTGCCGCTGGTGGAGGAGCTGCTGCGGTTCGAACCGCCGGTGCAGCTGCTGCCGCAGCGCACCCCGCTCGTGGACATCGAGGTCGGCGGGGTCATCATCCCCAAGGGCTCCTCGATGTGGCTGGTCCTCGCCTCCGGCAACCGGGACCCGAACCGCTTCGAGAACCCGGACCGCTTCGACCCGCACCGCAAGGACATCCAGCACCTGGGCCTGGGCAGCGGCATCCACAGCTGCTTCGGCGCCCCGCTGGCGCGGCTGGAGGCCCAACTGGCGCTGGCCGAACTGGCCCGGCGGCTGGAGAACCCGCGCCTGCTGGAGGATCCGCCGCCCTACCGGCAGAACGCGGTGCTGCGCGGGCCCCGGCACCTGCGGATCGCCTGCGGCGGGATCCGCGACTGATCCAGGTCAGGGAGCCGGGGCCCGGGGCCCGGGGGCCCGCTCGTGGCTACCAGCCGAAGCGGCGGTCGACCTCGCGCTCGAACTCCTCGAAGGTCAGTACGCCGTCGCCGTCCGCGTTCGCCCGGTCGAAGAGGGCCGAGGAGGTGTCCACGTCACCCACGGCCCAGACGGGCAGAACGCCCTGGGCGGCGAGGGTGGGGCCCTTGCTGCGCAGGGCCCGGATCACCTCCACGCGGGTCAGGACCCCGTCGCTGTTCAGGTCGAGCGCGTCGAAGAGTTTGCGGGCCTTCTCACTCATGGCATGGTCCTTCCCCCGGGAGGCCGGCGGGACGGAAGCCCCGCCGGACCGACAGCCTATGACCGACCCCGGCGGAGTTGACCACCGGGGAGGGGCCGGGTGTCCGGGATCGCCAGGCCGGTGGGCGTGTTCAGGCCGGTGACGGGGAGGGTGGTCTGCCCGCTGCCGTCCGGGGCGAGTCGGACCACCCGGTTGTTGAAGGCGTCCGCGATGTAGAGGCGTCCCCGCCCGTCGAGGGCCAGGCCCAGCGGGTCGTTCAGCCCGGCCGCGGGGACGGTGCGCTGGCCGGAGCCGTCGGCCGCCAGCCTCAGCACTCGGCTGTTGCCGGTGTCGGAGACGTAGAGGTTGCCCGCCGGGTCGAGCACGATGCCGGCCGGCTGGGAGAGCCCCGTGAAGGGGAGGGTGCGCTGTCCACCGCCGCCGGCCGGGAGCGTGACGACCCGGTCGTTGACGAAGTCGGAGACGTAGAGGGAGCCCGCGGAGTCGAAGGCGAGCCCCCACGGGTGGAGGAGCCCCTCGGTGGGAACGGTGCGCTGCCCGCTGCCGTCGGCGGGCACCTCGACGACGCGGTCGTTGAAGCTGTCGGCGATGTACAGGTCGCCGTCGCCGTCCAGGGCCAGCCCGAGGGGGCGGGACAGGCCCTCGGTCTCGACGGTGACCTGGGGGCCGCCGTCCGAGGGGATCCGTACGACGCGGTTGTTCCCGGTGTCCGCTACGTAGAGGTCGCCCGCGGTGTCGACCACCATGCCCGTGGGCCGGACCAGGCCCACGGCGGGCACCACGACCTGGCCTCCGCGGGCCGGCAGCCGCAGGACCCGGTCGTTGCCGTAGTCGGAGACGTACAGCGAGGCGCGCGCGGCCCCGGGTCCCGGGTCGGAGGCGGCCGCCGTCCCGGCGGGGCCGGCCCCGATCGCGCACAGCGCCAGCAGCACCAGGAGGGAGCCCGCCCTCCGGCCGGCGGCACGGCCCGCACGGCCCGCACGGGCGAGCTGCAGCGTCTCGGGAACTGTGGAACGGGGCACGGCGCACCTACCTGTCCTGGTCGTCCGGCCGCCGAGGCTAACCCCGGCGGCGCGTCCGCTCCCCCGCACCACGCCACGTCCCGGCCGCCTTGCACACGGACGGCCGGGCGGCCGGGCGGCCGAGGGGGTGCCGGCTTCGCGGCCGGGGTGCGGCTACCCGAGGGGGTCCAGCTCGCGGCGGCGCCGGCTGATCGAGTCGGGGTCCCAGCCCGGACGGGGTACGGAGGCCAGCAGCAGCCGGGTGTAGGGGTGCTCGGGGTCGGTGAGGAGCTCGGTGACCGGGCGGTGTTCCATCGTGCGGCCGCGGTACATGACGAGTGCCTCGTCGCAGACGTAGCGGACGACGGCCAGGTCGTGGCTGACGAAGACCAGGCCGATCCCGGTGTCGCGCCGGATGTCGGAGAGCAGGTTGAGCACCTGCGCCTGCACGGAGACGTCCAGGGCGGACACCGCTTCGTCGAGCACCAGGACGGCCGGCTCCACGGCCAGCGCCCGGGCGATCGCTGCGCGTTGGCGCTGCCCGCCGGAGAGCCGGCGGGGCAGGGCGGCGGCCTCGCGGTCGCCCAGGCCGACTTGGGCCAGCAGTTCCCGTACCCGCGCGGCCCGGGCCGCCCGGCCGGACATCCCGTGGAGCCTGAGCACGCCGTCGACCGTCGCGCCGATGCTGATCCGCGCGTCCAGGGAGAGGTAGGGGTCCTGGAAGACGATCTGGACCGCCTTGGCGCGGGCCAGCCGGGCCGGCCTCCCCCGTACGGAGGCCGCCAGCGGCCGGCCCTGGACCAGGATCTCGCCCGCGTCGGGGCGTTCCAGGCCGATCAGCATCCGGGCCGTGGTGGTCTTGCCCGATCCGGATTCCCCCACGATGCCGAGCGCCCCGCCGGCCCGCACCGAGAACGAGAGGTTCTCGACGGCGACGACCTCCGTCCCGCCGGTCCGGTAGGTCTTGCGCAGTCCGGTCACCCGGAGAAGCTCCGCGGGGAGTTCCGCCGGGAGTTCCGGGGAATGTCCCTGGGCGGTGTCCTTGCTCGGACGGTTGCTCAACTGTCCTCCTTCGGGCCGATTTCGGCGGCGCGGTGGCAGGCGACCTCGGTCGGTCCGTGCCGCAGGAGCTCCGGCGGGGACTGGTCGCAGCGGCCCGGCTCGGCGAACCGGCAGCGGGGTGCGAAGGCACAGCCGGGGGCCGACTCCAGGAGGCCCATCGGGGCGCCGGGGATGGGGGTGAGGCGGGCGAGGGGGCCTTCGAGCGGTGGGGACGATCCGAGCAGGCCCGCGGTGTAGGGGTGCCGGGGGGAGGCGAAGAGTTCCGCCACGGGCGCCGTTTCGACGATCCGGCCCGCGTACATCACGTAGATCCGGTCACTGACGGAGGCGGCGAGCTCGATGTCGTGGGTGATGAGGAGGAGTCCGAGGCCGCGTTCGCGCTGGAGCCGGCCCAGGACGGCCAGGATCTCGGCCTGGGTGCTGACGTCGAGCGCGGTGGTCGGCTCGTCGCAGAGCAGGAGCCGCGGTTCGGCGGTGAGGGCCGCGGCGATCACGACGCGCTGGAGCATGCCGCCGGAGAGCTCGTGCGGGAACTGGTTCAGGTGCCGGACGGGGTCGGGCAGGCCGACCGCGTCGAGCAGTTCGGCGGCCCTGACGTTCGCCCGGGCCTTGGACCAGCCGTGCACCAGGCGCAGCGGTTCGGTGAGGAAGTCACCGACCCGGCGCACCGGGTTGATGGCGGCCCGGGGGTCCTGGTAGATCATCGCCGCTTTGTTCGTGCGGACCTCGCGCAGGCTCGCGGGGGTGGCGCCGACCAGGTCGGTGCCGTCCACGCGGACCCGGCCGCCGGTCTCGGCGCCCTGCGGGAACAGGCCGAGGGCTGCGCGGGCGGTGACGGATTTGCCCGAGCCGGATTCGCCGACCAGGGCGACGACCTCGCCGGCCGCGACGGTGAGGCTGACGCCGTCGAGGAGGGGGCGGGCCATGGCCGGGAGGGTGACGCGCAGGTCTTCGTAGGCGAGCAGTGTCATCGGGAGTCCCTCCCCGCGAGCCGGTCGCCGAGGTCTTCCCCGACGACGTTGAAGGCGACCACGACCAGGACGACCGCCACGGCCGGCGCGATCGCGGAGAGCGGCTGGCCCTGCAGGACGGCCGCCTGCCCCTGGTTGATCATGGCTCCCCAGTCGGGGGTGGGCGGCTGGACGCCGAGTCCGAGGAAGGAGAGGGCGGCGAGGTCGAGCAGGGCGTAGCCGAAGTTCACCGTCGACTGGGCGAGCAGCGTCGGGGCGATGTTGGGCAGCAGCCTGCGGACGGTGACGTACAGGGGCGAGTGGCCCTGTACCTGGTAGGCGGCGATGTAGGGCCGGGACTTCTCCCGGACGGCCAGCCCCCGTACGAGGCGTGCGGTGTACGGCATGTAGGCGATGGCCATGGCGATCACCGGAGCCGTCATCCCCTTGCCGAACAGCGCCACCGCGAGGATCGCGAGGAGCAGCGCGGGGAAGGCGAACAGGACGTCGAGGACCCGGCCGACGGCGGTGTCGATCCAGCCGCCGCGCCAGGCGGTGAACAGGCCGACGGCGACGCCGAGGACGGTGGAGAACAGGACGACGGCGAGCGGACCGGCCAGGCTGGTCCGGGTGCCGACGATGAGCGCCGACAGGGTGTCGTGGCCGCCCTGGTCGGTGCCCAGCCAGTGCTGGGCGCTCGGTCCCAGCAGGGTGTCGCCGAGCTGTCCGAAGGTGGGGTCGTACGGGGCGATCCAGGGGCCCAGGATCGCGACGAGCACGAACAGGACGAGGAGCGCCAGGCAGGTCCGCTGGAGCCGGCTGCCGCCGAGGCGGCGCAGCCGGGCGAGCGGGTCGCGCCGGGCACGGGGGGTGCGGGGTGTACGGGTCGTGGTGCCCGTTTCGGAAAGGGTGCTCATCGGGCGCTCCCCGCCGCGGCCGTGCGCGGATCGATCAGCGGGTGGACCAGGTCCACGAGTGCGTTGACGACGACGAAGGCGGCCACCACCAGCAGCACGATGGCCTGGACGACCTGGAAGTCGAGCTGGTCGACGGACTGCACCAGCAGGGAGCCGACGCCGGACATTCCGAAGGCGGTCTCGACGATCGCGGTGCTGACCAGCATGCCGGAGACCAGGAGCGCGGAGACGGTGACGATCGGCCCGAGCGCGTTGCGCAGGACGTGCCGCCGGATGACGGTGCGCCGTGGTGCTCCGCGGCTCAGGGCGACCTCCACGTGGTCGCGGCTCAGCTCGTCGAGCATGGCCGAGCGGGTCACGCGGGTCACCAGGGCGGTGAAGGTGACGGACAGGGCCGCCGCCGGGAGGATCACGTGGTGGAGCCGGTCCATGAGGCCTTCGCCGTTGCCGATGGTGGGGAACCAGCCCAGCTGCACCCCGAACACCGACCTGAGGAGCAGGGCGGCGACGAAGGCGGGTGCGGCGGCGCCCACCGTGACGAGGAGCATCAGGGAGCGGTCGGTGCGCGAGCCCCGGCGCAGCGCGCCGATGATGCCGGAGCCGATGCCGAACACGGCGATCATCAGGCCGGATACGGCGATCAGCAGCATGGAGGAGGGCAGCCGCGACCAGATGACCGCGGAGACGTCCTGGTGGAAGAGGTAGGAGCGGCCGAAGTCCCCGTGCAGCACCCCTTCGAGCCAGTTCCAGTACCGGACCAGGAAGGGTTCGTCGAAGCCGTACTGGCTGCGGAGCGCGGCGAGGTCTTCCGGGCTGGGACTGCGTCCCTTGATCAGGAAGCTGGCCGGGTCCCCGGGGGCCAGGAACAGGGAGGAGAAGACGAGGAAGGAGGTGACGAGCAGGGTGGCCGCCATGCCGGCGAGCTTGCGGAGCACCCGTACGGCGCGGGCCGTCGCGGCCGTCGCCGCGGCCGTCATCCGTTGGCTCCGATCTCGGCCGCCCACGGGTAGTAGAGGTAGGCGATGGAGGGCTGGACGCCGGTGATCTTCTTGCCCATGAACACGCTGACGGGCAGGGTGTAGAGGGGCAGCCAGGGCAGTTCGCGCGAGGCTATCCTCTGCGCCTCGGCGTTGGCGGCCGCGTGCTCCGCCGGGTCGTGGGCCCCGACGGCCTTCTGGACGGCGGCGTCGAAGGCCGGGTCGGACCAGTTGCCGTAGTTGCTGAAGGCTCCGGTCTCCAGCGAGGCGAACATGTCCAGCGGGTCGGTGATGGACGTGTACCAGAAGGTGAGGAAGAGGTCGATGCCCTCGCGGGCCGCGGGGTCGGTGAAGAGGGTCGTGTACTTCTCCGCGGAGAGGGAGTCGATCCGCGGCTTCAGTCCGATGGCGGTGGCGGCCTGGGCGATGGCCTGGGTGATGATGGTGGTCTGCGAGTCCAGCGGGCTGGTCGCGATCACGATCTCCTGGCCGTTCACTCCGGCCTCGGCGGCGAGCGCCTTGGCCTTGGCCGGGTCGTACGGGTACTTCGGCAGGTCCTTCGCGAGGGCTTCGCGGGTGTCCGGGGGCGCGTCGGCCCACAGGTTGTCCGTGACGAGCGAGTCGGAGACCTCGCCGACCCCGGCGGCGCCGGCCTTGACGATGCCCTTGCGGTCGGTGGCCATGAGCAGGGCCTGGCGGACCTTGGGGTTGCCGAGGGGGCCCTTGAGGTTGGCGACCACCTCGTCGGCGACGGTGGTGTTGCGGCCGAAGTAGAGCGTGCCGGCCTCGGTGGAGCCCAGCTGGGTGTAGGCGTTCGGCGGGACCATCCAGCCGCCGTCGACCTCGCCGCTCTGGAAGGCGTTGACGCGGGTGGTGGCATCGGCGAGGAAGACGAACTTCACCTCGCCGGCCTTGGCCTTCAGCTCCTGGTTCCAGTACCCGTCGAACCGCTTGAGGGTGAGGGACTGGCCGGAGGTCCAGGAGGCGAAGGAGAAGGGGCCGGTGCAGTTCACGCCGGTCTGCGGATTGCCGTAGTCCTTGCCGGACTTGGCCAGGGTGGCGGCGGATTCCACCGTGCCGGGGCCGGCGGCCAGGTACTTGTTGAAGGTGGAGTCCGGCTTGGTCAGGGTGACGGTGACTTCCAGCGGGCCCGTCTTGTCGATGGACTTGACGTTCTTGTACTGGTTCGCCCAGACGCTGCCGGTCCCGGGGTCGAGGTTGCGGCTCAGGGAGGCGACGACGTCGTCGGCGGTGAGCACCGTCCCGTCGTGGAACCGCACGCCGGGGCGGATCTGGTACACCCAGGTGGTGGGCGCGGGGTTGGCGTACGAGGACGCGAGGCCCGGAGAGGTCGTCAGGTCGGGGTTCCAGCGCAGCAGGCTCTCGCAGACGTTGGAGAGGATCTGATTGGGCGGGAAGTCGAAGGAGTACGCGTAGTCGATCGTGGTCGGCTCCGCGTAGACGGACCAGGTGAAGGAGTCCACGTTCCCGGCGGCTGCGGGCGTCTTGTCCGTGATCTTGTACGCGGTGGCCGCCCGGTCCGCGTCCTTGTCGGGCGCGGCGCCGCCGCAGGCGCTCGTGACGAGCACGGCGGCCGCGGCGAGGGCTGCGGCGGCGCCGTTGCGGATGCGGCGGCCGCGGTGCAGGGGGGATCCCGATCGGGTTGATGACATCGTCTGACTCCCTGAGGGATGAGCTCGGTGGGGTGGGTGACGCTCGGCCGGCGGCGGCCCGGCTGGTGACTGCCCGGGCGGGCGCGGGCCGGCCGGTGACTGCCCGGGCGGGCACGGCTCGGCCAGTGTCTGCCCGGGCGGGCACGGCTCGGCCGGTGACTGCGCGGGCGGGTGCGGCTCGGCCGGTGGGGATTCGGGCGGGCGGGACTCAGTCGGTCGCGGCGAAGACCAGTTCGCCGTCGATGTAGGTGCGCAGCACGCGGGTGTCGGCGATCTCCATCGGGGGGTGCGCGAAGGGGTCCCGGTCGAGGACGACGAGGTCGGCGTACTTGCCCTCCTCGACCGTGCCGGTCACCTCGTCGAGGTGGTTCACCCACGCGCTGCCGGCGGTGTAGGCGGTGAGCGCCTGGGAGAGGGTCAGGGCCTGCTCCGGGAAGAACGGCGGCGCCGGTTCGAAGGTCCCGGTCGCGTTGGGGGCCTCGTCGGGTACGGAGCGGTTGACCGCGACGTGGATGCCCCAGAGCGGGTTGGGGCTGCTGACCGACCAGTCGCTGCCGGCGACCAGGCGGGCTCCGGCGCGCTGGAGGTCGCCGAACGGGTACTGGAGGCGGGCCCGTTCCGGTCCGAGGAAGGGGATCGTGAGCTCGTCCATCTGCGGTTCGTGGGCGGCCCACAGCGCCTGGATGTTGGCGGCCGCGTCCAGGCTCGCGAAGCGCTCGATGTCCTCGGGGTGGACGAGCTGGAGGTGGGCGAGGTGGTGGCGGTTGTCGTTGGCCCCGTTGGCCTCGCGGGCCTCGGCGAGGGCGTCGAGCACCTCGCGCACGGCCCGGTCGCCCAGGGCGTGGAAGTGGATCTGGAATCCGGAGCGGTCGAGCCGGGCCACGGCCTCGGTGAGCACCTCGGGCTCGATGAAGCTGAGTCCGGAGTTGCCGGTGGCGCAGCCGCAGCCGTCGAGGTAGGGCTCCAGCATGCCGGCCGTGAAGTTCTCGGCGATGCCGTCCTGCATGATCTTCACGCTGGTGGCGTTGAACCGGCCCACCTGTCCCCCGGCCCGGCGCTCCTCCAGTTCGGGTATCTGCTCCAGGCCGCGTTCGCGGTCCCACCACAGGGCGCCGACGACGCGGGCGCGCAGGGAGCCCTCGCGGGCGGCGCGCAGGTAGACGCCGTAGTTGTCGGGGTTGCCGGGGAAGGAGCCGATCATGGCGTCCTGCCAGCTGGTGACGCCGAGGGAGAAGAGGTGCTCCTGTGCGGCGAGCAGTCCCGCGTGCGCCTCGTCGGGCGTCGCGAGGGGCACGTGGTGTGCCACCAGTTCCACGGCGCCCTCCTGGAGGGTGCCGGCCGGGCTTCCGTCTTCCTCCCGCTCGATCCGGCCGTCGGCCGGGTCGGGGGTGGTGCGGTCGACGCCGGCGATCTCCAGCGCCCGGGTGTTGACCCAGGCGCCGTGGCCGTCCCGGTTGGTGAGGAGGACGGGCCGGTCCGGGACCACCGCGTCGAGCATGGCGCGGGTGGGCGTGCCGCCGGGGAAGATGTCCATCGACCAGCCGCCGCCGCGGATCCAGGCCGCGTCGGGGTGGGCCTCGGCGAAGGCGGCGACCACCGCGAGGTAGCCCTCGATGGTGCGCTCCTCGCTCAGGTCGCAGCCGAGCATCTGGACGCCGGCCACCGCGGGATGCACGTGGGCGTCCTGGAATCCGGGGATGAGCAGTCCGCCGTCGAGGTCGACGATCTCGGTGTCGGCGTCCGCGAGGAGCCGTACGGAGGCCGCGTCCGCGACGGCCATGATGCGGCCGTCTCGGACGGCGACGGCGGCGTCGATCGGGGTCGGGGAGGTCCCGGTGAAGACCCGCCCTCCTACGAAGACGATGTCGGCACGCTGCCTGGTGTTGCCCATCGACGCATCCTTCGGCTCGGCGGGTGAGCCCCGCACGGCTGGTTCGTTGAGGAGGAGTGAACGGGAGCGCAACAATGTTGTCAACGGTGTTGCGCTCGCTCTGTTCCACATCGTTACACTGGCCCCACCATGCCGAAGTCATCCGACACACCCGCCCGGTCCAAGCGCGCGGGCAGCCAGCTCACACCCGACGCGATCATCGAAGCGAGCCTGCGCATCGCGGCTCGCGGCAGCGAGGACGCCTTCACCGTCCGGCGCCTCGGCGAGGAGCTCGGCGCCGACCCGACCGCGATCTACCGGCACTTCCGCGACAAGGACGAACTGTTGCTGTCGGTCGCCGACCGCACGCTCGGCGAGGTGCTCGACCGCATCCCCGCGGGGCTCGACTGGAAGGACCGGCTGCGGGCACTCGCCGACGGCTCCCTCGAAGTCGCCCTCAGGTACCCGGTGGTCGGCTCGACCATGGCCAGCCGGACCACGCGCAGGCCCAACGAGTTCCGTGTCGTGGAGCTGATCCTCGGCGCGGTGACGGAGGCCGGCCTCGAAGGGGCGGAGGCGGCCGTCCACTACCGGATGGTCGGCGACTCCCTCCTCGCCTACGTGGGCCAGCGCGCCGCCTACCTGCTGTTCGACCCGGAGGTCCGCGCCGCGGACGAGTCCTCCTGGAACCGCGAGTACCGCCTCGTCGACCCCGAGGGCTTCCCCAACATCACCCGGCTCGGCACCCAGCTGGCCGAGGTCACGGACGAGCAGATCTTCGAGGCCAGGGTCGAGGCGCTGATCACCGCGATCGAGAACCGGGTCCTGGCACTGCGCGGAGTCTGAGCCGGGGACCGCCGGCCCCCGCCCACCCCCGCCGCCCCCGCCCGCGGACGTGCGTCCGCGGGCCTCCGCCTGCCAAAAGTGGCGCAACACCGTTGACAACGACGTTGCGCCACCGCTCTACTCCCCTCAGCCCGACTCCTTGCCGTCTCCGCAGGATTCCGAGAAGAGGGATCACATGCAGCACGCGCACCGTCCTGCCCAACGCGCCGGCCTCCCCGACCCGCTCCGCACCGCGTTCACCGCCCACGCCGAAGCCCGGCGCCGCGGTATGCCCGTCGCCGAAGTCGTCGGCGAGCACGCCGAGGACACCCGCCGCGAACGGGGCCGCCCGGCCGGGGAACAGCACGCCTCCGACAGCCGTACGCCCACCCGCCGCCGGATGCTCGGCGCCGCGGGCGCCGCCGCCCTCGCCGCCGCCCTCCCCGGCGGCCTGCTCACACCGGGCCGCGCCGCCGCCGCGACCGGCCCCAACGCCCCGCGCGTCGTGATCGTCGGTGCGGGTCTCGCGGGACTGCGCTGCGCGCACCGGCTGTGGAACCGGGCGAACCCGGTCGCCACCACGGTCTACGAGGCCGACACCACGCGCATCGGAGGCCGCTGCTGGTCCCTGCGCGGGTTCTTCTCCGGCGGTGCGGTCCACGAACACGGCGGTTCCTTCATCAGCTCCACCGACACCGCGGTCCTCGAACTGGCCCGCAGCCTCGGCCTGCAGCGGGAACTCGCCAACGGCGGCCAACTCCACGCGGGGGACTACGCCGGCTGGGTCAACGGCAGTTCCTACTCCGGGCTCCAGCAGCAGGACGACTGGATCGCCGCCGCCTACGACGCGTTCAGCGCCTCGTACGCGGCGGCCGGCACCGCCCGCTACGACGGCTACACGGCGGAGGCGTACCGGCTGGACCACCTCTCCTGCCTGGACTACCTCGACGAGATCGGGCTGGCCCCCGGCTCCCGCCTCGGCCAGCTGGTCCTGGCCCTGCAGCTCCAGTCGGGCGGCGAGCCCGCCGAGGCTTCCGCGCTGGGCATGATCGGCTTCCTCGGGGCCTCGTCGGTCTTCGCCGGCGGGCGCGGCTTCGACGAGAAGTACCACCTCATCGGCGGCAACGACCAGCTCGTCAGCGGAATGGCGGGCCAGCTCCCGGCCGGCACGGTCCGCCAGGGGTACGAGCTCATCGCCCTGCGCCGCAGCGGCGACGGCTCGTACACCTGCGTCTTCGACCAGGGGGGCAGCACGGTCTCGGTGCCGGCCGACCACGTGGTGCTGGCCCTGCCCTTCAGCACGCTGCGCGACGTGGACCTCTCCGGGGCCGGGCTCTCCGCCCGCAAGCTGACCGCCGTCCGACAGCAGGGCATGGGCCAGAACGCCAAGCTGGTCACCGAGCTCTCGGCCAAGACCTGGCCGCAGCTCGGCTTCAACGGCATCAGCAACACCGGCCCGGTCGGCTACCAGACCGCCTGGGACGGCTCCGTCGCCGGCGCGCCCAGCGGAACACCGGCGCTGCTGGTCAACTTCCCCGGCGGGAACACCGCCCGCGACGTGCTCACCGGAGCCGCCCACGGACCGGCGCCCGTCGCCGACGTGAACTGGTTCCTCTCCCAGATCGAGCACGTCTACCCGGGCACCACGGCCGCGTTCACCGGCAGGGCGTACGAGGACCACTGGTCGCGCGCCCCCTGGCAGCGGGGCGCCTACCAGTACTACAAAGTCGGCCAGTACACCTCGATCGCCGGGTGCGAGGGGATCCAGGAGGGCCGGATCCACTTCGCGGGCGAGCACACCGACGTGGAGAACTCCACGCTGAACGCGGCCGTAGCCTCCGGCGAACGCGTCGCGGCCGAGATCAGCTGCCAGATCTGATCCCGGGCCGCGCGCACCGCGTAGGAGCGGTCACCTCGGCGGGGTCACCTCGACAGGGTCACCTCGGCGGGGGTCAGCCGCTCCCACAGGAAGGTGTGGACCAGCGCCTCGTTGAAGGCCGTCTGCCCGTGGTCGGTGGCGCCCGCGTGGCCGCCGCCGAGGTGCTCGTGGAAGAGCACGGGGTGCCCCGACTCCCGCAGCCGGGCGGCCATCTTGCGGGCGTGCCCGGGGTGGACGCGGTCGTCGCGGGTCGACGTCAGCAGGAGCAGCGGCGGGTACGGGGGCCCGTCCGTCCGGACCTGGTGGTAGGGGGAGATCCGCTCCAGGTGGGGCCGGTCCGCCGGGCTGTCGGGGTCCCCGTACTCGGCGATCCAGCTCGCCCCCGCGAGCAGCTTGTGGAAGCGGAGCATGTCCAGCAGCGGCACGTGGGCGACGACCGCACCGAACAGCTCGGGGTCGCGCGTGAGCATCGCGCCCATGAGCAGACCGCCGTTGCTGCCTCCTTCGATGCCGAGCTGGGCGGGGGTGCTGACGTCCCGGGCGATGAGGTCCCGGGCCACGGCGGCGAAGTCCTCGTAGGCCCGTACCCGGTTCGCTCCGAGCGCGGCCTTGTGCCACTGGGGCCCGTACTCGTGCCCGCCCCGGATGCCCGCGACCACGTAGGTGCCGCCGCGCGCGAGCCAGGCACGTCCGGTGACGGCGCTGTAGCCCGGGACCATGGAGACCTCGAAGCCGCCGTACCCGTAGAGCAGGGTGGGCCCCGGGCCGGTGCGGTCCTCGGGCCCGACGACGAAGTACGGGACCCTCGTGCCGTCCGCCGAGGGTGCGAAGTACTGCCGGACCGCGAGGCCGGCGGTGTCGAAGAGGGCCGGGCCCTGCTTGACGGTCTCGTCGGCGCCGGCCGGGGCCGTACCCCGGTAGAGGGTGGACGGTTGGAGGTGGCCCGACACGTTCAGGAAGAACTCGTCGCTCACGTCCGGATCGGTGCCGACCACGGAGGCCGTGGACAGCGGCGGTACGCCGGAGAGGGGGGTGCGGCTCCAGCCGTCGGGTCCCGGCCCGGGGGTCAGGATCTCCAGCCGGGAGGAGACGTCGGCACTGGTGGTGAGGATCAGGTGGTGGCGGGTCCAGCTCCAGCCCGCGAGGGCGGTGTGCTCGTCGGGGGTGAAGAGCACCGCCGCCTCCCGGTCCCCCGCCCGGAAGGCCTCGAAGTCGAAGGCGAGCAGGGTGCCCGCGACGTGGCCGAGCCACGGCGACTTCGGCGCCACGAGCAGCCACTCGCGGTGGACGGAGGCGCCGGCGTCGTCCGGAACCTCGATCTTCTCGGGGCCGGCTGGATCCGGGGTTCCGTCCTTGGGGAGGAGGAGCAGCTCCCCGTTCCAGAAGTCGATCTGCCGGTGGACGAAGTCGCGTTCAAAACCGGGCGTGTCATCGTGCCAGCCGGAGGCGGACAGGTCGGTCGGCCTGCCCTCGTAGACGGTCTCCGCCTCCGCGAGGGGGGTCCCGCGCCGCCACCGGCGGACCTGGAGCGGGTAGCCGGACGCCGACATCGAACCGGGGCCGAAGTCCGTGCCGATCCAGACCAGGTCCCGGTCGATCCAGCCGATCCGGGTCTTGGCCTCGTCGACCGCGAAACCGCCCGTGACGAACTCCCGCTCCACCAGGTCGAACTCGCGCACGACACAGGCGTCCACCCCGTCCCGCGACAGCATGACCAGGGCGTGCCGGTGATCGGGGGCCAGGACGGCGCTGCCCGCCCAGGCCCAGTTCTCCCCCTCGGCCTCGGCGAGGGCGTCCAGGTCGAGGACCGGCTCCCAGTCGGGCCGGTCCTTGCGGTACTCCTCCAGCGTGGTGCGCCGCCACAGGCCGCGTACGTGGTCGGCGTCCTGCCGGAAGTTGTAGAGGTGGCGTCCCCTCCGGGTCGTGTACGGGATCCTGCCGTCGTCGTCGAGGACCTCGCGGATCTCCGACTCCAGCACCTTGAATCCGGGGTCCGAGGCCAGCGCGGACACCGTTTCTTCGTTGCGTTCGCGCACCCAGGAGAGGGCGGCCTCGCCGGTGACGTCTTCCAGCCAGAGGTAGGGGTCTTCATCGCTCATCCGCCGATTGTGCAGGATCGGACGGCGGTCGCGAATCGCCCGGACCGGCCCCGTCCACGACCGAAAACCGGTTGCCCGGGGGCGGGCGGGCACGGACGATGGCCCGTCGTGAGCAGATCCCGTTTCGCCTCCGTACTGCCCGACCTCAGCCCGCTGCGGTCCAGCCCCGACTTCCGGCTGCTGTTCTACCAGGGCACGGTCACCTACTTCGGCTCGTTCATGGCGATGATCGCGCTGCCGCTGCAGATCAAGCACATGACGGACTCGCCGCTCGCGGTCGGTGCGATGGGCGCGGTGGAACTGCTCCCGCTGGTGGTCTTCGGTCTCTACGGGGGCGCCCTCGCCGATGCCGTGGACCGGCGCCGGATGATCCTGCTGACCGAGGCCGGGCTCGGGGTGCTCGCCCTGGTCCTCCTGGTGAACGCCGCCCTGCCGAGTCCCATGCTGTGGCCGCTGTACGTGGTCGCGGCGTGCGTATCGGCACTGACCGGCCTGCAGCGGCCGGCCATGGACTCGCTGATGGCGCGGATCGTGCCGCACGACCAGCTCACCGCCGCCGCCGCGCTGAACGGGCTGCGCTACCAGTTCGGCGCCATCGCGGGTCCCGCGGCGGCCGGCCTGGTCGTCGCGTACGCCGGGCACGTCAGTGCGTACGCGGTCACCGTCGCGGGATTCTTCGTATCGGTGCTGCTGTGCCTGCGGCTGCGGCCGGCTCCGCCCGCGCGGGACGCCGAGCGGCCCTCGCTGCGGGGGATCGCCGAGGGCGCCCGGTACGCGTGGAGCCGGCCCGTGCTGCTCGGCACGTACGCCGTGGACATGGCGGCGATGCTCTTCGCCTTCCCGAACGCCATCTTCCCCTTCCTCGCCGACGAGCTCGACGCCGTGTGGGCGCTGGGCCTGATGTACGCGGCGGGTGCGGTGGGCTCGCTGGCGCTGGGGCTGACCAGCGGCTGGGCCTCTCGGGTGCGCCGGCACGGGCTGCTGGTGGTGTTCGGTGCGGCGGTGTGGGGACTGGCCATCGCTGCCGCGGGCTGGTCCGGGAACATCTGGCTCGTGCTGCTGTGCCTCGCGGTGGCCGGCGCGGGCGACATGCTCAGCGGGCTGGGCCGCGCGACCATCTGGAACCAGACGATCCCCGAGGAGCTGCGGGGCCGGCTCGCGGGCATCGAGGTGCTCTCGTACACCGTCGGCCCGCAGCTGGGTCAGGTGCGGGCGGGCACGATGGCCGGCTGGACCGGCACCCGCTCGGCCTTCTGGGGCGGCGGACTGGCCTGCGTGGCCTCGGTGGCGGTGCTGGCCGCCCTGCTGCCGAAGCTGATCTCCTACGACGCGGACACCGACGAGGACGCCCTGCGGCAGCGGGCCGCGAAGGAGCCGCAGCCGAGCGGAGCGCCGGCCTGAGCCGGCGTCTTCACTCCCCGGGGGATTTCTCCCCCGCGGCGGGGCCGCGGCCCGCGAAGGCGGAGGTGGCCACGGTCGTGGCGGCCAGGGCCAGCAGCAGTCCGCCGGCCGCCGCGGCCAGCGCCGGTCCCGGGCCCCACAGCGTCCAGGCGGCGCCGAAGAGCAGGGAGCCCGCGAACCTGGCCAGGGCTTGCGCCGTCTGGAGCACCGCCAGCCCGGTGGTGCGCAGGCCGGGGGGCAGCAGCGGCCCGGCGGCGGCCATCAGGACCCCGTCGGTGGCCGCGTAGAACAGGCCGAGCAGGCCGAGGACCCCGCACACGAGCGCGGGCCCGGGCGGAACCGGGGCCAGGAGCAGCAGGCAGGCGCCGAGCAGCAGCAGGTGGCCGCCGAGGAAGACCCGGTGGCGCCCCAGCCGGTCGGCGAGCCGGCCCGCGGGCACGGCGGCCAGCAGGAACACGGCCGCGGTGCCGACGGGCAGCAGCGGGAACCAGGCGACCGGCAGGTCCAGTCGCTGCTGGAGCAGCAGGTAGAGGAACGCGTCCCCGACGGTGAACAGGCCGAGCGCGGCGGCGGTCAGGCAGAGCCGTAGCAGGCCGGGGATCCGCAGGAGGGTCCGTGCCGAGGGCGTCCGTGCCGAGGCCGTCCCGGCCGCCGGTGCGGGCGCCGGGCTCTCCCGTACGAACAGGGCCAGCACCACGACCCCCAGCACCGCGAGGCAGCAGCTCACGGTGAAGACGGCCTCGTACCCGTCCACCGCCACCCACAGCACGCCGAACGCGGCCAGCGGACCCAGCAGGGCCCCGGCCGTGTCCAGCGCACGGTGCACGCCGAAGGCGCGGCCCTGCTCCCCCGGCGGACAGGACAGCGAGATCAGTGCGTCGCGCGGGGCGGTGCGCAGGCCCTTGCCGGTGCGGTCGGCGGCGAGCACCGCCGCCACCGACCAGGGGGTGGTGACCGCCAGCAGGGCCGCCTTGCAGGCGGCGGAGATCGCGTAGCCGGTGCCGGCGACGAGCTTGCGGCGGTGGGTGCGGTCCGAAACCCGTCCGCCCACGAGGCGCAGCAGCGCGGTGGCGCCCTGGTTGAGTCCGTCCAGGGCGCCGAAGGCGAGCGGGGACATCCCGAGTCCGGCCACCAGGTACAGGGGCAGGACGGCGGTGACCATCTCCGCGGAGACGTCCGTGACCAGGCTGACCATGCCGAGGGCGAGCACCGTGCCGGGGACGGCCCGCAGGGGGCCCTTCGGAGCCGGAGGGCCTGCGGCGATGTCCGCCGCACGGCTGGTCGACAGGTACACGGGTGC
>NZ_JCAXEG010000028.1:0-56301 GCF_059758875.1 Streptomyces sp. GQ60 | reverse complement strand
ACCGCGGGGACACGAAAACGCTCGGCCGGACCTTCCGGCCGAGCGTTTTTGCGTGCGTGCGTGCTTACGTTGCCTACGTGCGGTCGCGGGCCCTGAGTCGCGCGGGTACGGCCCCCTCAGAGCTGTGCGCCCTCCCTTTCGGCCCGGTCCACCAGCCGTGAGAGCTCCGTACGGGAACGCACGCCGAGCAGGGCGAAGACGTTGCGCAGGTGGTGGTCCACGGTGCGCGGGCTGACGGAGAGGCTCAGTGCCACCTCCCGGTTGGTGGCACCCTCGGCGACACAGCGCGCGATGCGCAACTGCTGCGGCGTCAGCAGGGACAGCCCACCCGCCGGTACGGGGGCGGGCGCGTCACCGGTGGCCCGCAGTTCGGCGCGGGTCTGCTCGGCCCAGGCCGGGGCCCCGCAGCGCTCGAAGGAGACCAACGCGTCCCGCAGCCGGTTCTTCGCCTCCGCCGGACGGCGCCTGCGGCGCAGCCACTTCCCGTACAGCAACTGGGTGCGGGCCCGTTCGAAGTCTCCGTGCACCTTCTCGTGCCGGGTCAGTGCCAGGGCGTAGAGCGCGTCGGCGCTGTCGTCCGGCGGGGCCACCAGGGCCCGGCACCGGGCCAACTGGGCCGGCGCCTGCGGGTCGGCGCCCTGGGCGGTCCAGAGGGCGAACTCCTCGACGGCCGCCCGCGCTTCCGCCGAAGCCCCGGACAGCACGGCGGCTTCGACGAAGCAGGGCAGGGCGAGCATGCGGACGGCGAAGTGGCCGCGCCCCGGCCCCGGCCGGGTCAGCGGGCCGAGCCGGGCGGCGGCCTCGAAGGGGCGCCCGCGGCACAGGTCGGCGCGAGCCGAGGCCCATTCGGCCAGGGTGACGGCCTGCAGGAGCCCGTGTGGGCGCGCGATCTCCACGGCGGCTCCGGCGTGCGCGGCGACGGCTGCCGCGTCCTCGACCGAGGCGACCAGGGCCAGGATCGCGTGCTGTCCGGCGGCCACGTTGCGCTGGCCGGCCCGGTGGGCGGCGCGGAGGCCTTCCTGCGCGTGGGCCCGGGCCCGTGCGTGCTGACCGGCCCGCAGTTCGGCGTAGGCGAGGTGTTCGAGGATCCGTGGAGTGAGGGAGGCCAGCCCCCGCGACCGGGACACGGCCAGGGCCCGCGCGTTGGCCCGGCACGCCGCCGCGATGTCGCCGAGCACCAGCGCGGCGACCCCGGCCCGCAGTAGGCGGGTGGGGTCGTCGTCGTCCCGCGCACGGTCGAGCACCCGGCGCAGCGGCGACTCTGCCTCGGCCAGGTGTCCGCGGAGCGCCGTGCGCAGGCCCGACCGGTAGTCGCGCCGCGGATCCTGCGGAGACGAAGACGAAGGCGAAGGCGAAGGCGAAGGCGGCGTAGGGGCCGAAGGGGCCGAAGGGGCCGAAGGCGACTGGGCCCGGGGGCCCGGCCGTACGGACGGCACGCGCCGGACCCGCGCGTACGGGTCGGCCGGCGGCGCCGCCGCGCGGGCGACGGCGGGGTCCTCCGGCGGAGCCGCGAGCGGAGAGGGAAGCGGGGCCTCGGCGAGGGCGGCGAGGCAGGCTTCGGCGTCGCCGGCGGCCCACGCCGCGTCCATGGCCTCCATCCTGGCTTCCAGAGCCGCCTCCGCGTCGGACGGGTCGAGGCGCTCCGCGGCCATGAGCAGGGCCTGGTAGGCGTCGCCGACCGGCCCGTCCCGCAGGGCGAGGCTGCCCCGGACCAGTTCCGTGCGGCCGTGCACCGTGTCGGGGGAGGCGCCCTCCCGGGTGGCCGCCAGCAGCCGGTGCGCCCTACGGGGATGTCCCGCCAGGCGGGCGTAGTCCGCCGCGGCGGTCAGGTGTGCGGTACGGGCCTCCTCGTGGCCGCTCAGTTCCGCGGCCCTGGACAGGGCGGCCGAGCGCTCCATGCCGGACGTGGGCGTGCCGGGAGCGGCGGCCGCGACGAGGCCGGCTGCGAGATCGGCGTCGGGGCCGTGCGCGGCCAGGGCGAGGTGGAGCAGGTGGCGCAGCCGGTGGCGGTCGGCGTCGATGACCGAGGCGAGCAGGGCGTGAGCGGCCCGGCGCTGCGACGACGGAGCGCCGGTGTAGACGGTACGCCGGAGCAGGGAGCCCGGGAAGGTGATGCGGTCCCCGTCGTGGTGCACCAGCCTCGCCGCCTCGGCGGGGTCCAGCGCGGCCTGGCACAGTCCGGCCTTCCGGGCGGCGCGCAGGACCAGGGAGGCGTCCGCGCCCGCCGTGTCGGGATCGGGCTCGTGCGCGGCCGCCGCCAGGAGCAGCAGCTGTCGTGTGGGTGGCGGTAGCGGGGCGAGGCGGCTGCCGAAGGTGGCCCACAGGGCGCCGCCGTCCACGAGCGGGCGGGGCAGCGGCTGACGGCCACCGAGCTGATCCGGCGTCAGGCGCAGGGCCAGGGCCGAGAGAACGGCCGGGTTCCCCTCGGCCTCGGACAGCAATTCCGCTCGTACGGCGGGGTCCAAGGCCCCGCAGGTGAGATCGCGCAGGAGGGCGGTCGCCGCACTGTCGTCGAGGGGGCCGAGGCGGACCACGGGCAGCCCCGTGAACTCCGGCTCCTCCGAAAGGTGTTCCGCCGCCGAGAGCAGGAGTCCGATCGGGTGCGCCGGGTCGGGGTGCCGCGCGGCGGCGCCGAGAACGGCCCGCGAGGGCGCGTCCCACAGGTGTACGTCGTCCACGCAGACGAGCAGCGGCTCCCTTCCGGGGAGGTGCTGCCGCAGCAGTTCCAGCATCTCGGCCGGCCGGTCCGCTCCGCACGAGGCCCGCGGCGGAGCGGCGCCCCGCTCCGCGGCCGCCGCGCACAGGAGCGCGTCCATGCCGCCGTAGGGGCGGGGCTCGCGGGGGAGCGGCCGGGGGAGCAGGACGGTCCCGATCGTGAACTCCCGGGCGGCCGCGGCCAGTACGGAGCTCCGGCCCAGTCCAGGCTCCGCCACGAGCAGCAGGGTTCCGCCGTGCCGGGCCGCGAGTCGGCCCGACAGGGCGGCCGTAGCTGCCAGTTCGGTCGTCCGGCCGTATATCCGGCAAGGACTCTCCACGGTCGTCTGTCCGGTCACGCCGGTGAGGTTACTGCGCTGTAAACAGCGGCGGAACCCCGGGCGCGGCCGGTGGTGGGGGCCCGAGTGTGCCTCCGCCACCGGCCGGGGCGGATCAGGAGGTGTGGGGGCAGGTGCCCCGGTACTCCTCGATGGTCAGGCTGGGGCTCGGCAGCGGGCAGAGGAACTGCTCGTAGCGGGTGTCGTTGTCCATGAACCGCTTCAGCCAGGCGACGCTGTACTTGGCGATGGTGGTGTCCGAGGTGTTCGGAGTGAAGTGCGAGGCGTTGTTCAGCTCCAGGTACGCCTTGTCGAGCGAGCTCGGCATGCTCGCGTAGAAGGGCTCGGAGTGCGTGGCGACGGGAGCGATCGAGTCGCCGTCGGCCCCGATGACCAGGGTCGGTGTCTGGATCTCCGGCCAGGACTTGTCGAGGTTCCAGCCGGTGAGCGGGATCGCCGCCTGCAGCGAAGGACGGCTTTTGGCGGCCTCCAGTGTGCCGCCACCGCCCATGGAATGGCCCATCACTCCGAGCCGGCTGCTGTCGATCCGGGTGCGGACGGTGCTGCGCTGTGTCAAGTAGTCGAGAGCGGAAAGCAGTTGGCGGCCTCTGCTCTCGGGCTGGTCGAGGGTGGTGAGCGTGTCGATGGTCAGGACGACGAAGCCCTGGGACGCCAGTCGCGGGCCGAGCCAGGCGATGGACGACTGGCTGGCGGTGTAGCCGGGTGAGATCGCGATGGCGCCGAAGGTTCCGTCCGCGGTGGACGTGGGGTAGTAGATGGTGCCGCCGCCGAAGCCGCTGACCAGCAGGGAGGAGACGCTGGTCTGCGACACCGCGTAGGAACCGCGGGCGGCCTCGATGCTCGACGTGGTCGGTGCGGGTCCCCGCTCGTACGGGTTGACCGCGGCCTGTGCTCCGGAGGCGGTGAACGTGGCGACCGCGCCGACGGTCACGAACGCCGCCAGTGCGGCCACGAGCGTACGGAGCCGCGTCCCCCCGGCGCCGACGGGGCCGGCCGACCGGCGCTTCGTACCGGCTCCCTCCTCGCCGGAGTGGGCCCGCTGGGTGTTCTCGGTGTGTAGCTGCTGCACGACGGAGTCGTCCTCTCGGTCGTGGCGGAGCCGCCCCGGAGGCCGGCCCGTCCCCGGCTCCGTGCCGAGGGCCGTGCCGCCCGCCGTGTGTCCCGCCGCTTTCGCTGGCCGGACCACTGTCACGGCGTACCCCGCGGTCGCACATCGGCGGAACCACCGGTCTCGCCGACGGGCGGGCGCGCGCCGGGAGGCCGGTGGTGGGCGTCGTCGGGTCAGCCGCCCGACAGCCGGTACGCGTCGCGCGCCAGGGTCAGCGCGATCAGGTCCCGGGGCCGGGACAGGGACTTCGACGTCAGGTGCTCCAGGCGGCGCAGCCGGTTGAAGACCGTGTTCCGGTGGCAGTACAGGCGGCTCGCCGCGCGGCCCGCCGAACCCTCCGCCGACAGCCAGGCGTCGAGGGTCTCCAGCAGCATCGCCCGGTCCGCCGGGTCCAGTTCCAGCAGGGGGCCGAGCACCGCCTGGACCAGCTCGGCCGACAGCTCGGGCTGGCGCACCACCAGGGCCGTCGGCAGCCGGTCGGTCAGCCGCACCAGCACCCGTTCGTCCTGCCCGCAGGTCCGCAGCGCCGTCTCCGCCAGCCGCCGGGCCCGGCCCAGTTCGGCCAGTCCGTCCACCACGGGGCTGATTCCGCCCGGCCCGGGGCAGCGGTCCGCGAGCTCCGCCGCCAGATCGGCCGGCGAGGAGTCGCCCAGCGCCACCACGGCCAGCTCCCGCTCCGTGCGCATCCGCCAGAACAGCCGCATCCCGCCCGCCGCCACCACCCGGTGCACCGAGTCGCCCCGGTCGGCCGGCAGCACCACCACCGCGTACCGCCCCTGCTCCGGCAGGTCCAGGGCGAGTGCCACCTGCGCGGCCAGGGCGGGCGCGCTGTCTCCCTCCAGCAGGGCGTCCAGCAGGGCCTGGACCCGCTCGTCGCTGCGCCGGCGCATCTCCACCTCCGCGGTGCGGTACGCCTCCGCGGTCGCGGCCGCCTGCTGCTCGATCCCCGCCCACATGGCCCCGGCCGCGCGGGCCAGGACGGGCAGCGCCTCCGGATCCTTCTCGGTGACGATGTCCAGCAGCGCGTCCCAGGTGAGCCGGCCCGCCCTGCGGTACGCGTAGAGCAGGAGGTCCAGCGGCAGCCCCTGCTCGGCCCGCCGGCGGCCCAGCTCCTCGGCGTACGCGAGGTCCTTGCGCGGGCCGGACCGGGGTGCGGCGAAGGCCTCGATCCCGTAGTGCATGGCCTCGCTGACCTGTTGCCAGTGCTCGTCCCGCGGCACGGCCAGGTCGAACAGCGGCGAGTGCTTCGCCAGATCCCTGATGAGCTGGTCGGTGAGTCCGGGAATGTCGGCGATCAGTACGTCCGCCGCCGACACCAGGACCGACCACTCCTGTTCCGTGCGCGTTCTGCGTCCACCCATGGCCGCTGAGGATGTCACCCCCGCTCCGCCACCGTAAGAGGCGCGCGCGACAGGTCTGTGCGCGTGCACAGCACGCCCCTGTCCGGGCTGGTCATCGGCAGCGATTCCGCATCCGCCGGTGGACGCCCGCCCCGGCCCGGTGCTGATGTGTGCGCCAGCACAAGGCCGCCCAGAGGAAGGAGAGGACGTGGGTTCGCTACAAGTGCGTGCACTGTCCATCGGCTACGGGCCGGTCCGGGCACTGCGCTCCGCATCGCTCGACGTGCCCGCCGGCGCGGTGGTCGTCGTACTCGGCGGGAACGGCGCCGGGAAGTCGACGCTGCTGCGCGCCGTGTCCCGGACGCTCGGATTTCACCGGGGAGCCGTCACGAGCGGGAGCATCACCTTCGACGGTAAGCCGCTGGACGGGCTCACCCCGGACCGGGTCGTCGCCGCCGGTGTGGTGCAAGTACCCGAAGGACGCAAGGTTTTCACCCGGATGACCGTCGCGGACAACCTCCGTGCCGGCGCCCTGGGCGGCCGCGCGGGATCCCGCGCCGATACGGCCCGCTCGCTGGCCCGGGTGCACGAGCTGTTTCCCGTACTGGCCCAGCGGGCGCGGCAGCGGGCCGGACTGCTGTCCGGCGGAGAACAGCAGATGCTGGCCCTGGGCCGGGCTCTGATGGCCCGCCCGCGCCTGCTGCTGCTCGACGAACCCACCCTCGGGCTCGCACCCAAGATGGCCGCCACCATCGCCGAGACCATCACCGAGATCAACGCCTCGGGCGCCTCGGTGCTCCTCGTCGAGCAGAACGCCGCCCTGGCGCTGAGGCTCTCCTCGCACGCCTACGTGCTGGAGGTAGGAGAGGTGACCCTCGACGGTCCGGCCGCGGAGCTGGCCGCCTCGGACGAGGTACGACGCCGCTACCTCGGCATCACCGACGAGACCGCACCCGGGCCGGCCACCGCCGGGACGGTCCGGGAACTGCGCAGGTGGTCGGCGTGAACGCGAACGCCTCCCCTCCGCCGCTCACCGTCACCGACGTCACCGTCCGCTTCTCCGGCCTGACCGCGCTCGACTCGGTCTCGTTCACGGTGGATCCCGGCAGCGTCCACGCCGTCATCGGACCGAACGGAGCGGGCAAGTCCACCTGCTTCAACGTGCTGTCCGGGGTCTACCGGGCCACCGGCGGAAGCGTCCGGTTCGGCGCCGCCGAGCTCACCGGCCTCGCCCCGCACGCCGTGGCGGCCCTCGGTATCGCCCGCACCTTCCAGAACCTGGCGCTGCCCCCGCACACCACCGTCGCCGACAGCCTCCTGCTGGGGCGCCACCGGCTGATGCGGACCGGCTTCCTGGCCGCCGGGCTGCGGCTGCCCGCCGCCGCGCGCGAGGACCGCCGGCACCGCGAACGGGTCCGGGAGATCGCCGAGTTCGTCGGGCTGGAGGGCGACCTCGCGGCGCCCGCCGGCTCGCTCCCGTACGGCAAGCAGAAGCTCGTCGAGCTGGCCCGGGCCCTGTGCATGGAGCCCCGGCTGCTGCTCCTCGACGAACCCGTCGCCGGCATGACCGCCGACGAGAGGCAGCGCACGGCCGCCGTCATCGCGGGCGTCCGGGACGGCCTCGGCATTTCGATCGTGCTGGTGGAACACGACATGGGGGTGGTGATGCGGCTCGCGGACGCGGTGACCGTACTCGACTTCGGCAGGCGCATCGGCGGCGGGACTCCCGCCCAGGTGCAGAACGATCCCGCGGTGGTCCGCGCGTATCTGGGAGAGGAGGAGCCGGCCGCATGACCACGTTCCTCGAACTGCTCCTCGGCGGGCTCTCCATGGGCTCCGTCTACGCGCTGATCGCCCTCGGCTTCGTGGTGATCTTCAAGGCCACCGAAGTGGTCAACTTCGCGCACGCCTCCCTGCTGCTGGCCGGCGGGTACGTCACCGCGACCCTGCACGAGGAGCTCGGATTCTGGGGCGCGCTCCTGGCAGGCGCCCTCTCGGCGGCCGCCGTCGGGGCGGCGATCGAGTTCCTGGTGATGCGGCGCTACCGGGGCCAGGACCAGAGCGTGCTGGCCATCGTCACCATCGGCGTCGACATCCTCCTGATCACCGACCTCACCCGGCGCCTCGGCACCGACGTCCTCTCGCTCGGCGATCCGTGGGGTGACCGGGTGGTCCACCTCGGCGCGGTCACGGTGCCCCAGACCCGGATCGCCGCCATCCTCGCCGCCGGCCTGCTGATCACGGTGTTCCTGCTCGTGTTCCGGCACACCTCCTGGGGCGTGGCCATGCGCGCCGCCGCCGAGCAGCCGGAGACGGCCGCGCTGATGGGCGTACGGCTGGGACGGGTCTCGCTCGCCGCCTGGGCCGTGGCCGGGTCGCTGGCCGCCGTCGCCGCGCTCTTCCTGACCGTCTTCCCCACACCCGGCCTGGAGCGGGCCACGTCCCTCGCCGCACTGAAGGCCTTCCCGGCCGCGATCCTCGGCGGTCTCGACTCCACCTCCGGCGCACTGGCCGGCGGCCTGATCGTGGGAGTCACCGAGGCGATGGCCACCGGCTATCAGGGCCAATTGACCTTCCTCGGCCGAGGCATCGGCGACCTGGCCCCGTACCTGGTGATGGTCGCGGTCCTGCTGATCCGTCCCGCCGGACTCTTCGGCACGAAGGAGCTCGCCCGTGTCTGACACCCGCAGCCCCGTGCTGCCACCCGAGGCCGCCGTCCCGGTGGCGGCCACCCGGCCGCGGCTGCTGAGCGCCCGAAACGCGGCGGCGGCGGCCGCCGTCCTGGTGCTCCTCGCCCTGCCGTTCTACCTCGACCGCTTCTGGCTGCAGGCCGGGCTGTTCGCCATCGCCGCCGCCATCGGGGCCATCGGGCTCAACCTGCTCACCGGAGCCACCGGCCAGCTGTCGATGGGTCACGCCTTCTTCCTCGCCGTCGGCGCCTACGGGTACTGCGCGCTCGCCGGAGACGGCAGCACGGCGGGCAGCCACACGCTGGTCGGACTGGGCCTGCCCAGCTGGCTCGCCGCGGTCCTGGCCGTCGCCCTCGCCGGAGCGGCGGGCGGCATCTTCAGCCCCATCGCCGGCCGCCTGCGCGGCGCGTACCTCGGCATCGCCACGCTCGCGCTGATCTTCATCGGCCAGCACGTGCTGTTCAACGCCACCAGCGTCACCGGCGGGTTCAACGGGCGGGAAGTGGAGCCGCTGTCCCTCTTCGGCTTCACCTTCGACGACACCGAGACCGTCATCGCCGCCGTCCCCTTCCAGTCCGCCGAGAAGCTCTGGTACGTCGCCCTCGCCGCCCTCCTCTGCGGCGCCCTGTTCGCGCGCGGCGTCCTGCGGGGCCGGCCCGGCAGGGCCATGAACGCCCTGCGCGACCACAGCATCGCCGCCGGGGTCATGGGAGTACCCGTCGCCCGGTACCGGGCGGCCGTCTTCGTCCTGTCGTCCATGTACGCGGGGCTCGCCGGCGTCCTGCTCGCCCTGGTCTTCCAGCGCACCGTGCCCGACTACTTCGGCATGGTGCTGTCCCTGGAGTACCTCGCCATGATCGTGATCGGCGGCCTCGGCACCGTGTCGGGCGCCGTCGTGGGCGCCGTCTTCGTCTCCCTCCTGCCCCAACTCCTCACCCGCTACAGCGACGCCCTCCCGCTCGTGTCCGCCCCCGGAACGGGCGGGGTCTCGCCGGGCGAGGCCTCCCGCTACCTGTACGGAGCGGCCGTCGTCGTGGCCGTCCTCTTCCTGCCCGGCGGTCTCACCGGCATCACCCGGATCATCCGCACCCGCACCACACCCTCGAAGGAGCGAACGTGAACAGAAGAAGGCACGCCGCCGCGGTCCTGGCGGCCGCACTCGTCCTGACCGGCGCCGCCGGGTGCAGCGGCAAGGCCAAGCCCGCGGGCGAGGGCGGGGACAAGCCCGCCGCGGGCGGGGTCAAGGCCGGAGCCGGGGTGAGCGACAAGAGCATCAAGCTCGGCGCGCTCACCGACATGACCGGCGTCTACGCCTCCCTCGGCAAGAGCGTCACCCAGGCCCAGCAGCTGTGGGTCAAGCAGACCAACGCGGCGGGCGGCATCTGCGGCCGCACCATCGAACTGACGGTGCGCGACCACGGCTACGACCCGCAGAAGGCCCTCGCCGCCTACACCGAGCTGGAGCCCACGGTGCTGGGCTTCGCCCAGTTCATCGGCTCCCCGTTCGTCGCCGCCGTCAAGCAGCGGATCGACGGTCAGGACAAGGGACTGGTCATCCCGCAGGCCTGGTCCGCCTCGCTCCTCGGCAGTCCGTACATCCGTACGGTGGGTGCGACGTACGACGTGGAGACGATCAACGCCGTCGGCTTCCTCCTCGACCAGAAGCGGATCGCCTCGGGCGACAAGATCGGGCACGTCTACTTCGAGGGCGACTACGGCGAGAACGCGCTGACCGGTGCCAAGGCCATCGCGGCGGAGGCCGGGCTGACCGTCGTCGAGCAGAAGATCAAGCCGACCGACAACGACATGACGGCCCAGGTGGCCGCGCTGAAGCAGGCCGGGGTCAAGGCCGTGGTCGTCAGCGCCGGCCCCCGCCAGGCCGCCTCGCTCGTCGGGGTCGCCGCGGCGGGCGGCTGGGGCGTGCCGATCGTGGGCAACAACTCGGCCTTCGCACCGCAGCTCCTGGCCACCCCGGCGGGCGCGGCCCTGCAGAAGGACTACTACGTCGCCTCCTCCGCCCTGCCGATCGGCTCGACCGAGGCCGGCCCGGCCGCTCTGGCCGCCGCCTACAAGGCGGAGTACCCGGACTCAGGCCTGGACAACGGCGTGGTGGCCGGCTTCACAGCCGGAGCCCTGGTCGGAGAGGTCCTGAAGAAGGCCTGCGCCGACAAGGACCTGACGCGCGAGGGCGTCCGGGCCGCGCTGCTGAGTCTGAAGTCGTACGAGAACGGATTCGGCATCACCCACGACTTCTCGGACCCGAAGGCCCCCTCCACCCGGCAGAGCGTGATCCTGAAGCCCGACGCGACGGTCCCGGGCGGCATGAAGGTGGTGAAGGAGGCCACCGCGGCACCCGCCGCGACGAAGTTCACGCCCGCTCCCTGAGCTGAGCAGCGGGCAGGAGACGGACGGTGCCGCCCCGACCCGTGTCGGGGCGGCACCGGCGTGATCCTCACCGGGCGGCCCCGCCCGCCCGGTCCGGGTACGTCCGGGAGGTTAGGCATCTCCCGATGAAACGGTTGAGGCGGTTCCGGCCAAGTACTGGATGAGGGGGCCGTCCGGGTTCCCCGTCCAGGGGAGGAACCAGGTGCTCAGCCCACGACACGAGTCCGGCCCGCCGGGTCTGGCCACACCTGAGGGATTCGGGGCGTTCTACAAGGCACACGTCGACGCCGTGGACCTCGCCGCGCTCGAGGAAGGCATCGACGCCGAGCGAGCTTTCGGACAACTGGCCGAGCGCCACGCAGTCCTGCCACCGGAGGCCGGTTGGAGGCATCCCGATGAGCGATAGGCCCAGTGGTTTCGAGGAGCGCCTCAAGGCGGCGCTCATGGCCCGCCTCCCGGAGGTGCCGCCCACGCCTCCCACCCGATCCCTCGCCCGGCGGTACGGCATTCCCGTCGCCGCGGGCGTCGCGACGACGGCGGTCGTCGCCGTGATGGCGCTGCCCGGCGGGACCCACAACGGCTCCCGGCCCGCCGGCGACCCCACCGGGTCACCGGGTCCCTCGGCCACGGAGGAGCTCGAGATCAAGCGGGACCCCGGCGGCTCGCTCCGGTTCGATCTGCCCGAGAACCACCAGGTCCCCGGGCTCGTGGCGCGGCTGAAGGCTGTGGGAGTGCACGTCGCCCTGGTCCCGTCGCGGCCGCGGTCCCAGTGCTCCGAGCCGGGAGGCGGGTACCGCGGTCCGCAGGCCGACCCCGAGGCCGAGATCCTGCAGCGCGGCGGCGGCAGCAGCGGTGGCGGCTTCGGCCTGAAGGTCGACGCGAAGACGGTCCCGCCGGGCTACACGCTCACGTTCCGGTGGTCGGACCACCACCCGCCGGGCGAGCGGGGGACCGGCTTCGGAGTGATCGAGACGTCCAAGGTCCCGTCCTGCTCGATCGACTACTCCGAGGGACCGGAGGAACTGCTGAAATCCCGCTCCGCCAGCCCCGCACCGTAGGGACGGAAACCGACTCCGGGGACAACCGGGGTCGGACGGCAGCGACCTGCCGGTTCCTTACGCGCGCGCCGTGAAGGCCGCTTCGGTGAACTCCGTGACCTCGGTGAAGCCGAGCCGGCGGTAGAGGCGGACGGCGGTGGCATTGTCCGCACGGACGTTCAGCCCTATGTGGTCCACGGTCTGTGCCAGCCGCCGGCACAGCTCGGCCACACAGGCGCCGCCGGCGCCCTGTCCGCGTACCCGCGGATGCGTGGTGACGTTCCCGATCGCGGCGACCCGGTACGCGGCCGAGTGGACGTGTACGCCCGCCACGGCGACGAGCTGCCCTTCCTGCCGGATACCGACGTACTGCCCGGTGTCGAGCATGCGGTGGTCGAACCAGTTGCCCGGGTACGCCTGCTCGAACAGTTCGAGCAGCTCCGGGAGATCGTCCCGGCTGAGCGGGGCGGGCCGCCACGGTCCGGCGGGGTACCGGTCGGCCGTGCCGGGCTCGGTCAGCGCCATCCGGAGCAGGGTGCCGTGAGACTGCACGGCGTACGCGGATTCCAGTACCTTCGCGGCGTTTCCGGTCAGGTGCCCGAGGAAGCGCCGGGGGAGTACGGGCAGCAGTGCCTCGGCCAGCTCCTCCAGCGCGGCCGCTTGCCCGGGGCGGGTGAAGCCCAGGAGCGTCGGGACGTCGCCGACGGCGTACAGCAGGGCTACCGGCCCGTCCTGAGACAGGGTGTACCAGCTGGTGTGGGGCCACGGCAGGTCGTCGAGGTCGCCGAGTTCCATCAGGTTCATGACCGGATCCCGTTCGAAGCGGGCGGCCAGGGCTGATCGGTCGTGAAGGCTGTGCAGAATCACCCGCACAGAGTACGTCGGGGCCCTGTCCGGTTCGACGGCGAGGTGGGCTCCGGAGGGCTGTTGACGGCGGCGCCCACGTGGAAAACGCACCGAGGGCGGGCCCGGGCGGGCGGTCCGGGCGGGCCCGGCGGCCTCGGGCGGCCGGCCTCGGACGCGGCCGGGGCCGCATGTCAGCGGACGCAGCGACGCCCCGCACCGAAACGGTGCGGGGCGTCATGCTGCTACGGCTCAGACGGGACGGATGTCCTCGGCCTGCGGGCCCTTCTGGCCCTGGGTGACCTGGAACTCGACCTTCTGGCCCTCCTGGAGCTCACGGAAGCCCTGGGCGTTGATGTTGGAGTAGTGGGCGAAGACGTCGGGGCCGCCGCCGTCCTGCTCGATGAAGCCGAAGCCCTTTTCCGAGTTGAACCACTTCACAGTTCCGGTGGCCATCTTTGCTCCCTGTCGGGGACGAGGGTCCTCCCTGTGAGGACCCTTGGGTGTGGGTTGCCTGCCCTGGTCCTCCGACGCTTGGTGAAGCGGTACTTCGGACGCACGACTGCCGATCACGAGGCATGATCTACCCACTTGCACGAGGAGGGCAAACCGATGATCGTTTTGCCCCGGTACCGGACGTATCCCGAGGGCGGTCTACAGGCCCGTGACCCGCTGCCTCTAGGGTAGTGCTCATGGAGCCGTACACGATGGGGCAGGCCGCCGAGCTGCTGGGCGTGAGCGTGGACACGGTGCGACGATGGGCGGACGCCGACCGCTTCCCCACCCACCGGCAGGGCAACCGGCGCATCGTGGAGGGTCCCGACCTGGCCGCGTTCTGCGTGGAGGTCGCCCATGAGCGCGCCGATGACGAGGACGTCCCGTACACCTCGGCGCGCAACGCGTTCCCGGGGATCGTGACCGCGATCAAGCTGGGCGGTGTCTCGGCGCAGGTGGAGGTCCAGGCGGGCCCGCACCGGGTGGTCTCGCTGCTGACCCGGGAGGCGGTCGAAGAACTCGGCCTGGAGGCGGGCGTGACCGTCACCGCCCGGGTGAAATCGACCAGCGTGCACGTCGAACGCGGCTGAACGTCTTGGATTGGTGGGTGGGCCTGGCCGGTCTGGCCACCGGCCTGCTGATCGCCGTGATCACCGCACCGGTCGGCGTCTCCGGGGCGGTGTTCCTGTTGCCCGTGCAGCTGAGCGTGTTCGCGGTCCCGAGCCCGGCGGTCACACCGACCAACCTGCTCTACAACGTCGTCGCCGGTCCCGGCGCGCTCCTGCGCCACCACCGCACCGGCACCCTGCACGGGCCGCTGGTGCGCCGACTGGTCCTCGGCACCCTGCCCGGCGTCGTCATCGGCGCCGTCATCCGGGTGTTCGCGATCCCGGGCCCGGCCGTCTTCAAAGCCCTGGTGGCCGGTTTCCTGCCACCCCCTCGGACTGTGGCTGATCACCCGCACGCTCCTGCCGTCCCGCCGGTCCGGGCCGCCTCGCGACGCGCTGTCGCCGCGCTCGGTGACCGGCCTGGCCCTGGCCGTCGGCGTGGTCGGCGGGATCTACGGCATCGGCGGCGGCTCCCTCCTCGGCCCCATCCTCGTCGGCCGCGGCACGCCCGTCGCCCAAGTCGCCCCGGCGGCCCTGGCCTCCACCTTCGCCACCTCCGTGGCCGGCGCCTCCACCTTCGCCCTGCTGGCGCTCTCCGGGGCCGGCGGCATCGCGCCGGACTGGTTCCTCGGCCTGGCCTGCGGAACCGGGGGACTCATCGGCGGCTACCTCGGCGCCCGCCTCCAGCCCCACCTGCCCGAGAAGGCCCTCCGGCTCCTCCTGGGCGCACTGGCCACCGGAGTCGGCACGCTGTACGCCGCCCAGTCCCTCACCTGACCGGGCTCCTCGCCTCCGGTCCGCCTCACTCGTGGATGAGGTCGAACGTGCGGCCGAGCCGCGGCGCGTTGACACGCACTCGACCGACGTCTCAGGCGCGGCGGACGCGCCAGAGCCAGGCTGCCGTGCCGGCCAGCAGGGCGAGCGCCGCCAGGTTGGCCAGGTTGGCCGGGGTGTCGCCCGCCGGGGCGGCGCCGGACCACTTCCAGATGCTGATGGCGGCGGTCGGAAGGACCGCGGTGAGCAGGACGCCGGTGGTCTTCTGGACCGAGGTCCAGTGCACCGACGTGCAGAGGAGCACCGCGCCGACGACACGGAACAAGGTGCTGCAGAACCCCGCGGCGGGTGTGTAGGGCAAGACCGCGGCGACGAGGAAGGGGAGGGTGAGCATCACGAGCGGGACCAGGGGGTGCACCTTGCCGCGCGTGACGCGTGCGTCCGCGCCGCTCCGAGCCGAGGCCCCGGCTGCCACGCCGCCCGCTTCGGCCAGGGCCGTCGCCGCGATCGTACGGGGGTCCCCCAGCTCCGCCAGGACCTCGCCGAGCGCGACGTGGGGACGCTCGGCGCGCGTCACCTCGATGTGTTCGGCGAGGTCGGCGAGGAGTTCCTGGCGCCGGTCGGCGGGCAACGCCCAGGCCTCGCGCTCGACGGCGGAGAGGTAGTCGCGTACGGGGTCGGCCGAGGTCTTCATGCGGGGTCTCCGGTGGAGTGGTGCGGGGCGGCGAGGAAATCGTCGACGGCGTTGCGGAAGCCGGGCCAGACGCGGGTGAACTCGTCGAGTGCGGCGCGGCCGCTGCCGGTGAGCGCGTAATAGCGGCGGGGCGGCCCGGAGGCGGACTCCTGCCAGGTGGTGGTGACCAGGTCGTCGCGGCGCAGCCGGGAGAGCAACGGGTAGACCGTCCCCTGGCTGGTGGCCAAGGTGCCGGAATCCTCCAGGGCGTGGAGGAGTTCCACGCCGTAGCGGGGCCGGTCCCGCATCAGGGCGAGTACGCAGTACTCCAGGACGCCTTTGCGCAGCTGGGCGGCTGCCCGGGCCTGCTTGGTCGAATCACCTGGTTCCATGCGATGCAAGATACCTGGTGAGGCAACCCGCTGAGCAAGGGGGGCGCACGACGCCGCGACGGACGGACGACGGACGGACATGCGCGAAGGACCACAAGCTCACCGAACGAGGACGGCGGCCGCGGATCCTCACCGGAATCAGGTGGCTGATACTTGATCGCGCGACGGTGGGGTGAAGCACGGTTGCGGGGCAACGGGCAAGGGACTGGCTCCCTGCCAGGTCAAAGGGTGTGGGTGATCGCATGGGCTCGTCGATGGCGTCGGAAGCCGTCGTGGCGCGTGAGGACAGGTTCGATTGGTTCTGCGAGGCGGTGTCCACCGAAGTGATGCCCGTCATGCTCAGCACCCGGCATGCGGCCGACTTCCGCGCGAAGATGACGGACCTGGATCTCGGCGCGGTGCGGCTCTCCTCCGTGGCGTGCTCACCCGTGCTCTCGCGCCGTTCCATGGCCCACATCCGGCGTGGTGATCCCGAGCACTTGCAGCTGGCCCTCATCACACAAGGGGACTTCAGGATCTCTCAGCGGGGCAGTGATGCGGTGGTCGCGGGGGGACTCGTCCTCACGGACACGTCACGGCCGAGCGAAGGGGCCTGCACAGGCGGGCAGATCGAGGCGATCGTGCTGCAAATCCCCCGTCCGGCCCTGGCGCTGCGCCCGAACCGGGTCGACCGCCTCCTCGCACGGAGCCTGGCCGCGGACACGGGGTCGGGGGCGATCCTTGCCGACTTCATGAAGACGCTGCTCGCACACGGTCCGCGCTGCGGCCCGGACGAGCTGCGCGGGATGGGGTCCATCGCCCTCGACTTGGCCACCGCGTGTCTCGCGCAGCAGCTCGGCGACCTTGGCGAGGCACCTGCCGAGGTGCGCGCGCAGGAGACTCTGCAGCGGATCCACCGCTTCATCGAGCACAACCTCGGCGACCCGGGCCTGACTCCTCAAGTGATCGCCGATCGGCACAGCATGTCCCTGCGAGGTCTTTACGCGCTCTTCGCCGACCAGCGCCTGGGCATCGCGGCACGCATCCGCGAAAGCCGGCTGGAACGGGCCCGTGCCGACCTCGCGAACGGGGAGCTGAGCGGTCAGCCCGTTCAAGCGATCGCGGCTCGCTGGGGATTCTCCAGCGCCACCGCGTTCAGCAGGGCATTCCGTGAAGCCTACGGAATCACCCCTACCGAACACCGGGCGTCGTCTCCGACCACCCCGGCGCGCGCTCTCCCGGGCTCGTGGGAGCCCGCGGAGTTCTCGGCGTGACGGTCTGCCGAGCCCGCCCGCCGCGGGGTGCCGCGCGGCTGGAGGCCGCGGGGTGGGCCGCCCCGCGCGGATGCTAGCTTCCTTCCCGTGGCGGACCATCAAGACGAGACCAGGGCGGCCTACGACGGCGTCGTCGAGCTGTACGCGTCGATGTTCGCCGATCGGCTGGAGACGCAGCCCTTTGCCCGAGCCATGATCACCACCTTCGCCGACCTGGTGCGAGGGACGGGCAACCCGCGAGCAGCCGACGTCGGGTGCGGACCCGGACATCTGACGGCCATGCTGCACGACCTGGGACTGGACGCCGTCGGGCTCGACCTCTCCCCGGGCATGGTCGGCCATGCCCGCCGGGCCCACCCGGCGCTACGGTTCGACGAGGCACGGATGGAGGCCCTGCCCGTCGGGGACCGCGTCCTCGGCGGCGTACTGGCCCACTACTCGATGATCCACACCCCGCCCGAGGAACTGCCCGCGCTGCTCGCCGAGCAGGTGCGCGTCCTGGCGCCGGGTGGCCTTCTGCTGGTCTCGTTCTTCGCGACGGGCGGACCGGACCCGGTCCGCTTCGACCACAAGGTGGCGCCCGCCTACAGCTGGCCGGTGGACCGGTTCGCCGAGTTGCTGGCCGGTGCCGGCCTCGTCACCTTCGCCAGACTGATCCACGACCCGGCCTCCGAGCGGGGCTTCCTCGACGCCCACTTGCTGGCCCGCCGTCCCTAGACGTTGCCCGGTCCCCTACCAACGGCTCGTGGATGCCGCGGACCATCGGCCGTCGCGCGGCGCGGCGTTGGTAGATTCACGATCATGGGGAGAAACGCCTGGGTGACCAGGTTCTTGGGCGGGGGAGCGCTGCTGTTCGCGGTGCTGGCCGGGTGGTCGCTATTGCTCCGCGTAGGCATGTCGGTGTACCGGCCGGACGTGGTCGTACTGGGGGCGGTCGCTCTGATGCTGGCCGCCGGGTGGGTGTGGTCGGGTTCCCGGCCGATCCCGGTCGCGCCGCAGAGGCAGGTCGAGCCGGTGCCGGCGCCACCCGCGAAGCTGCCCTGGAAGCGGCCGTTCCGGGACTGTCTGCCCCTGCTGCTGCTCGTCGCGGTGGGCCTGCCCGCCGTGGCCGTGGCCACCGAGCTGATGATCCGCCCGGACGGCGACGACCTGAGGCGGATCGCGGCGATACAGCAGGCCGGCGCCGAGGTGACCCAGGGCACCATCGTCGAGGTCCACCGGGTGAAGGCGCAGACGAGCAAGAACCTGGTGGCCACCGCCGACGTCACGGTCGAGGTGCCCCTGCACGGGCCTGCGGGCGGCAGTGCGGACACCAGGCGCCTCGAAGTGATGAACGGGCATGTCGAACTCGACGCGTTCGAGGTGGGCACGGTCCTCGACCACGCCGATGCGCTGAGCAGCCTCGGGGGCGAAATCGTCCCGGTGCTGTACGCCCCGACGGCGCCCGGCCTCGGCGGCGTAGTCGACACCCCCCACCACGTCGAGCGGTATCTGGAGACGGACTCCCCGCTCGCGTTTTCCCTCCCGCCCGTCGGCATCCAGATCGCTCTCGGCGTCGGGGTGGTCCTGGCCTTCGTCGCGGGGCTGTTCTTCGTCCGGATCCCTCCGGTCGACCCCGCCCTGCGGACCCTCCGTGAGGACGCGGCCGCCCGAGCGGAGCTGCCCGCCGTACGGGCACGGATCCTCGCGGCCCGGCGGAACGACCACACGACGTTCGGAAGCGTGGACGGCACGGTCCGGGTGCGATCGGACCACAAGCTGCGCTTCGCGCTGGAGGACGACTCCGAGCTGCTGATCGGCAACGGGACCCTCGAACCCGCTGGGCTCGCCCTCCTCGCGGCGCGCATGGGAGAACGGCCGGGCTGGCTGTGCGGCGCCCGGAACTGGCGCCTGATCCGCACGGAGCAGCCGGTCGCCTTCGTCACCGACGAGGGCGAGGTGGCGTGGCTGAAGATGGACCGCGGGGAATTCGATCGGGTCCTGGCGCCCGCCACTGCGGTACGGCCCGACCCGGAGCGCCGGACGCGGCTCTCCCCGTGGCCCACCGTCGTGGTCCCCGGGGCCCACTGGCCCTGGCTCGCGGGCATGCTCCTGTCCTACGGACTGGTCGTCCTCGTGCTGATGGTGCCGATGTCCTGGCTGGCCGCGTGGCTGACGACGGCACTCGCCGCTGCCGTGGCCGCGGCGGCCTGCGTCCTCCTGGTGCGCCGCCGGGCGGACCTCTCCGACCGGGCGGGCCGGTGGGAGGTCCGTGCGACCCGCGACGCGGAACTGGGCCCGGCCTGACGGCTCCGCACGACCCCGGGGTGAAATGGGGGGTGTGTCCAGTTTCTTCCGGCAAGCCGGGCCGGCACCGTCCTGCGCGGGCCCTTCCCGGTGTTAAGGTTTTGTCTGATCGATCTCGATCGCAGGATTGTTACTCCCCGAGGACGCCACCTTCGTCGCCACGCGACGCCGAGGCGACGTACCGCTCGAGGGGAGGCAAGGCCTGGGTGGCGCCGTGTGCGCGACCCGGGCCTTTTTTGTTGCCCGGATCCGGGCGTGAGAGATCGCGGACCGAAGCAGGATGGCAAGAGCCCCAGGATGCAAGGACGCATCATGAACACACCCGTAGCCGGACCCGGCACGCTGGCGGAGCGGATCCTCCGCGGCGTCGGCGGAGCCGAGAACATCGAGAGCCTCACGCACTGCGCGACGAGGCTGCGCTTCCAGCTCCACGACGGGGCGAAGGCCGACGCGACCGCGCTCGATGCCCTCGACGGCGTCATGGCCACCGTGCCGCAGTCCGGTGACCGCCTCCAGATCGTGATCGGCGGAGCCGTCGCACGCGTCTACTCCGAGATCATGAACCTGCCGTCGATGAGCGGAGGCGGCTCGCCCCGCCCGAAGTCCGACGCCGACGTCAAGGCGGCGATGCGGGCCAAGAGCCGCGGCCGCTACGCCGCGGTCGACAACTTCTTCGAGTACCTGTCCGACTCGTTCCGCCCGCTCATGGGCGTGCTGCTGGGGTCCTCGCTCATCATCGCGATCGCCTCCGTCCTCGACGCCCTGGGCGTCGTCGACTTCCGTGCCGCGGACAAGTCCGCCACCTGGGTGTTCGTCGACGCCATGTGGCGCTCGGTGCTGTACTTCCTGCCGGTCATGGTCGCCTACAACGCGGCCAAGAAGCTGAAGATCGACCCCTGGGTCGGCGCCGCGGTGATGGCCGCGGTGATGACCCCGAACTTCACGGGCATGCTCGACCCGAAGTCCGGGATCCCCGGCATCACCTGCACCACCAACGCGACGCTGGGCACCCAGGAGTGCGTGGCGCACGTCTTCGGGCTGCCGATGCAGCTGAACGACTACGGCGGCCAGGTCTTCGTGCCGCTGCTGATGGTCGCCGTGCTCGCCCTGGTCTACAAGGGTCTGCAGCGTGTCTTCCCGGAGAGCGTGCACCTGGTCTTCGTGCCGTTCTTCAGCATGCTGATCATGATCCCGATCACCGCCTTCCTCATCGGCCCGCTGGGCGTCTGGGCCGGAAACGGCCTCGGTGAGGGCCTGTCCTGGCTGAACGGCAACGCCCCGATCGTCTTCGCCATCCTCATCCCGCTGCTCTACCCGTTCCTGGTGCCGCTGGGCCTGCACTGGCCGCTGAACGCGCTCATGCTGGTGAACATCAACACCCTCGGCTACGACTTCATCCAGGGTCCGATGGGCGCCTGGAACTTCGCCTGCTTCGGCGCGACCGCCGGTGTGCTGCTGCTCTCGCTCCGTCACCGCGAGAAGGAGATGCGCCAGACCGCCACGGGCGCCCTCGCCGCGGGTCTGCTCGGCGGCATCTCCGAGCCCTCGCTGTACGGCATCCACCTGCGGTTCAAGCGGATCTATCCGCGCATGCTCGTGGGCTGCCTCGTGGGCGGCGTGATCGTCGGCGTCATGGGCGGCGTGGACACCAAGGCCTTCGCCTTCACCTCCCTGCTGACCATCCCGGTCTTCTCCCCGATGACCACCTACGCCATCGCGATCACGGCGGCCTTCTTCGTCTCGATGGCGCTCGTGTACTTCTCCGACTTCCGCACCCCGGAGGACCGCGTCCAGGCCAACGCCGAGCGCGACGCCGCCGAGGCGGCCTCCCGCGGGGAGGCCGCAGCGGCCGATGACCGCGAGCTGGTCACCGTCGGAGCCGCCACGGCCGCCGCGGACGCAGCCGCCGGCTCCGTGACCGGCCCCATCTCCCCGGCCGCCGCTCCCACCGCCACCGCCCCGGCCCCCGTCGGCACGGGCATCGAGCTCGCCGCGCCCGTCGCCGGCCGTGTGGTCGGCCTCGACGACGTCGGGGACCCCGTCTTCGCCTCCCGCGCGCTCGGGGAAGGCGTGGGCATCGAGCCGGCCGACGGCCGCATCGTCGCCCCGGTCGACGGAGAGCTGGTCATCGTCGCCGCCACGGGCCACGCCTTCGGCATCCGTACCGCGGACGGGGTCGAAGTGCTGATCCACATCGGCATCGACACGGTGAAGATGCGGGGGGAGGGGTTCGACGTCCGCGTCGAGGCCGGCCGGCAGGTCTCCGTCGGCGACCTCCTCGTCGAGGTCGACCTCGACGCCGTGCGCGCGGCGGAGCATCCGACCGTCACCCTCATGACCGTCACCAACACCGCCGACCTCGCCTCGGTGGAGCCGCACACCGGGCAGACCGTCGCGGCAGGGGCCCCCGTGGTGACCGTACGGCGGTGACCTCCCGCCACCCGTCCGACGCGGGCACGCGCCACCTCGTGGGGCGCGTGCCCGCTTCGTGCTGGTTTGTGGCGCAGGGTGGCGTACGAGTGACAGACAATGCGGGATCATTGGGCAGAACCGGACCGCGAACGAGAAGGAGAGCAGGCGTTGAAGGCGCTGCGTGTCCTCAATAACAACGTGGTCCTCGCGCGCGACGACAAGGGCCAGGAGGTCATCCTCACCGGGCGCGGCATCGGCTTCAGCTCCCGCCAGGGCAAGCCCGTCGACCCCGCGCTGATCGTGCGCGTCTTCGTCCCGGCGGACGGCCGCGACCCCGACCACCTGAGCGAGGTCCTCGCCCTCATCGACGAGGAGGTCCTGCGGGCCGTCGTGATCGCCCTCGACGAGGCCGGCATCGAGGGGCGCGAGTCCACGCGGCCGACCCTCGCCATCGCCGTCGCCGACCACGTCGCCGGCGCGCTGGACCGGGCCGCGCGCGGCATCGTCATCGAGTACCCGCTGCGCGCGGAGGTCCAGGCCCTGTACGCCACCGAGTACGCCCAGGCGCAGTGCCTGCTGGCTGCCATCAACGAGCGCGTGGACGCGCGGCTGGAGGACTCCGAGGCGATCGCGCTCGCCCTGCACCTGGTCAACGCGGGCTTCGCCACGGGCGACCTGTCCTTCACGTACACGATGACCGGGATCATCCAGCAGATGCTCGCCGTCGTGAGGGAGCGGTACGGGCTGTCCGTCTCCCAGGAGTCCATGAGCGCGGCCCGGTTCATCACCCACGTGCGCTACCTCTTCGTGCGCATCCAGCAGCACCGGCAGCTGAAGGGGCACGAGTCCACGATCGGCGAGGGCATCCGCCGGCACTACCCGGAGGCGACCCGCACCGCGCAGCAGCTGGCGACGATCGTCGAGCTGCGTCTGGGACAGAACCTGAGCGAGGACGAGGTCTCCTACCTGGCACTGCACGTGGCCCGCATGACCACGGAGCCGGACGGCGCCGCCGCGTAGGACCCCGGCGGCGGGCCGCCCCGTCGTCGGCCCGGCCGTCCGCCGGTGATCCTCACCTCGGGGGCGCGACGAGGCCGAACTCGTAGGCGAGGATCACGAGGTGGACCCGGTCGCGCGCGTCGAGTTTGGTGAAGAGCCGCGCGAGATGGGCCTTGGCGGTGGCCACGCTGATGGTGAGCTCCCCGGCGATCTCCGCGTTGGACAGGCCGCGGCCGACCAGGGTCAGGACCTCGCGCTCCCGGTCCGTGATGCCGGCGACGACCACCCCACGGGCTCCCGCGGGTCCGCCCGGCCGGACACCGGGGGACGGTTCCGGCCGCGCCGCGAACTCCTCGATGAGCCGGCGCGTCACGCTCGGCGCGATGAGGGCGTCCCCGGCGGCCACGACCCGGACCCCGTCGAGGATGGACTCCAGCGGCATGTCCTTGACGAGGAAGCCGCTCGCACCCGCGCGGAGCGCACCGTAGACGTACTCGTCGTCGTCGAAGGTGGTGAGGACCAGGACCCGGGTCGTCGACCGCGGATCCGCGTCGATCAGGCGCGTGGCCTCGATCCCGTCCGTGCCGGGCATCCGGATGTCCATGATGGCGACGTCCGGCCGCAATTCCGCCACCAGTTCCACGGCATCGGCGCCGTTCCCGGCCTCCCCGACCACCTCCAGGTCAGGGGTGTCGGCGATGAGGACGCGCAGCCCGGTACGGATCAGCGGCTGGTCGTCGATCAGCAGGACGCGGATCACCGGCCCGCCTCCACGGGGATCGGCAGCAGGGCCGCCACGCGGAAGCCGCCGTCCGGAAGCGGACCGGCGCTGAACTCGCCGTGCAGCAGGCCGACTCGCTCCCGCATGCCGACGATGCCGTATCCGGACCCCCCGACGCCGCCCCCGCGGCCGAGGTCGACGACGTCGACGGACAGTTCGTCCCCCCGGTAGTCGACCGTCACGGTGCAGTCCCGGGTGCCGGAGTGCCGCACCACGTTGGTGACCGCCTCCTGAACGATGCGGAAGGCCGCCAGGTCGACGTCCGGGGGCAGTTCGCGACGCTCCCCCCGCCAGCGGACGTCGACCCGGACACCGGCGGCCGCGCTCCGCCCGACCAGTTGGCCGAGGGCGCCCAGACCGGGGGCGGGTTCCAGCGGCGCGGACTCCTCCTCGCCCTTGCGGAGCGCGCCGAGCATCCGCCGCAGGCCGGCGAGGGTCTCCCGGCCGGTGGCCTCGATGGCGTCGAGCGCCTTGCGGGTCTCGGCCGGCTGGGTGTCCATGACCCGGCTGCCCACGCCGGCCTGGATGGTGATGATGCCGATGTTGTGGGCGACCATGTCGTGCAGTTCCCGGGCGATCCGCGGCCGCTCGGCGGTGACCGCCTGCCGGGTGACCTGGGCGCGTACCGTGTCCGCGTGCGCCCGGTCCTGACGGATCGTGTTGCCGATCAGCCAGGCGATGACGACGGTCGACGCGAGCCCGGCCGGCACCGAGGGGTTGAGGAAGTGGCCGCGGGCCAGCTGCCAGGCCGCGTAGCCCGCCGGCGTGGCGATGCAGAGCAGGGCGGCAGGCACCGAGACCCGCCGTGAGCGGGTCGCGGCGGTGTAGCCCACGGCCGCGTCGGCCAGTAGGAACAGGACGAACGTCGTCTCCCGCACCTCCATCCCGATCGAGAACACGGAGCCGGCGAGCGCGACGGCCACGGCCGCCAGCGGCGCGCGGAACAGCAGCAGCGCTCCGAGGGTCGTGACGACGGCGGTGGCCAGGAGCGGTGCGTCCTCGATGTTGCCGTCGTACTGGACCAGGTGGCGGAGCTCGTCCGGCCGTTGCAGCGTGCGCACCAGGATCAGCGTCACCCAGAAGGCACCCACCCACGCACCCGGTGGCAGCCGTTTGAGCAGGGGTGGACGAGGAGTGGCGGTCATCGGTCGATCGTATCCGGGCGGGTCCGCGGGGGCATTGGCCCGCAGGCCTAATCCCCCGGGCTACCGGCGGGGCGCGGGAGTGTGAACCACGGGCCGATGCACGGGCGGTGCCCGCCCGGGCAGCGTGGACCCCGTGATCGAATCGACTCGGCTGACCAAGCGGTACGGCGACACCGTCGCCGTCGACGACCTGACCTTCACCGTGGAACCGGGCAGCGTGACGGGCTTCCTCGGCCCGAACGGCGCCGGCAAGTCCACCACCCTGCGGATGATCCTGGGCCTCAACGCGCCAACGGGCGGGACCGTCACCGTGGACGGGGTTCCCTTCTCCCACCGCCCGCGCGGACTGCGCCACGTCGGCGCGCTGCTGGACGCCCAGGACGTGCACGGCGGCCGGAGCGCGCGGGCGCACCTGTCGGCCCTGGCCCGCGGCAACCGCATCCCCCTGTCCCGCGTGGACGAGGTCCTCGGGGAAGCTGGGCTGGCGAAGGCGGCGGCCCGCCGGATCGGCGGGTTCTCCCTCGGGATGAAGCAGCGCCTCGGCATCGCGGGCGCCCTGCTCGGCGATCCGCCGGTGCTGCTGTTCGACGAGCCCCTCAACGGCCTCGACCCCGAGGGCGTGCTGTGGGTGCGCGGCCTGTTCCGGCGGCTGGCGGCCGAGGGCCGCACCGTTTTCGTCTCCAGCCACATGATGGCCGAGATGGAGCACACCGCCGACCGGATCATCGTCATCGGCCGGGGCAGGCTGATCGCGGACGAGAGCCTGGCGGAGTTCTCGGCGCGGCACGCCTCCCGGGGCGTGACGGTCCATGCCCCCGACCTGGCGGCCCTGGAAGCCGTCCTGGTCGCCGAGGGTGCGTCGGTACACGGGGAGGACGGTCCGGCGGTCCGCGTCACCGGCCTGACCGCGGCCCGGATCGGCGACCTCGCCCACCGGCACCGCATCGTCCTGCACGAACTGGCCACGCACACCTCCTCCCTGGAGTCGGCGTTCATGGCCCTCACCGCCGACAGCGTCGAATACCTCGCGGGAGAACCCCGATGAACACACGGACTGCGTCCGGCACCAGGCCCTCCGAGCGAGCGGTCGAATCCGTGGCGGGATTCACCGACGTGCTCGCCGCCGAGTGGATCAAGATGCGCTCGCTCAGGTCGACCTACTGGGTGCTCGTCCTCGCCGCCGTCGTCGCCATCGCGATCAACGTGAACGGCGTCCACTCCGACCTGCCGTACATCGACCAGCCGAGGCCGTCGCTCCCCGGTGAAACGCCCTACACGTACGACCCGTTGTTCCACGGCCTGAACAGCATCGCCGCCGGCGTCATGGCACTGGCGGCGGCCTCCTTCGGCGCCATCACGGTCTTCGGCGAGTACGCCACCGGAATGATCCGGACCACGTTCGCCGCAGTCCCGGACCGGCGAGCGGTCATCACGGCCAAGGTGGCCCTCGTCACGGTGATCACGCTCGCCCTCGGTGCGATCGTCTCCGTGACCTCGTTCTTCACCATCAACGCGATGCTGGCCTCCCGCGACGTCGGGCTCTCGATCAACGACCCCGGCTGCCTGCGGGCCGTCGTCGCCTACGCGCTGGTCATCCCGGTCTGCGCCCTCATCGGGATGGCCTTCGGAGCCGTCCTGCGACACGCCACGGCCTCGATCGTCGCCGTCGTGGGGATCCTCTTCATCCTGCCGCTGCTCTTCGGCGGCGACAGGTACCGCCTCCTCAGGGAAATCGGCAACCACCTGCCCCTGGCCGCCCAGGGGCGGCTGTCCCTGAACCCGGACTCCGCCACCAGCCTGGGCGCCCACCCGGGCACGATCACGGGCTCCTGGATCGCGCTCGCGGCCTGGGCGCTCGTCTCGGTGATCGTCGCTGTGACGGTCGTGCGGCGCCGGGACGTCTGAGACCGCGCAGCGGGCGGGGCGACCGCCCCCGGAGCACACGACCGAGGGCTCCACCACGGAGCGGTGGAGCCCTCGGTCGTTGTGGTGGCGCAGGCGGGCGTGCGCCGCGTGGGCGACACCCGCGCGGCCACGTCTCAGCGCAGCTGCAGCACGCTTCTGACGCCCGCGTGGTCGGAGGGCCACAACCCTGACGGGGTGCGGTCGGCCAGGGCATGGCCGACCCGGTGGGTGTTCAGTGCCTTGACCTTGCCGCGGAAGAGCACGTAGTCGATGCGCTGCGTGAGGGTGGAGGTGGGGTTGCGCAGGTCGGGGGTCTGGCAGCAGGTGAAGCCGGGGTCGCGGGGGCGGGTGGCGGTCCAGGCGTCGGTGAATCCGGCGGACAGGAGGCGGTTGTAGCTCTGGGTGTTGCTTCCCGGTGTCGCGCCGACTCCGCCGGCGGCCGAGTTGAGGTCGCCGAGCAGCACGGTGGGGAGCTGGGTGTTCAGCGGGCCCGCGAGCAGTTCGTCGGTCTGAGCCTCCTGCACGGCGGGGGCGGCGGGCTCGAGATGGGTGGTCACCACGCGCGTGGTGCGCCCGCGCACCGTGGCGTCGGCCGCGACCCAGCCGCGTTCGACCCGCAGGGGCGGGTTGGGCGGGCAGCCCAGCACGGAGAGGCAGATGGGGACGTGGCTCTGGAACCGGGCGGCCTGCGGGTTGGCCACGGAGAAGCTCCGTGCGGGCAGGTCGGTGCGGGCCAGGAGCACGTCGCGGTCGGTGAGGCGGATGTCCTGCAAACCGCTGGGCGTGGAGCGCGGGGCCTCGAAGTCGCTGCCGACGGTCACGCTGGCCACGGCCGCGTAGTGCTTGCCGCGGGCCGAGAGCTCATCGAGAAGGATCTGGAGGAAGTCGTACTCGACGTGGGTGGCGCTGCCCGGCCCGGCAGGCGTCTGGCTGCGCCACAGCACGGCTTCCTGGACGCCCACGAGGTGCGGGTCGCTTTCGGCGATCTCGTCGGCCAGCGCTTCGGCTCGCTCGGGGAAGTCCGTCGCCCGGACGTTCGCCCACACCGCGGTCACCGCGGCGACGAGCCCCTGGGGGCTGGTGGCGGCGAGAACGGGCGCGAGGTCGGCGCCGAGGTAGAGGTTGCGCGTCATGACCCGCAAGGGAGCCTTGCCGCCTTCGGCGGCCGAGGCCGCGCCGAGTGATCCGGGTGCGAGGAGCGCGAGTGCGCACAGGGAGGATGTGAACCAGCGGCGAGCCATGCGGGCAGCCCTTTCGGTCAAAGCGGACGAATGCCCGCATCCTCGCCGAATCTAAAATGCTGGACGGCATGTGGCGATCCAGCGTGGGCCGGCAGGCCTACGGTGCGCCCGAACGCGCCGGAGCCCCCGTCCGCCCGGCACGGCGCGGAGCCCGCCCCGCCGCACGTGCCCGACCCGGCAGGGCAGTTCGCGGCCGAAGCCGGCGGGGTGGGAACCCCGAGCAAATGCGCCGACGGCGGGGGAGGGCTCGTATGGGTGACCAGGACCGGCTGGGCGTGGTGTTCGTCAGTGGAATGGTTCCGGGTCGACCGACGCCCTGGGGGCGCTGCTGGACCGGGATGCCGCACACGCCCGGACGGCCGTCCGGCGCGGCACTACGCGGCACCCGCCGCTGCGAGCACCGCGACGGGCAGGAGCAGAATCCACTGCGGCAGGCGGAGCAGTGGTCTGGGCCAGCCGACGGACAGCGTGACGACCAGGAAGGCTGCCGCGTACGCGACGAAGTGCGCGGCCACGAACCACCCCACCAAGCCGTTCCCCGGTGTCCCGTCCGTCAGGGAGAGGTGGAGCAGCGCGAGCCCGGAGAGCGACAGGTCGATGCTCACCATGTGCCACACGGCGTGCAGGACACGCTTGGGCTCGTCCGCGAGCCCGCAGGACAGCAGCGGGCGCACCACATCGCGGCGCCCGCCGACGATGTGCACCGCTGCAACGCCGAGAGCGGTGATGCCCGCCGCGAGAAACCAGCTGTTCATCGGACCTCGATTCCCTTGGCCACCACCGTGGCCAGCAGTGCGGCCAGCTCCTGACCGGGGTGCTCCCCGACCAGTCCCACGTGGAAGAACACAGCTCCCGCCAGCGTGTCCAGGACCAGGTCCACAGGTGTTCCGGCCGAGATCTCCCCACGCTCCACGGCGCGTTCGAAGACGACCAGCAGCCGTTCCTTCGACGGGGCCAGGAACTCGCCGCGGATGCGCGCCTTCAGATCGGGATCGGCGGCGAAGTCTGCGAGCAGCCCCGGGAGTGCGGCCGCGGCGGCCGGCGCGCTGAACTCGCCGAGCAGACCCTGCAGCAATACGGTCAGATCTCCGGCCAGCGTTCCGGTGTCCGGGATCGGAGCGTCATCGGTGGTCGTGAAGACGGCCTCGAAGACCAGCTCCGGTTTGCCCGGCCACCGCCGGTAGATCGTGTCCTTGCCGACACCGGCACGCGCGGCCACCGCCCCGATCGAGGTCGCGGCGTAACCGACCTCGACCACCAGTTCTTCCGTCGCACCGATGATCGCCTCGTGCGACCGGGGATCCCTGGGACGCCCTCTGGAGGGGGAAGAGGAACTCATAGAAATTACCTTACGGGTCGACCCGTAAGGTAATCAAGTAGCTGTCGGCATCGGCATCCGTACCGACGCCCGCTCATCCCCCCGCCGGATCCCCGGGCTTGTCGCCGTCCATGGGCCCGACGCGCCGCAGGGTGCGGATCGCCGGGATCGAGAGCAGCGCCACGCAGCCCGCCAGGCAGGTGCCCGCCGAGATCAGGAGCAGTGTCTCGGGGGAGGCCAGTTCGGTGGCCGGCCCCGCCAGGATCTGGCCGACAGCGATCCCGGACACCGAGCCGGCCAGCTCGTACGCGGTGACCCGGTTGAGAACCGCGGGCGGCGTGTGGGTCTGCACGCTGGTCGCCCACATCACCGACCAGAACGCCCAGGCGCCACCGCCGATGACGTGGCCCGCCAACAGGACCGGCAGTGAGGTGCCCGACACCACGCAGAGGGGCAGCGCGGTGAACAGGACCATGGCCACCGCGCCGGCGGCCAGCGGCCGGGACGGACGCAGGCGCAGTGCCAGCAAGCCGCCGAGTACCGTTCCGACACCGAGGAAGGAGACGGCCAGGCCGTAGGCGTTCGGGCCGAGCCGGGCTCCGATCAGCGCGGAACCCAGCGGCACCATCGGGCCGAACAGCAGCACGCCGTAGCCCACCCAGATCAGGATCACCGCCCACATCCAGGTGCGCGAGCGGAACTCCTGCCAGCCCTGGCCCAGGTCACGACGGAGCGAACTCCTCTCGCTGCCCGCGGAGTCGGCGGCGGCAAGGGTTCCGGTGGCCGTGTCCGCGGGTGCGGGGCGGATGAGCGCCAGGCACACGGCACTGAGTACGAAGGTGCCCGCGTCGATCGCGTAAACGGTCCCGGCACCGGTCAGTACGATCAGCAGCCCCGCCAGGGCCGGGCCGAGCAGGTGGGCCAGCGCGTCGGCGACCTTGAGCGTGGCGTTGGCGCGCTGCGGTTCCCGGGCGACCAGCGGGACCATCCCGTTCACACCCGGCTGGAACATCGCGACGGCCGCACCGGCCAGTGCCGCCATGGTCACCAGCAGCCAGAACGGCGGCGTCCCGGCGAAGAACGCGGCGGCCAGTACGCCCTGGGTGAGCACCCGGACGAGGTCTGCGCCGATCATCATCCGGCGCGCGCCGACCCGGTCGGCGAAGACCCCGCCGAACAGGACCAGGAGAACGAACGTCCCGGTCCAGGTGCCGAGGACGAAGCCGACTCCGGAGATCCCGTACAGCGGGCCGACCGCGAGTGCGGCGGCCACCGGCATCATGGCGTCGCCGAGCAGGGAGACCGCGCGGGCGGTGAAGTAGAGCGTGAACCGCCGGTCCCACAACGGGGGGCCGGCGGTCGGCACATCGGTCCGGACGTTCTGGCCGGCCTGTGTCTGTGCCTGTGTCTGGGCCTGGGTCTGTGTCTGCGCGGTGGTCACAGGACGATGCTGGACCGGACCAATCGGCCACCCCAGTGTCCTGAACGACATGATGGGGTACTTTCGCGCCATGACGCCTCGTTCGCTGCCGAAGTCCCCGGCGCTCCACCGGGTCGTGGCCGTGCTGCGGCCCCCGCAGTCGACCTTCCCGCTGGCCTGCGCGACCGAGGTGTTCGGCGACCACAGCCCGGCGATCCCCTCCCGCTACGCGTTCGAGGTCTGCACCGAGCACCCCGGCCCGGTGCGGACCCGGGCCGGATACGACCTGCTGGTCACGACGGGCCTGGACGCGTTGGAGCGCGCGGACACCGTACTGGTCCCCGGCTGGCAACAACCCGTCGGCACCGAGGTATCGGAACCGCTGATCGCGGCGGTCCGCCGGGCGCACCGCCGCGGCGCGCGCGTCGTCGGCATCTGCTCGGGCGCCTTCGTACTCGCCGCCGCCGGACTGCTGGACGATCGGCGGGCCGCCACCCACTGGGCACAGGCTCCGGATCTGGCCGCCCGGTTCCCGCGGGTCCGGGTCGACCCCGCAGTGCTGTACGTGGACCACGGCGACGTCGCGACCAGCGCCGGATCGGCGGCAGGCGTGGACCTCTGCCTCCACCTGGTGCGCACGGACCACGGCGCCGCGTACGCGATGCGGATCGCCCGCCAGATGGTGATGCCCCCACACCGCGAAGGCTGCCAGCTGCAGTACGCCGAACTGCCCACCTCCGGACCGGTCGCCGACTCACTGGCCCCGCTGCTGGAATGGCTGGCCGGGCGGCTGGACCAGCCGGTCAGCGTCGCCGAGATGGCCGCCCGCTCCCAGGTCTCGGCCCGCACCCTGACCCGGCGCTTCACCGAGCAGTTGGGGATCAGCCCCGGACGCTGGCTGCTGGACCGGCGGATCGCCGCCACCAGGGCCCTGCTCGAAGAGACCGACCTGCCCGTGGAAACCATCGCGCACCGGGTCGGCCTCTCCTCGGCCGTCAACCTGCGCCGGCGCTTCCACGAGGCCCTGCGCACCACACCCGCCGCCTATCGGCGCGCCTTCCGAACGGACGCGGCGGGGCACGCCGACGCGGTCGCGCCCGGATAGGGCACCGGCCCCGCCGAGGGAGTCAACACCCCGCCCGATCGGCAGCCCCGGCAACCGGAACGCCCTGCCGGGAGAGCCGGCGGACCCTCACGGCTGACCGTCCTCACGGGCGAGACGCAGGGCGAGTTCCTGGAGGATCTCGTCGGTACCGGGCTCCGTACCGGTTTCGTCGTACGCGTAGGCGACCGCCGCGAAGGCGGCGATGAAGCCGTTGACCAGAGCGCTCAGCGGAGCGGAGAGCTGATCGAGCACGGCACTGCCGATTTCCTCGGGGTCGGCGCCCGCCGGCACGAGGAAGTGGTCGGGGGTCACTTCCGCGAGGAGTTCGGAGGCGAGGCCTTCGCCGACATCGGAGCGCAGAGCGGTGAGCGCTGCGATGGCTTTGAGTTTGATCTCGTTTTCGTGCACGGCCCGAGACTACGACGCGGGCGACGCGGGAGAGATCCCCCTCAGTCCCGCGCCAGCCCGCCCCGCGCGATCACCTCCGCGTACCACCGCGCACTGTCCTTCACCGTGCGCCGCTGGGACGCGAAGTCCACGTGGACGATCCCGAAGCGCTTGCCGTAGCCGTACGCCCACTCGAAATTGTCCAGCAGGCTCCACAGGAAATAGCCGCGCACGTCCACGCCGTCTTCGATCGCCCGGTGTACGGCCGTCAGGTGCGAGTCCAGGTACGCCACCCGCTCCGGGTCGTGGACCTGCCCTTCCGGGTCCGCGTAGTCGTCGTACGCCGCCCCGTTCTCCGTCACCAGGAGCGGGAGGTGCGGGAGTTCGTCGCGCAGCCGGGTCAGCAACTCGTACAGGCCGTTCGCGTCCACCGGCCAGTCCATCGCCGTGCGCGGGCCCGCCGCCGGGGTGAACGCCACATGCTCCTCGGCCCCCGCCCAGGGAGCGGGGGAAGCGGAGCGGCCCGCCGACACCACGCTGGGGGAGTAGTAGTTGATGCCCAGCGAGTCGATCGGGGTGGACGCGACCGCCAGATCGCCGTCCCGGACGAACGACCAGTCCGTCACCCCCGCCGTGTCCTCCACCAGGTCGGCCGGCAGCCGCCCGTGGAAGACCGGGTCCACGAAGATCCGGTTCGCCACCGCGTCGATCCGGCGCACCGCGTCCCGGTCCGCCGCGGTGTCCGTCAGCGGGCGCAGGGCGTGGAGGTTCAGGGTCAGGGAGATCTCGGCAGTGGTCGGGAGGTGATCACGCAGGACGCGAGCCGCCCCGCCGTGCGCCAGGTTGAAGTGGTGGGCGGCGCGCAGTGCCGCGAGGTCGCTGGTACGGCCGGGGGCGTGGACCCCGCTCCCGTACCCGAGGAACGCCGCGCACCAGGGCTCGTTCAACGTCGTCCAGGTCGTCACCCGGTCGCCCAGCGCCCGGGCCACCAGGCCCGCGTACTCCGCGAACCGGTGTGCGGTGTCCCGCTCCGGCCAGCCGCCCGCGTCCTCCAGCTCCTGAGGAAGGTCCCAGTGGTAGAGCGTCGCGACCGGCCTGATCCCGTTCGCCAGCAGCTCGTCCACCAAACGGCGGTAGAAGTCCATGCCGCGCTCCACGGCAGGGCCCCGTCCCGTCGGCTGGACCCGGGACCAGGAGACGGAGAAGCGGTAGTCCGTGACGCCGAGTTCCTTCATCAGCTTCACGTCGTCCGGCATCCGGTGCAGGTGGTCGGCGGCGATGTCACCGGTGTCCCCGTTGCGGACCTTGCCGGGGGTGCGGCTGAAGGTGTCCCAGATGGACGGCGTCCGGCCGCCCTCGGCGGCCGCTCCCTCGATCTGGTAGGCGGCGGTGGCCGTGCCCCAACGGAATCCGGCGGGGAAGCGGAGCCCCGTCCCGGTCTCGGGGCGGGTGCCCGTGGAGGTCGCCGGGCGGGCATCGACAGTGGTCATGAGAGGGACGCTCCAGGAAGTGAGGGGGACGGGAAAACGATCGGACGGGAGGCCGGCGGGGCCTGGACCTGGACCGGGACCGGGAGGGCGGGCCGCGTCAGCCCTTCACTGCTCCCTGCATGATGCCGCCGACGATCTGCCGGCCCAGCAGGCCGAAGACGAGCAGCACCGGCAGGGTGCCGAGCAACGTGCCGGCCATGATGACGGACTGGTCGTTGACGTAGCCGCCGCCGAGCTGCCGCAGCGCGACCTGCACGGTCGGCTCCTGCGAGGACAGCGCGATGACCGGCCAGAAGAAGTCGTTCCACGCCGTCATGAACGTGAGCATCCCGAGCACCGCCATCCCCGGCCGCGCGATCGGGATCACGATCGACCAGAAGATGCGGGCCGTGGAGGCCCCGTCCACGCGGGCCGCCTCGATCAGCTCGTCCGGCAACGACTGGATCAGGTACTGGCGCATGAAGAACACCCCGAACGCCGACACCAGACCCGGCAGGACCACCGCCTGGAGCTGGTTCACCCACTGGAGTTCGGCGATCAGCATGAAGAGCGGGATCACGCCGAGCTGCGGCGGGATCATCATCGTCCCGATCGTCAACGTCAGCAGCGCGCTCCGGCCCCGGAACCGCAGCTTGGCGAAGGCGAACCCGGCCAGCGTGCAGGAGAGCACCGTGCCCACGGTGATGGACCCGGAGACGATCAGCGAGTTCAGCAGCGCCTTGCCGATGTCGGCCTCTTCGAGGACCGCCTCGAAATTCTTGATCAGGTTCGGGCCGGGCAGCAGGCTCGGCGGCACCTGTGCCAGGTCCGCGTTGGAACGGCTGGCCGCGACGATCGTCCAGTAGAACGGGAACGCCGAGATCAGCAGCGCGAATCCGAGGACGAGGTAGGCGATCCAGCCGCCCGTCATCGTCCTCCCGGCTCCGCCGCCCCTGCGGAGCCAGCGGTGTCCGCCGGGCCGATCCCGCGGAGGACGGCGCTTCTCGGGCGCGGTCGGCGGTGCGGCGAGCGCGGTCATCGGCCGGCCTCCTTGCGTGCACGGCGGCGCGCGACCAGGGCATTGACCCCGACGAGCACCACGATCAGGACGAACATCACCCAGGCGATGGCCGCGGCCCGCCCCAGGTGGAAGAAGCCCCAGCCCTGTTCGTACATGTACAGGCCGAGGGTCTGGTACTGGTGCGAGATCCCGCCGGAGATCGATCCCTCGAACAGCAGCGGCTCACCGAAGAGCTGGGTCGCCCCGATCGTCGAAACGATCACGGTGAAGACGATGGTCGGCCGCAGGCCGGGAAGGGTCACGTGGAGGAACTGGCGCCAGCGAGAAGCCCCGTCCAGCCCCGCGGCCTCGTACAGCTCGTGCGGGATCGACTGCATCCCCGCGAGGTAGATCAGCGCGTTGTAGCCGGTCCAGCGCCAGATCACGATCGTCGATACGGCGATCTGTGAGGCGACCGTGCCCGTCTGCCAGTCCACCGGGTCGACACCGACGAGCCCGATCACGTAGTTGATCAGGCCGAAGTCGCGGCCGAAGAGCTGCGCGAAGACGAGTGTGGCGGCGGCGACGGACGTCGCGTAGGGGAGCAGGACCGCGGTCCTGATGAACGTCCGGCCGCGCAGTTTGTAGTTGAGCAGGTGGGCCAGGCCAAGTGCCATCGCGAGTTGCGGCACGGTGGACAGCACGCCGATGGTGAACGTGTTGCGCAGCGAGATCCAGAAGTACTCGTCGGTGAAGAGCGCGGTGTAGTTGGCGATGCCCCGCCACTCCATCTCGCCGCTCGTCTGGAGCTCGACGCGGTAGAGGGAGACGAACGCCGTGTAGAGGAGCGGGAAGAGGCCGAAGGCGAGGAACAGGGTGAAGAAGGGGGCGATGTAGGCGTACGGGGAGGCCTTGCGCCAGGTTCGCCGGAGAGCGGCTGCCGGACCGTCGTCCGGGCCGGTCCCGGGACCGGATCCGGTCCCGGCCGGGCGGGGGCCGGCCTTCGCGGTGGAGGTGGGGGACACGATGCGGCCCTTCGGTGAATCGGGGCAGGAGGGGGTGCGGGTGCGGGAGGGGTACGGGGTGCGGCCGGCCCACCGAGGTGCGCGGGCGGCGCGGCCGCCTTCCAGGCGGCCGGTCGTCCGTGCGGGGACGCCCGGGGTGGACCGGCCTCGCGGGGAGGCGAGGGGCTCGGCCGCCACCGTCGGTGGACGGCCCCGCGACCGGTGTCAGCCGATCACGTTCGCCACGCCCTTCTTCGCCGTCTCCCACGCCGTGTCCGAGGAGACTCCCTTGCGCTCGACCTCGCTCAGCGCGTTCGTCAGCTGCTGCATCACGTTCTGGTCGTGCACGCCGAGCACCTGGACGGGGGACTCCTTGGCCGCGTCACCGAAGATCTGGCCGATCGGGGCGCCCGAGAAGTACGGGTCCTTGGCGTCCGCGATCTTCGCGATCGCCCCGGTCGAGGAGGGGAAGTTGCCCTGCTTCTGGAAGACCTTCGCCTGCTGCTCGGGCGCGGTGAGCCACTCGATCAGTTTGTACGCCTCCTGCTTGTGCTTGGCAGCACGCGGGATCGAGAGGTACGAGCCGCCCCAGTTGCCCGCGCCGCCGGGCAGCTTGGCGATGTCCCACTTGCCCTGGCCCCCGTCACCGGCCTGGGCCTTGACGTAGCCGAGCATCCAGGCGGGGCACGGGATGGTGGCGAACGAACCGGCGGCGAAGGCCTGGTTCCACTGCGGGGACCACTGGTCGAGCTTGGCGCTCAGGCCGGCCTCGGCCGCCTTCACGGAAGTGTCCCAGGCCGTCCTGACCGCCGGGTTCTTCTCGTAGATCATCTCGCCGGAGGCGTTGTAGTACCGCTCCTTCTCCTGGCCGATCATGATCCCGTAGAGGGATCCGATGCTGTCCAGCCAGGCGCTCTGGGCGGGTGCCTTCTTCTTGTACTCCTTGCCCAACTCCAGGTAGCCGTCCCACGTGGACCACTTCTTCGCGAGTTCCTCGCGGTCGGTGGGGAGCCCGGCCTGCTTGAAGAGGTCGGTGCGGTAGCACATGGCCTCGGGGCCGACGTCCGTGCCGAGGCCGAGCACCTTGCCGTCCTTGGTGGTCGCCGCCGACCACTTGGCCTCGGCGAACTGGCCCTTGAGCTTGTCGGCCCCGAACTCCTTCAGGTCCTGGAACCTGTCGGCCTGCTCTTGGGTGACCGACGCGATCCGGCCCACCTCGACGCCCTGCACGTCCGCGAGACCGCCGCCGCCCGCGAGGCGGGTCTGCAGCGACTTCCAGTAGTCCGCCTCGTCCTGGGTGTCGGTCTGCTTGATCGTCACGTCGGGGTTGAGCTTCTGGTACTCCTCGTAGAGCCCCGCCTCCTTGAAGCCGAAGGATCCGAAGAGGTCGACCGTGAGGGTGACTTTTCCGCCCGCACCGTCGGAGGCGTCCGGCGAGGCGCCGGAACCACAGGCGGCGAGGAGGGCCCCCGTGAGGACGACCGCGCCGAGGCGGGCTGTGGCTCTCTTGGCGGCTCGGGCGATGGGCATGGGAAGCCTCCCTTGACTTCGGGATGAACCGAGTGCTTGAGAGCGCTCTCAGTTCTTGCGTCTGGAGCGTCCCCCACCACCTCCTCCCCGTCAAGACTCGAACGCGTAACAGCTTGGTGTTACGCCCAACTGCCCTTTGTGCCTGTTCTCTTGACACTTAGGTTTCAGGAGATTTACGTTCCTTGGCACTTGAGAGCGCTCTCGAACGCGCTCTTCCCCCCACGTGATCGAGGTGCTGTTTCGTGCGAGCCTCCCCCTCCAGACCCGCAGTGGCGACGCTCCTGGCCGTCGGCCTGGCCGTCGTCGGCCTCGGCCCGGCCGCCTCCCCAGCGGCCGCGGCCACCGTCCCCGCGGGTGCGGGCAGTTACACCGATACCCGGCCTGCCGGTACGTCAGGACCGACGACGAACACCGGCGCCTCCGTCACTCCCAAACTCACCGCCGCCGCCCGGGACAAGCCCGTCCCGACCAACGACTGGTGGACCTCGCTCGCCTACCAGCGCTACGGCGACAACCCGTACTCCACCCCCATGTACGGTCACCCCCTCACGTACCAGGCCAAGGCCTCCGGACTGGAGGTCGGTTACCCGACCGCGCCCGCGATCGTCGGTGACGGCCGGCAGTACGAGTACGCCCACAAGGCCGACCTCACCGTGGGCCTCACCGGCCTGAACTCTCCCGACACCAAGGCCGACGCCTGGTCGGACTGGACGGTCACCCCGTACTGGGCGGACGGCTCCCGGACCTTCCGGGCCACCATCGGCCACGGCATGCCGTTCGTGTACGCCAAGGGCTCCGGCGGCGACGCCCGCATCACGACCGCCTCCACGCCCACCGTCTTCGCGGACAACGGCAACGTCCTCGGCATCACGGTCGCCGGTCACCACTACGCGCTCTTCGCACCGACCGGCGCCGACTGGATCGTCTCCGGCACCACGATCACCGCCGGGCTCGCGGGCAAGGACTACTTCTCGCTCGCGGTCCTGCCTTCCACTGACGCGCTCGCGACCTTCCGCAAGTACGCGTTCAGCTTCGTCACCGGCTCCCAGGTGGCCTGGCAGAGCGCCGGCGGCAACGTCGGGGCGACCTACACCCTGACCACGGAGGCCAAGGAGGGCACCGAGCGCGGCACGCTGCAGGCCCTCTACCGCCACCAGTGGCTGCACACCACCGACGCGCTGACCCCGTACACGTACGTCTCGCCGCGCGGCACGATGAAGGTGCGCGAGTCCGCCTCCTTCACCACCAGCCAGAAGAGCAACGGCGTGGTGCCCGCCCTGCCCGCCTCCAGCGGCGTCGACCGGGCCCGGCTGACCGGCTACCTCAACGAGGTCGCCAACGCCTCCGACCCGTTCTCCGGGGCCGCCGACACCTACTGGACCGGCAAGGCGCTCGGCCGTCTCGCCCAACTGGTGCCCGTGGCCGACCAGATCGGCCAGACCGCGACCCGCGACAAGCTCCTCGGCCTGATGAAGGGACGGCTCCAGGAGTGGTTCACGGCGGGCGGGGCGAGCGAGTTCAGCTACGACAAGGACTGGAAGACCCTCACCGGATATCCGGCCTCGTACGGCAGTGACACCGAACTCAACGACCACCACTTCCACTACAGCTACTACGTCTACGCGGCGGCGATCATCGCCCAGTACGACCAGGCCTGGGCGGCCGACTCGGCCTGGGGCGCGATGATCAAGCACCTGATCCGCGACACCGCCAACCCGAGCCGCACCGACTCGTCGTACCCCTTCCTGCGCGGCTTCGACGTGTACGCGGGCCACAGCTGGGCCTCCGGCCACCAGGGCTTCGCGGCGGGCAACAACCAGGAGTCCTCGTCGGAGTCCATCAACCTCAGCGCCGGTCTCGTGCTCTGGGGCGCGGCGACCGGAGACACCTCGCTCCGCGACCTCGGCAGCTACCTGCTGACGACGGAGTCCGAGGCGATCACCCAGTACTGGTTCGACGCGAGCGAGCAGGTATTCCCCGCCTCGTACAAGTACGGCACGGTCGGCATGGTCTGGGGCAGCGGCGCCTCCTACTCCACCTGGTGGACCGCCAACCCGGAGGAGATCCACGGCATCAACGTCCTCCCCGTGACCGGAGGTTCACTCCACCTGGCCCGTGAGAAGGCCGCCATCAAGCGGAACATCGCCGAGATGGAGCGCGAGAACGGCGGCCCGGCCCAGGAGTGGCGCGACCTGCTCTGGGAGTTCGAGGCACTGGCCGATCCGGCCTCGGCGAAGGCCAAGTGGGATGCCGCGAACGGAAATTACACCCCCGAGCAGGGCGATTCCAAGGCGCACACCTACCACTGGATCAACACCCTCGACACACTCGGCGCACCGGACATGACGGTCAGCGGCAACCTGCCCACCTCCGCCGTCTTCAGCAAGAACGGCACGCGCACCTACACCGCGCACAACCACGGCTCCACCGCCCGCACGGTGACGTTCTCGGACGGCAAGACCCTTTCCGTACCGGCCCGTTCGACGGCCACGGGCACGGGCGCCGGCGGTGGAGATCCGGACCCGGAGGAGCCGGGCCCGTCCACCGGCAACACCTTCCGCCTCAAGACCGGCGGCGTCCTCACCACCGCCACGACCGACCCGGCCGGCGTGGACACCCTGGCCTCGGCCGACGGCGTGAACCGGGACGGCACCCCGTACCGGCCGACCGTCTACGAGGTGAAGCAGGTCAACGGCAAGGTGTCCGCCGGGGCCGCCACCTCGTTCCGCCTCCGGGTGGACGCGGGAACCAAGGTCGGGCTCGCCCCGCAGGTCCGGGTCAGCTACGACCTGTCCGGTGACGGCACCTTCGACCGCACCGAAACCTTCCGCTACTTCGCGACCGACCCGGTCGCGGGCTGGGAGGAGTACACGCAGGCGGTCGGCGCGCAGGCCGTCACCGGCAGCCTGGGCGAACTCAAGAACGGCACCGTCCGTCTGGAGATATGGAACGCGCTGGGCAACGGCACGTCCCAGGTGCAGACGGGCACGGACGCGGCGGTGCTGAGGATCCCGTACGCGTAGTCGCCCGCAGGAACGAACCGGACGTACGGGCGCCATCGGTGCGGCGGGTCTCCGGCCCCTTGGGGCGGGGGCCCGCCGCGCGCGTACGTCGGGGTCAGGCCGAGGCCCGCCGGACCAGCGTGGTCGGGGTGATCACCGAGTCGGGTGCCACGCCGTTCCCCGTACGGTCGAGGATGCGCAGCAGCAGCCGTGCCATCAGCCGCCCCTGGCCCTCGATGTCCTGGCCGACGGTGGTCAGCGGCGGTTCGGTCTCCTTGGCCACCGGATCCATGTCGTCGAATCCGACGACCGCCACCTGCTCGGGCACCGCGATCCCGCGCTGCCGCAGGACCCGTAGCGCCCCCGACGCCATCAGATCGTTGGCGACGAACACCGCGTCCAGGTCGGGCCGCCGTTCCAGCAGCTCCGTCATCGCCCGCGCCCCGCTCTCCACGGTGAAAGCGCCCTCGGCGAGGAGCGTCGGATCCACGTCCAGCAGCACGTCCCGGTAGCCGTCGAGGCGGTCCGTCGCCGAGGTCTGGTCGGGCGGCCCGCCGATGTGCGCGATCCGCTCCCGCCCGAGGTCGAGCAGGTACCGCACCGCGACCCGGGCCCCGCCCCGGTTGTCGGCGTCGACGTACGGTACGGCCCGATCGCCGGGGTCGGCGGTCCAGCCGGGCCGGCCCCCGAACACGGTCGGAATCCCCGCTCGCCGGGTGATCGCGGGCAGCGGGTCGTCCGTGTGCAGCGAGAAGGCGAGAGCGCCGTCCACGTGGCCGCCGGTCAGGTACCGGGTGACCCGGTCGAAATCCCCCGGCCCCTCCACCAGCAGGAGCACGAGCTGGGTGTCGTGGGCGGTGAGCTCCTTGCTGATGCCCCGTATCTGCTGGGAGAAGAAGGGGTCCGAGAAGATCCGCACCTCGGGCTCCGCGATGACGACGGCCACCGCGCCCGTTCGTCGGGTCACCAATGACCGGGCCGCGCGGTTGGGGACGTAGTCGAGCTCCTCGACGGCCCGCAGCACCTTGTCGACCAGCGGTTTGCGGACCCCGTCGCCCCCGTTGACGACCCGCGAGGCGGTGGCCCGGGAGACCCCCGCACGCGCCGCGACGGCTTCCAGGGTGGGGCGGGACCCGGGGTACTGCTCGGGCAAGGCGGTCGCTCCTCGTCGACGGGGGCGGCGACACGCAGGGAGGTGCGGACCTGTGCCGTCGCCGGATCGACTACAGCCTAGCGCCGGGCCGGGCGGACGGCTGAGAGCGCTTCCAATCGGGACATTGCCCCGCTCAACCGGCGTACGGCTGCCACATCTTGACGGTCGTCGCGGGATTGCTCGCGGAATTGGATTTGTGCGTCACCAGGCACCGGTACTGCCTGCCGAGATGAACGACACGGTCGTTCTCCGCATACTGGCGATTGACTTTCCAATCCGAGAATCCTGCTGCCATGTGACGCCACCTTTCATCGAGCCGGCTCACTACCGGCGTGCATGAAGCATCGCACCCTCCTGAGCAGGGCGGACACCGATCCCGTCGGCCGGCCCGCCCACGGCCACGAGCTTTCACCGATTCCGGATGCGGCAGACCTGTAGCGCATGCAGACAGGTCTGGACCAAGCTCATGGCATGGATCTGGAGTTGAGGCACCTCAAGATCGTCAGAGCCGTCGCAGACGCCGGCAGCCTGACCCGCGCGGCCACCGTCCTGGGGCTCACCCAGCCCGCCCTGAGCACCCAGCTCAAGCGGATCGAGCGGGCGCTGGACGGGCCGCTCTTCGTCCGGGGGCGGGAAGGCGTACGGGCCACCGCGCTCGGGGAGCTGGTGCTGGAGCGGGCCCGCGTGGTGCTGCCGGCCGTGTGCGAGCTTCAGGAGGAGGCGGTGCGCTTCGCCCGGCAGGGCACGGCCGGATACCGGCTCGGAGGCACGCACGGGCCGCTGCTGGGCGGACTCGTGGACCGGATCGTCCGGCAGGAGCCCGGGGTACCGGTGACCACGTACACCTCGTGGTCGGAACGGGAGGTCGCCGCGGGCGTGGCCGCGGGCAGGCTGGACTTCGCCCTGGTCGGGGTGTGCGGGGAGAGCGTCCCGCCGGAGCCGGAGCGGCTCGCGTGGATGGAGGTGGCACGGGACCCGGTCCACGTGATGCTGGCCGAGGACCACCCGCTGGCGCGACGGCCGTGGATCGAGCTGGCGGAACTGGCCGCCGAGGCCTGGACCGACGTACCGGGCGACGGGTGCTTCGGGGACTGCTTCGCGGCGGCCTGCGTGCGCGCCGGGTTCACCCCGGCGTGCGTGTACGAGGCGGACACGGCTTCGTGCGTGCACCTCGTCCAGGTCGGACGGGCCGTGGGACTGTGCCGGGCGACCTTCCCCGTGACCCCCGGACTCGTGACCCGGCCGCTCGCCGGGAGCCCACTGGTGTGGCGGCACCTGCTCGGCTGGCATCCGGCGACGCGGGCAGCCGCCCGCGCGGGAGCGGTGCTGGACCACGCCCGGGACGCGCACACGGAGGCGCTGGCCCGCTCGTCCGCGGTCGCGGTCACCGCGGCACTGGCGGAACGGGCGTAGTCCGGTCGGGTCGGGGCGGGGCGGGGCGGGGCGTGGAGTGGCGAGGCGTGGAGGTCGCCGCGACCCGGTCGTCCGTCGGCTCCCCTCCAGCCCACCGCGCGGCCATAACACCGGGGGAAGGGCCAACCGGCATCTCCCGCAGGGGCGTTCGGATTCCTACGGTGTCGCTGACCCCCACCGAACCGAGGAGATCCCCCATGCTCAAGCGACACGCCCGCGCGGCGTGTACCGCCCTGGCCGCCGCCGGGCTGCTGCTGGCCGCCACCGGCGCCGTTGCCACCGCCGCCCCCGCGGAATCCGCAGACGCCGCGCGCCCGACGAAGTCGGCCTCCGCCACCCTGCGCACCGCCGAAGCTCCCCCCGAGCTGCTCACCGCCATGCAGCGCGACCTCGGCCTGACCCCCACGCAGGCCAAGGCCCGTCTGGCCCACGAGGCCGAGGCGGGGGCCACCGCCGCCCGGCTGCAGGCCCGGCTCGGCGCCGCCTTCGCCGGAGCCTGGCTGGACGGTGCCGACGCGGGGACCCTGACCGTGGCCACCACCCGGGCCGCCGACACCGCTTCGATACGGGCCACGGGGGCCCGGGCGAAGCTGGTCAGCCGCTCCCTGACCGACCTGGACACCGCGAAGGCCGCGCTGGACCGGGCCGCCACCGCGGGGACCCCGGTCCGCTACGTCGACCCGCGCGGCAACACCCTGGTCGTCGAGGAGACCCGGCCCGGGGCCGCGGCCGGCCTGCTGGCGGCCACCGGGATCGACGCGGCACTGGTCACGGTGGTCCGTACCGCCGAGGCCCCGCGCCCGCTGTACGACCTGCGGGGCGGTGACGCGTACTACATGAACGGCAGCGGCCGCTGCTCGGTGGGCTTCCCGATCACCAAGGGAACGGTGAACGGCTTCGCCACCGCCGGGCACTGCGGGCGGGCCGGGACCACCACCACCGGGTTCAACCGGGTTGCCCAGGGCTCTTTCCAGGCCTCCGTCTTCCCCGGCAGCGACATGGCCTGGGTGGCGGCGAACGCCAACTGGGCCGCCACCCCCTACGTCAAGGGCAGCGGCGGGGCGAACGTGCAGGTCACCGGCTCGGTGCTGCAACCCGTCGGGGCCTCGGTGTGCCGCTCCGGATCGACCACGGGCTGGCACTGCGGGACCATCCAGCAGCACAACACCAGCGTCACCTACCCCGAGGGCACCATTTCCGGCGTCACCCGCACGACGGTCTGCGCCGAGCCCGGTGACTCCGGCGGCTCCTACATCTCCGGCAGCCAGGCCCAGGGCGTGACCTCGGGCGGCTCGGGCAACTGCTCCAGCGGCGGGACCACCTTCTTCCAGCCGCTGAACCCGCTCCTGTCCGCCTACGGCCTGACCCTCAAGGTCACCGGAAGCGACCCGGGCCCCGGCCCGGGCAACCCGGAGCCCGGCGGTACCTGGAAGGCAGGGGCCGTCTACGCGGCCGGCGCCACCGTCACCTACGGCGGCGCGAGCTACCGCTGCGTGCAAGGCCACCAGGCCCAGACGGGCTGGGAGCCGCCGGTGGTCCCGGCGCTCTGGCAGCGGCTGTAGACCACTCCGTAGGACGGGTGGCGCCGTGGCTGCCAAGGGGGGAGCCACGGCGCCACCCGGTGCGCGGTCCCGTCCGGGACGGCTCAGGGGGCAGCGGGACCGCTCTTCACGGTCGTCCAGCTGCCGCCCTTCACCGCGTACACCGTCAGCCGGCGGTTGACCGTGTCGCCGTACGCGTCGAAGGCCACGCGACCGGTGACGCCGTCGAACGCCAGCCCCGACACGGCCTGCGGCATCTTCGCCCGGGCGTCCGCGGGGAGGGTTCCGCCGTGGGCGTCCACCACGGCCTTCACCGCCTCGATGACGGCCCAGGCCGCGTCGTACGCGTAGGGGCCGTACGAACCGGCCGCCTCCGGGTACCCCGCCGCCCGGTACTGCGCGAGGAAGTCCCCTCCCTTTGCCAGGTCCTCGGCAGGAACGCCGATGCCCGTGGCGAGGTCGCCCTCGGCCTTCGTGTTCGTGGTGAGGAACTGCTGGTCGAAGACGCCGTCCCCGCCCATCAGGGGCACGGTCACGCCCGCTTGCTTGAGCTGCTCGGAGAGCCGCCCGGCGGTGTCGTAGTAGCCGCCGAAGTACACGGCATCGGCCCCGGAGGCCCGCGTCTGGGCGGCCAAGTAGGCGAAGTCGTCCTGCGCGGGATCGACCCGGTCCGTACCCACGACGGTCCCGCCGAGCTTCGTGAACCCGGAGCTGAACCCGGATGCGAGGCCGGTGCCGTAGGCGCTGCCGTCGTCGATGACGTAGAGCTTCCTCTTCCCGGCCTCGTCATGGAGGTACCGGGCGGCGAACGGCCCCTGGTCGACGTCCGTCGCGACGGTTCGGAAGTAGGTCTTGTACGGGCGGGACGTGGAGCCCTTGGCCCAGTGGGGGCCCAGCGTCAGCGCGGGGTCGGTGTTGGCCGGTGACACGTTGACGAGGTTCGCCTGTCCGAGCGGTTCCGCCATGGTCTTGGCGACCGCGGAGGTGAGTGGCCCGACAACGCCGAGCACCTTCTCGTCGTCGATGAACCGAGTGGCGTTCGGCCGGCCCTTGGCGGGAGCGGCTTCGTCGTCCAGAGCTTTGATCTCGAAGGTCACGCCGGGTACGTGCCCGGTGCGGTTGGAGGTCCGGGCCGCCAGGTCGGCGGAGTTCTTCATGCCGACCCCCATGGCCGACAGGTCGCCGCTGAGCGGTGCGTCCACTCCGATGACCACCGTCACGGGGGAGGCCGCGGAACCGCTGCCGGGCGTCCCGCCGCCGGGCGGGGTGTCACGGGTCAACTTCCACGTCAGAACGGAGCCGGCCGCGAGCGTGACCACGGCGACTCCCAAAACGGCGGAGCGCCTCGTGAGGGAGCGCCGTCGGGCGGACGCACCCTCGGCCCGCCCCCGCTGGTCCGTCCAGCCGAGCGAGACCAGATCCTCGGCCGGGGGCACGGCCAGGGGCGGGGTGGCCGGCCGCTCCGGTACGGGCCGGCGGAGGGTATCGGGCGTGCGGGCCGGTTCCTCGGCCGTGGCCGTCGGCAGGGTTGACGGGGACGGCAGCTCCGCCTCCCGCTCGGTCGGGGTCGGGGCGTGTTCCGTCACCGCCTCCGGGGCGGGTGCCGGTTCGGGCTCGCGCGGGACGGCCTTCGCAGCCGTGTCCGCCCGTGACTCGTAGGACCGCAGCGCGGACGCCAGCAGCTCGGCGGCCTCGGCGGCGCCGACACGCTGTCCCGGGTCCTTCGTGAGGAGCGCGTCCAGCACGGGCGCCAACGGGCCGGCGTGGGCCGGTGGCCGGTGGGGGCGGGTGAAGACGGCTACGGCAAGGGCGTGGAGTCCGTCGGCCTCGAACGGCGGGCGTCCCTCGATCGCGTGGTAGAGGGTGGCACCGAGCGCCCACAAGTCGTTGGCGGGGGTCGGGCGCCTGCCCTCCAACTGCTCCGGGGGCATGTAGTGCGGGGTGCCGATGACGGTCCCGCTCCGGCTGAGCTTGGTCGTGGCGTCCGACAGGTGGGCGATGCCGAAGTCGGTGAGGACGACGCGGTCCTTGGTCAGGAGCACATTGTCCGGCTTGATGTCGCGATGGATGATCCGTGCGTCGTGCGCTTCGGTGAGCGCGCCGAGCAGGGCGGCCCCGATCTCCGCCACCCGCTGCACGGGCAGCCTGCCCTGTTGGCGGATGGCCGCGGCGAGGGACTGCCCCCGGATGAACTCCATGACGATGACCGGGGCGCCGTGGTGCTCCACGACGTCGTGGATGGTGATGATCCCGGGATGGCTGAGAGTGACCGCCGCGCGGGCCTCGCCCGTGAAGCGCCTGAGCAGCGTCTCGCGGTCGCCGTCCTCCAGCCCCGCCGGGAAGAGGATCTCCTTGATGGCGACCTCGCGTCCGAAGAGCTGCTGGTCGACACCGCGCCAGACCCGGCCCATGCCGCCCTGGCCGATGGGTTCGACCAGCTGGTACCGGCCGGCGATGAGTTCGGATGTCTGGTCGGTCACGCGCACACTCTAGGACCTGTTGGACCGGTCGGGTGACGGAACCATGGCCTGATCCCGTTCCCGGCCGGTGGACCCGGTGGACCCGGTGCGGCGGTACGCGGGCCGACGGCGGGGACTGCGGCGGGCGTCGTCACGTGGGTTCTGTGGGGAAGGGGAGGTGTGCGTAAGGTCGGCACGGGGCCGCCGGCGCCATGGCCGCGATGGTGACCTTTTGGAGGAACGCGTGGGAAATGCCGAGCCCCGGGGGCGGTCGCAGTCTCGTACGGGGAGTCCCGGCCCGGCAGGAGCGGACGGTCTGGGCCGGCGCGGAGCGGACGGTCTGGGCGAGCGCGGGTTCGCCCGCTACGGTGCTGAGCAGCTCGGTATCGACCCGGACGGCTCCGCGGCGAGGGACTTGGCCAGGATCCGGGAGGTCTTCGCCGCTCTGCCACCCGACCCGTACGCTCCGGGAACGAACCGGTTCCGCCGCTACTCCCACGCCGTGTACCTGCCGTGGAAGGACGAACTGTCCTGGATTCCCGGAACCCCCGACCCCGTGCACGGTACGGTCACCAATTTTTCCCAGGGCGAGGACGACCCCGAGCACCCGCGAAAGCTCCGCGTGCTCCCCGACATCCCCGAGGAGCTGCGCGGCAACGCCCTGCTGCTGCGGCTCCTGCGCTGGGACATCGAGCAGGTCCTGTCCCTGAGGGACCTGCGGAGACGGCCGCTGTGGGCCGGGGTGCACCTGATCAGGCTGGGCGTCGACCGTCCGGGCCAGGATGCCGTTTCATCCCCGAACTGCCTTCACCAGGACGGAGGTTCGGCCAGCACGTTCACTTTCGCCCACCTGATCGGCCGCACCAACGTCACGGGTGGGCAGAACGTCATCGCCACGCCGGGCAGTGCGGGTCTGCAGCCCGACGACCCGTGGGCGGACATCCACACCAGTTTCACCCTCACCGACCCACTGGACGGCTACGCCGTCCACGACCACAGGGTCAGCCACTACGTCGGCCCGGTTCGCACCGGCTCCGAGCCGGGGCCGGGCGAACGGTCCATCCTCATCGTCGGCCTCGCCCCGTACGTCCCCCAGCTGTGACACCGGCACCGCCCGCGCCCGCCGCTCACGCCTGTACTCCACGGGGCCGAGCGGGGCTCGTCAGCCGCGGGTCCAACGGAAGTCGACTTCCGGGTAGCGCGGGGAGGGGCTGTTCAGCAGGGGGGACGGCCGGCCCTTCAGGAACTGGTCGAGGCACAGGCGGGTGTAGGTCCGGATCAGCTCGGTCGAGCGGGCCGGGTCCAGGGCCCCGAGCAGTTCGGCGTACAGGTCGGGAGGCCAGGACTCCGCCAGGCCGCCGGGCACGGCGAAGTGCGGCAGGTCGGTGTAGGTGAGGTGCCCGGTATGGCGCGCTCGCAGCTGGCGGCCCCATCCACGCTGGTGCTCTCGCCAGCGCCGCCAGGTGTCGTGGTCCTCCAGTGCGGTGAGCAACAGGTACGGACGATCCAGCCCGACGTCGGCCACCGACGAGCCGAACAGGGCGCCGTCGAGATTGACCCCGACGGTGAAGCGGTCGTCCACGCGGAGGAGCTCGGCGGCGGCGGCCCCGCCCATGGAGTGCCCGACGACGCCGATCCCGCGGGGTTCCGCCCGGGGCGATTGCCGCCGACGGGTCAGGGTCGTGGCGACGAACCGCAGGTCACCGACGCGCGCGCCTATTTCGAGGCGCTCCTGGCGGTCCCAGTCGTCTGACTCCTCGGGCAGCACGCTGTGGACGGCCCGACCGTCGGGGAACTCCACCACCGCCGCGTCGTAGGTGTGGTCGATGCCCGCGACCAGGTATCCGTACGATGCGAGCTCCTCGGCCAGGGCGGTGCAATTGCTGCGGCCGCCCTTGCGTCCGTGCCCGAGCAGTACCAGCGGCAGCGCGCCCGGCTTGGCCGGCGCGCCGGTCCGTGCGTGCGGGCGTACGGCCCCCAGGGTGCCCGCCTTGAGGGGCAGACCCGCCTCGAGGGCGGTGGCGACCCCGCTCGTCGTGTACGGGGCCCTGCGGCAGCCGGCGGTGGTGAGCGCGGGGTACCAGAGTTGCACCATGAGTTCACGCGGCCTGCGGTCCGGCGCGAGGGGGTCGTCACGGTCGTGGTCGACCAGGTGCAGGTCGATGGTGCCCACCGGCCGCCGGGAGGTGGGGGCGGGGAGGTCGATGACCTGCCCGGCGGCCCGCGCGGGCACGGAGGGCAGGACGAGCGCCCCCGTGCTCGATCCGGCGAGAACCAGAAGGGACCGGCGCGAGACCATCAACCACCCCAAGGCGACTACGTGCAGAAGGATTTGACGGATGCCCACCCTAGAAGGTCTGGACCATTCTGCCTAGCGTGCCGGGCGGGCGGGCGGAGCTGTGGGAGTCGGTGCGGGTCCTCCCGTTCGGCGTAGCTTGCCGGTCCGCGCGTCAGGCGGCCTTGCGGTTGCCGTGGTCGTCGCAGGGGAGTTCGGAGGCGGGGTGGTTCGCAGTGAAGTCGCGGGTGGCCTGGCGTTCGGCCTCGGTGATCGCTGTCGGTTGGACGTCGATGATGCCGCCGAAGGGGCGGTCGACGTCGCGGATGATGCACAACGCCGTCGTCAGCAACGCGGTGATGACGACGAGTGTGATCAATTGGCCACGGTTGTTGCGGCGCGGCAGGCAGATGCCGAGGGCGACGACGGTGATGGCCAGCGTGGCGAGCAGAAACCAGAGGATCGCGCTGGGAATGCTCGCGGTGGCCTGGGTGAGGCGTTCCTCCCGCTCCTCCGAGCGCTTGTTGTCGGCGGCGATCAGCATGCCGAAGACCGGCTTGCCCTCCACCTCGCGGAAGACCCGGCGCAAGTCGGTGGACCACACGCTGGGCACCGGCGAGCCGTGGCCGTCCGCCATGGCGGGCCACTCCTGGACGCGTACGGCGCGGGCGTAGCAGACGGCGTCCGCCTGGACTTCGGCTCGCTGGGTTTCGGGCGCGTACTCGGCGGACTCGACGAGCTGGTCGATGGCGCGGGCTTCGCCGCGGGAGGCGACTTCGGCCTTGCCGTACGAACCGTTGGCGGTGACGAGGACGAACGCGAGCAGCAGCACGGTCAGCGTCAGCAGGGGGCCGACCAGGTCCTTCACGGCCATGCCCGTGTCGTCGTCCTCGTTGAGGAGCCGGGGGCGCAGGAAGCGGTTCGCGGCGAGGCCGGCGAGCAGGGCGAGTACGGCGACGGTGATGACGAGGACCACGGACGGACACCTCCGGGTGGGATGGGGGAGCCCCTGGCGTAGGGGGGCGCCGGGATCATGTCCCGTACCGTGTGCCGCCCAGAACAGCGGAAACGTCTCCTCGCCTTCGAACGAGCGACACTCCTTGCGCCGGAGAGCCCCGCGCCGCGGTCGCCGGTGATGAACGGAGTCGGCGTTGGCCTTTCCCCGGAAAAGCGGGCGTCGGAGATATGAAAAGCAGATCTACACGCTGATGGTGGCGGCCCGCGTGAAGCTCTGCATCACCTCGCCTCGATTTCACACAAGGCCTGTGCTCCAGAGCACACGGCCTGTCCTATCGTGATACCCATCGTCCTGCCGATACCCGGCAGGGAAATCGCACGGGGGCTTTCATGCGTGGATTCGTCCACACGGCGGCACGAACGGTCGGGGTAACCGGAGTGGTAGTGGCGTCCGTTATGGCGGGGCCCCATGCCCAGGCGGCCAGCGGTGGCGGCTGCGGCACCTACTACGCCGGGAGTGGCGGGCAATACGTCAAGATCAAGGCCTGTATCAGCTCGCCCAGGTGGGGTGTGGGGCGCCCGGACGCGTACATCAGCCTGGCTGCGGGGCACCCGGCCTGCAATATCGCCATTCGGACCGTCCGGACGGGCAATTCGCAAGTCGTATCGAACAAGGTGTACCCCTGCCCCTCGGGTGCCATCAACGACAAGCACTTCACGGCTCCCGACTTCAGCGACACCACGGCAGAGACTGGTGAGTCGTATGCCAACTACACCCAGATCAACTGGACCTCTTCCGGAACGTGGACGTTGCCGTACCGCAGCCCGTGGCTGAAGCTCCAGTAAACCCGCACGGCCGAATGGGGTGGGTGTGCGCCGCACGGCGCATACCCACCCCTTTTCCGTGGGGGCTGATAGCGGCTGATAGCGCCGCCGGTCAATTGCCCCGGGCGGCGGCTTCGGCGAGCGCGGCGATGCGTGAGGCGAGGGCGGGGGTGGGGGTGGGCGGCTGGGCGAGGAGGAACAGCCAGGCGTACGCCGTGCCGAGTATGGCGGCGTGTACCAGTGCGGGGTCTGCCGGCGTACTCAGTTCGCCGCGTCGGTGGGCGCGTTCCAGCATCGCGGTGATCTGTGCGCGCTCTTCGGCGATGAAGGTCTCCTGGAACCGCGCGGCGACGTCGGGCTGCTGCCGCAGGTCCGCGAGCAGCCCGGGCGTGGCCGCGGCGGTCACCGGGTCGGAGAAGATCCCCAGGATCAGGTTCGCGAGCGCGGTGAGGTCGCCGGTGAGCGTCCCGGTGTCGGGCAGGGGCCGCGATTGTCTGCCGTGGACGAGGACGGAGAAGACGAGTTCGCCGCGTGAGGTGTGGCGGCGGTAGATGGCTGCTTTGCCGATGCCTGCCGTGGCGGCGATGGCGTCCATGGTCAGGCCCGCATATCCCACGCGTGGCACCAACTCGCGTACCGCGTCGCGGATTGCGGCGTCCACGCGGGTCTCGCGCGGGCGGCCGGTGGGTTGCTTCGGAGGCTGCATTGCCCCATCATACGAAACTATGAGTATCGGAACTGGACGTATCGAAACGTCCTCCGCGGGCGGCAGTACGCGCGCCCGCACCCTGACCCTGTGGGCAGGCCGCAGCGCAGTGTCCATCGGCGGCCTCCACACCGCGCTCTTCGCCTTCGCGTCCCGGTCGGAATGGGGCGGCTGGCTCTCGGGCGAGCTGCGTGGCGCGGATCCCGAGAGCCTCGCCGAGTCGGTGCGTCTGTTCTGGGCGCTGCCGGGCGGCTTCGCGGTGCCGCTGATTCTGCTGGGCCTGCTGCTGTCGCGGATGGCCCGCACCGGCCAGGAGGTCCCGCGCTACGTGGGATGGGTCCTGGCGGGCTGGGTGGCGCTGGCCGGGTGGATCTTGGGGCCTTCGGGTTTCCCGCTGGGCCTGGTGCCGGCTGTGCTGCTGATTCTCGCGTCCTGGGGCACCGGTCGTGAGCGCCATTCCTGAGTTCGAAGGTGGCTCTCCGACGCGGGGAAGCCCGGTCGTTCGCGTGGACGGCGCCCTGTACGCCCTGTCATCGAGGTCCGGCAACGCTGGAACCGTGACCATCAAGCGCCCTTTCAACCATCCAGCGCGTCCGGCCGTCGGCTGGGGGCTCCGCCTCCGCCTGGGCAGGTGGCCCGGGTTCGCCGTTGCGGCATGGGGGATTCTGTTCGCGGTACCCAGTTTCCTCTGGGCGTCGGGCAGCACCATCGGTGCGCAGTCGACGGTGGCTCCGGAACTGATACGGCTCGCTGATGACCGGGTGACGTGGTTCCTGGCCGTCTTGTGGGTGACCGGTTTCCTGAAGCTTTTCGGGGCGCTGGTCGGCATCGGGCTTATGAGCCGTCGCGGCACGTGGACGGGTCGACTCATGGTGTTGTGTGGCGGTGGCGCGACGGTGCTGCTCGTCGGGCACGGATGTCTCTTCGTTGCCCACGGCGTGCTGGTCGAAGCCGGGGTGCGCGCTGTCGCGCCCGGTCTGGCAGGGTTGACGCGCTGGTACCTCTACCTGTGGGGGCCGTGGTTCATCGCGGGCGGCCTGGCCTTCGCCGCGGCCACCGTGAACTATGTCCGCCGTCATGATGACCGCCGTGAGGTGCGGATCTACGGCTGGGCGGGGGCCCTGGGCGCGTTGTTCCTGTCTTTGGCCTCGCTCCTCACCGGGATTGGTTGACGGCGCTCGCACAGCAGCCGCCGCGGGTGAGTCCGCGCGGCGTGGTGGGTCGGCTGCCCTTGCGCCCGTTGATCTCCTTGCCGCCGCCGAAGCCGCGTGAGGCGGCCGGCACACCCCCGCGAAGCCGGTCGTGGAACTCGGCGAACAGTCGTTTGTCGCGCCAGCGCCGCAAGAAGGCGTAGGCCCCGGCCCCGGAGGAGATTCGACCGCCATCGCCCACCACTTGATGTCTTTGCGTGCAGCGGCGTGTCCCTGCTTCGTAAAACGGTTCAGGCACGAATCCCGTGAACCATCGTCAGCCAGGGAACGGCCTCAAGGCCGTCATCACTAGGCGGCATACTTGCCCGATGGACATGTCGAGCGCTTCCTGGGTCAATACGACGCACGATTGGTCCAGTGTCGTTGATAGGGAGCATCTGGCACACATCCGACAGAGTCCCGCGACGTTCGCTCCGGATGGACCGTGGCACCTCGTCCTTGAAGTACTTGCCTATGCCGCCGACGAATCGTCAAGCAATGGCGGGGGACGCTGCGTCGTCGTTCTCCATCCCGACGGCTCCCTATCTGTCCGGGATGACGGACGGGGCACCGACACCCGTGTGGACGAGCACGGCCGGAGCGTGAAGAAGCCGGTCATGGCTACGAAGGATCTCCGGTTCTTCGATGTCCCGCACGACGAGGTGCTGCCCGACGGCCGTCCTCGGCGGGGCATGTCCGTGGTGGCGGCACTCAGCACGTGGCTCGCCCATACCAACCGCCGCCTCAACGGGGCCTGGACTCAGCGCTACGAGAACGGCGTCCCCGTCACCGACCTTGAGCCCGTTGAGGTCGACGGCACGACCGGGACGCTGGTGCATTTCAGGCCGGACGAGTCGTTGGGCTCGGTGACCGTGCCGCCGGCCGGCGACCTTTCGCACCTGGCCACGGCCTGGCCGCATTTGGAGGTTCAGATCGATGACCGGCGCGATGACTGACGGACTTGGCGGCGGTGACCGCTCTCTCGTCACAGCGATCAGCTTGCTGTGACCGTCGAGGTCTGTGGTCGGCGGCTGACGGTGGGAGTCGCTTGCCCAGGAGGGCGAGGCGGCCACGACCAGGTCGTTGACGCGGCCCTCACCCGGGCCGGCTCGTGATCCATCGGCCGGCCTCACGGGGCGAGGGCGGCCCACCCCCTCGGCGGCCGTCCGGAGGCGGATCGGTGTCCGGGACGTCGCGGGTGGACGTAGTCGCGCAGGGTGCTGTGACTGCAGCGGACCCCGCCTTCCTGTAGCGCGCGGTGCAGCCGGGACAGGTTCGTGCAGCCTCGGCGCTGCGTTGCTCCCGGTGGGGCCGGTAGAGGCTCATCGGTCTGGCAACCGGCGTCCTGGCCGGGATCTGCCCGGCCCGCCGCGCCTCGACCCTGCAACCCGTCGAAGCGTTGCGCGGCTGACCCGTCCGTGGCGGGTGGTAGCGGGCCGGCCGCTACGGACGCTCGTCGGTGAGTGAGATGGCCAGGCCCGCGTTGTGGAAGGCCAGTTCCTGGAAGCGCTGCGACAACGTGGCGCACGAGTACGGGGTGGTCTCGAAGATGTCGCCGTCGGGCAGGAACGCAATCGCGGTGCCGCGTCCGCTGCTCTCCTCGTTCCTCGTCAGCGCGGTGACCGGAAGGCCCTTCTCGTACTCCTGGGTCCAACGGTGGCCGTCTCGGTGGACCTCGATGCTGAGACGGCTCGACAGCGCGTTGACCACGGGAAGTCCCAGGCAGCCGAGGCCGCCGGACTGCCAGTAGCCGGTGCGGGTCCCGGAGCCGAAGGACAGCTCCGTCAGCTCGAGTTCGACGGCCGGCTTGCCGGCGGGCTCCACCACCTCGACGGGAAGGCCCCGCCCGTTGTCCGCGACGCGAACGCCGCCGTCCGCGGTGATCGTGACGTCGATGGTGTCGGCGTGCCCGGCAAGGTGCTCGTCGGCGGCGTACGAGACGACCTCGTACACCAGTTGATGCAGGCCGCGTTCACCGATCGAGCCGATGTACATGCCGGGGCGCATGCGTATCGCCTCGCGGCCCTCGAGTACCTGGATGTGACTGGCGTCGTACTCATTCACGTTCGCGGGCTGACTGGCGTTGCCGGACTCGGTCATGAAGCACCCTCCCTGGGCCGTCCAGTGCGTGGTCGTGAGCGGATCCCACCGAAGCGGCCGACGCTGCTTCCAGTCGGTCACCCGTGTACGTCCATGTTAGGTATCCGGACGTAAAGGCCCAGGTCAGGCGACATGTCATGAGGTTCCACATGGTCGCGTCCCCGGTTGTCTCGAACTCACCGTCCTTGGGGGGTCGCTGCTGGGGGCGGAGCGGCGCGAAGGCCCCGCCGGAGGCGCACAAGGCGCATCTTCCGGCGGGCCCGAGAGGTCTTTCTCACCGGATTCTCCGGCCGAGTGCGGCCAGTCCACCCGGGTGGCCGCCAGGACGCCCGTGACGCGTCCCGCTGGACGTAAACCCTTTTTGCCGTTCGCGAACTGCCGCCGACCAGCCTCCACGCCTGGGCAGTCTGCCCGGGAACCCGGAGCGGATACTGGTGGTTCGTGCGGCGTCCTGTGATGAGTTGTAGCCCGAATCGGATGCATGAGGGCCGCGTGCTGAGCGGGACGCCGATGGTCTTATGCTTCCGTCCGTGATCCGCCCCATCTCAGGCCCTCCCACCTGGAGGCACCCGCTCGCATCGCTCCTGCTCACGCTGCTGATATCCATCGGCTGGTACGGGATGCAGCCGGTATATCCCGACTGCGCTTTCTTCGTCCTCGGCCCCCCTGACGATTCACCGGAACGCGCCCATCAACGGGCAATCGATCAGGGTCAGTGCGACCCCGGCGTCTACCGCTGGAGAACCATCGTGGGTCACTGAACCTGCACCGCCGTCACCGCATTCATGAGCGACAGCTCTACGGAGATCAGGGCGGCACGTTGATTCTCTGCGAGGCTGAGCCATCGGGGCGCCCGCGTCGGGAACTGCACTGTCCCCGCACGGGTTTGCTCGACCGACAGCCAATCGCCGAGCCCCTCTGGCTGCTGTGGTGGTGGCGCCTCTACGAGGACGGTCGAAGCGGCCTACATGACCGGCGGTGTCTAGCCCGCGCCGACGCCTACGTGTACAACTCGACCGGCGCGCTCATCGCGGCCGGAGCGACAGCGAAGACCCGCTGATCCGCCGAAAGACACCCCGGAGGCGCGACTCCACCGCCGCCGGGAGCCTTCGCCTGGCTCGGTGCGCGGCCCGTAGCGTCGCTGGGCGGACGGCGACGATCCAGTGACGGCCGAGATGCCGCACCGCTGCCGGTAGTTGACGAACTGACCTTGACGGACGCGCCCGAGCCCGATCTGTCCTGTGCAGGACATGTCGCGTCCAGGACACCCAAGAACCCTGGTTCACCCCTTTCACCTGCGGCAACCTTGATCACGTCAGCAAGAAGCACCGCACAACTACGGGGGAATCCGGTCATGTTCAGTCGCCTCAAGGTCGCCGCGCTCGTCGCCGTCACGCAAGCCACCGGCGTGGACGGTGTGGCACACCAGGCGGACCGGCGTGAGGACGACGCCCCGCTGGTTGCCGACAGAGTGGACAGCTGACGACCGGACTCCGGTCGGGCGGAAACAGGGCCCGCGAGTCACCGACGGTGATCGCCGGCCCGGCGGGGAGCGCCTTCCCCGCGCCATCGGCCGCTTCGCCTGGTTGTCCCCGACGGCCCCGTGGCCACGGGCACGGCACCTGCGAGGCGCCGGCCCGGCCCGGCCCGGCCCCGAGGGTTCGCACGTCCGACCCCTACGTCTTCCCCCTCCGACTTTCCGCTGTGCTCTCGCCGCCGGCTTCGCCTGGCACTTCGGCCTCACCCCCGGCTGAGCCCGCGTGTTCGCTTTCGCCTGACTCTTCGGCCTCGCCCGCGGTTTCGCCTGCGAGCCCGAAAGCCAACCCCTCTCCTTGCCCCTCCCCTCCCCCCTTTCCTCTCATGGAGATACGAGTGAAGAAGTCCATGCGGGTCGCGCTCGCCGCCTCGGCGGTAGCCGTGGTGCTCACCGCGATACCGGTCGGCCTCAACCCCCTGTCCGGTTCCAGTCCGGCGTTCGCCGCCGCGGACAACGGCGCGATCGACCCGCCGCTGTTCGATGAGACCCT
>NZ_JCAXEG010000027.1:0-58735 GCF_059758875.1 Streptomyces sp. GQ60 | reverse complement strand
CGTGATCGTCTTCGGCGGGGCGAACTCGCCCTGAAGCGCGGCGGGGCGGCGGCTCGAGCCGCCCGAGCGACTCGGACCTGCGGAACGGCTCCGACCCGAGAAACCCGACGAGCCAGATGCGCCAGAGGAGCCGAATCGGCTGCTCCGCTCCGGACCGGCGCCGTTGCCGAAGGCGGGGCCGCCGGTGCGGCTGCGGGTACGGGACGAGCGCTCGTTCTTACGTGTGGGGTTCATGTGAAACCTTCCTTGACACGGCACGCATCAAGGAATTCCCACAGCGGAAGAGCGGCGCGGGGAATTGCGAGAACGGACCGAATGGAATGCGGGCGCGGATCCGACCCGCGAGAAATGTGCGCGGGGACGGGCGCTGCAATGAGGGTGGCGTCATGCGGACGCGGAAATGGAGGAATGCGCTCGGGTGCGGATCCGAGACGGCGGCATCCCGAGCGGGGTCCCGCGGGTGGACGCACCGCGGGATGCGCGTGCAGCTGGGGCCCGCACCCCGAGGGATGCGGGCCCCAGCTGCGAACCGCGAGTCAGCGTCAGGCGGGAACGATGTTCTCCGCCGTCGGGCCCTTCTGGCCCGCCGCGATGTCGAAGGTGACCTTCTGGCCTTCGAGCAGCTCGCGGAAGCCCTGGGCGGCGATGTTCGAGAAGTGGGCGAACACGTCAGGGCCGCCGTCTTCCTGCTCGATGAAGCCGAAACCCTTTGCCGCGTTGAACCACTTCACGGTGCCAGCAGCCATGTCATATCTCCTTGGGGCAGTACACCGGCGCCCGCACTGTGCGGAGACCGTGTCGCCGCGATGATGCCCCGCCCGGAATTGACCGGAAATATGAAGCGCCACCAAGTGGCGCGGAGGCCGACTGGAGATGCTTTAAGTTTTTGGGTACCAAAACTGCAACCGAGATCGACAGTAGCACGTCGCAGTGGATTGCGTGGGTCGAATGCATTTAACCCTCGTGCTGCGCTAAGAACTCTCCTCGCGGTGCCCGTTAAATTCTCGAACCGCCGGGACAGATATTGATTCGCCCCGACCGCAGTGTTGTGGCATTGGGGGGTAGTGGCGTCAGCGGAGGTTCTTCCAGAAGGCGTACGCGTGGTCCTCGGCGAAGTCCGTGCGCTTCCACGGTCCCGAGGCCAGCGACTGCACGTAGCCGCCGCTGCGGAAGCCCGGCCAGTCCGTCTTCCCGGACTCGGCGAAGTCCACCCAGGTGTCCGTCATTCGCTTGGCGAGGCGTTCCTGCTCCTCTGTCAGGTTCTCGAACAGGGGCAGCTTGAGGTCGAAGAGGTAGGACAGCTCCGACATGTGCGAGGCGCGGAGCTCGAAGCTGAGCTTCGGGTCGCCCGCCCATGAGGGCGTCTCGCGCTCGCTGAACTCGAACATCCGGGTCGGCGTCCACTGCGACAGCAGCCGGGCGGTGTCCAGCGTCGGAACCGACCAGGTGCGGTCGGTCAGGACCGTTGCCAAGGCCTCGCCGGCGGAGCTGAAGCGGCTCAGCGGGTAGCGGGCCAGTACCGCGTCGGCCCGGGCGCCGAACTCCCTGCGGATCGCGGGCTCGTACGCCTCGGGCGGCATGGGATCGCCCGTCAGCTCCTGGCCGAGGATCCGGCCGCGCTCCTCGTCGTGGTTGACCCCGATGAGGACCGGGACGCGGTTGAACCCGCCCGTGCGCAGGGCCTCGGCCGGGGCCAGTGGCATGAGGTCCGTACCGGCGATCGGGCGGGGCTCGTTCCAGGTCCCGTACGCCTTCATGAGCGTGGCCGCGTCCGTGTCGCGCAGGCAGGACTCCGCGTCCTCGCAGTCCTCGCCCTTCTGGGCCTTCAGCTTCTTGAGCTCGGCGAGCGTGGCCTCGGCCTCGGCCTCGGCCTCCTCCCGGGTGCGGGAGCCGCCCGTGGCGCAGGGCGCGCTCTGCACGATGGCGCGGTCGAACAGTCCGGCCGACTTCGGCGAGGCGAGGTGGCCGCAGACGCTGTACCCGCCGCCGGACTCACCCATGATCGTCACGTTGCCGGGATCGCCCCCGAAGGCGCCCGCGTTGGCGCGGACCCAGCGCAGCGCGGCCTGCTGGTCCTCCAGGCCGAGGCCGCCGGAGGTGCCCAGCGCCGGGTCGGACAAGAAGCCCATGACGCCGAGCCGGTAGTTGACCGACACGACGACGGCGCCCTCGGCGACCAGCCGCTCGGGGCCGTAGAGGTCGCCGCTGCCGAACATCAGGCTGCCGCCGTGGATCCACACGATCACCGGCCGCTTTGTGCCGGTCTGCCGTGCGGGGGTGGTGACGTTCAGGTACAGGCAGTCCTCGGCCTCGCTGGGGACTCCGACCGGCAGTCCCTGTGGCTGCGCGCAGGGCGAGCCGGGCGCGGTCGCCTCACGCACCCCGGCCCAGGCGGCGGCGGGCCGCGGCGAGGTCCAGCGCAGGTCGCCCACCGGCGGCGCGGCGTACGGGATGCCCTGGAAGCTGCGCAGGCCGTCGCTGCCCGCGGTGCCGCGCACGGCGCCGCCGGTGGTGGCGACGACCGTGCCGGCGACCGTACTGACGGCCGTGGCGGCGGTGCTGTCCGCTGCGGCTCGCGCGGAGGCGGCCGGCCCGACGCCCATGCCCAGCCCCATGCCCAGCGTGAGGGCGGCGGCGACGAAGCCCCGGGAAACGTACGTGGTGTGTGTCATGGCCCGAACGCTACGCAGGCTTGCACGATCGTGCAATACGTTTGTATAACTCGATCGTGTGAGGCGTTCGTGTGACACCGGCACTAGGCTCGTGAGCATGGGAAACCGCGAAGCCCTGCTCGTCGGCGCCAAAGCCTGCCTGCGGGAAAAGGGGTACGACCGCACCTCCGTACGGGACGTGGCCACGGCCGCCGGAGTGAGCACGGCCGCCGTCGGCTACCACTACGGCTCGCGCGAGGCACTGCTCAACCAGGCCCTGTTCGAGATCCTCGACGAGTGGGGCGACGCGATGGGCCGGGCGCTGGTCCCCGACGCCGACGGCTCCACCGGAGCGCACTTCGAGCGCATCTGGGAGAGCCTGATCGAGGACTTCGGCGCGCACCCCGACCTCTGGCTCGCCTCGGTGGAACTGTTCATGCAGGCCCAGCGCCAGCCGGAGCTGCGAGCCCCGCTGGCCGATGGCACCGCCCAAGGGCGGCGCGGCATGGCGGCCATCCTGCGCAGCGTCCCGGAGGCCGAGGTTCCGGAGGCCTCGGTCCGCACCCTCGGCACGGTGCAACTGGCACTCGTGTCGGGCGTGATGTTCCAGTGCCTCAGCGACCCTTCCAGCGCTCCCACGGCCGCCGAGCTGCTCGAAGGCATCCGGGCCCTCGCCGAGATCGCACACTGACACCGACCGGGCCCTCCGGCCCCGACGGTCCGGAACGGGCGCGGGTCGACATGTCGATTCAGTGGATCCGGAGCACAGCCCAGACGCCGGCGTGGTCGGAGGGCCACAGTCCCGAGGGGGTGCGGTCAGTCTGCCGGGCCCCGACCCGCTTGCTTGCAAGGGCCGTGAGGCCGTGGTGGAACAGCACGTAGTCGATGCGCTGGCCGGGCGTGGATGTGGCGTTGCGCAGGTCGGTGGCCTGACAGCAGGTGAAGCCGGGGTCCTTGCGGTGCTTGGCGGTCCAGGCGTCGCTGAAGCCGGCAGCCCGGATCTGCCCGTACGTCGGCGTGTCGGTCCTGCCCGGTACGGCGCCCACGCCTCCGGCGGCCGAGTTCAGGTCACCGAGCAGCACCGTGGGCAGCTCGGTGCCGAGCGGGCCGGCGAGGAGTTCCGCGGCCTGGGCCTGCTGAACGGTGGAGCTGAGGACCTCCAGGTGGGTGCTGACCACCCGGGTGGTGCGGCCGCGTACGGCGGCGTCGACCGCGACCCAGCCCTTCAGTACGACGACGGTGCCGAGCACGGGGTTGTTCAGCGTCACCCTGGCCGTGAACTGCCGCGCCTGGGCGTGGTCCACCTTGAACGCGTTCGCCGGAAGGTCGGTACGGGCCAGGAGCACATCACGGTCGGTGAGGCGGATGTCCTGCAGGCCGTCGGGCGTGGACTGCGGCGCCTCGTAGTCGCCGGTGGTGACGGTGGCCACGGCGGCATGGTGCTTGCCGCGCCGAGCGAGCTCGTCGATCAGGATCCGCAGGAAGTCGTACTCCACGTGGGTCGCACTGCCCGGCCCGGCAGGCGTCTGGCTGCGCCACAGCACGGCCTCTTGCAGGCCCACGAGATGCGGATCGGCTTCGGCGATCTCGTCGGCCAGCGACTCCGCGCGCTCCGGGAAGTTCGTGGCACGGACGTTCGCGAACGCTGCCGTCACGGCGGCGACGAGGGCGTCCGGGCTGCCCGCGGTGAAGACGGGTGTGAGGTCGGTCCCCCCCAATAGAGGCTGCGGGTCATGACCTTGAGCGATGGGGGCCGGGCCTCGGCCGAGGCGGAGGCTGACGCCGGCGAGCCGGACACCAGGAGCAGCAGCGCGCAGACGACGGATGTGAGCCAACCACGCATCATGATCGAGCAGGCCGTTCGCCAGGGGATGGCCCCGCATCTCCACGAAAACCTAAGGTCCCCGGCGGAGACCGGCGATCTACGGTGGGCCAGTCGGCCCCCTCTTCCCCCTCGGCCCCCTCGGCCCCCTCGGCCCCCTCGGCCCCTAGGCCCCTAGGCCCCTGACACGCAGCGGGCGGCGGGCCGCGGCGCGGCGGGCTCGTGCACGCCGCCGGCCGGGCACCGGACGGGCACCGGCCGAGGCACCGCCGCCGACCTGCGGTGATGTCCGTAAGGCGGGATTCACGGCCGGGGCGAGGTGCGGGGTCGGCCGTGGGGGAGGGAGGATGGGAGTCGCGGGCAGCGGGTGGAAGGAGTCCCGGGATGCGCGCAACCGAACCCTTCCAGGCCCAACCCGGCCGGCCCTCGGAGGGTGGTTCCCCCGAGCCGGGGGGCCTGCTGGATGTGCTGAAGGTCGCGGCCGTGGTGCTCGACGCGGACGGGCGGATCACCCTGTGGAGCCCGCAGGCCGAGGAACTGTTCGGATACACCTCCGCCGAGGCCCTCGGCCGGTTCGCGGGCCGGCTGCTGGTCCACGAGCAGCACCTGGAACTGGTGGTCGACCTGTTCGCGCGGGTCATGGCGGGCGGGGCGAGCTGGGCGGGCGTCTTTCCCGTGCGGCACAAGGACGGCGGCACGCGGCTGGTGGAGTTCCGGAACATGCGGCTGGAGGACGGCCGCAAAGGCGTCTATGCCCTGGGCCTGGCCACCGACCAGGCGACGCTGCGGCGGGTGGAGCGGGATCTGGCGCTGTCCACCCGGCTGATTTCGCAGTCCCCGATCGGGCTGGCGGTGATAGACACCGATCTGCGGTACGTGGCCGTCAATCCGGCGCTGGAACGCATCAACGGCCTGCCGGCTGCCGATCATGTCGGCCGGAACGTCCGAGAGGCATTGCCCTTTTTGGATGTCGAGGCCATCGAGTCCGCGATGCGCGACGTTCTGGCCGACGGGGTCCCGATCCTCGACCGCGAGTCCAAGGGCCGTACCCCGGCCGACCCGGACCGTGAGCACGTGTGGTCGGTGTCCTTCTACCGGCTGGAGGCTTCCAACGGGAAGGTGCTCGGCGTCGCGACCTCCGTCGTCGACGTCAGTGAGCGGCATCGAGCCAAGGACGAGGCCGCCCGGGCCCGGCAGCGCCTCGCGCTCGTGGCCGACGCCTCCCTGCGCATCGGGACCACGCTCGACCTCGACCGCACCGCCCGCGAACTCGCCGAGGTCTCCGTGCCGGAACTGGCGGACGTCGCCGCGGTGGACGTGCTCGACAGCATCCTGCACAGCCGGGCGACCGTGGCCGCACCCGAAGGGTCAGCGGTCTTCAGGGCGCTGGCCGTGGCTGCCGCGTACTCCACGGACGCGGTGCGTGCGGCCGATCAGCCGGGTGAGGTGGCACGCTACGACGCCGACCGGCTGGTCACCCGGTGCGTGAACACCGGCCGCCCGGTCCGGGTGCCCCACGTGGACGCCGACGACCTGATCCGCATCGCCCGCAGTCCGGAAGCCGTCGGCATGCTGGCCGCCGAGGGACTCCACTCCTACCTGGCCGTGCCGCTCATCGCCCGCGGCGAAGTCCTCGGCGCCCTCGACCTCAAGCGCCTGCGCAATCCGGAACCGTTCACCGCCGACGACGAGGTCCTGGCCGGCGAGCTGGCCGCGCGCGCCGCCGTGTGCATCGACAACGCACGCTGGTACCAGCAGGCACGCAACACCGCCCTGACCCTCCAGCGCAGCCTCCTCCCTCAGGAGCCACCGGCCTCGCCCGGCCTGGAGATCGCCTACCGCTACCAGCCCGCCCAAGCGGCGGACGAGGTCGGGGGCGACTGGTTCGACGTCATCCCCCTGACGGGCGACAAGACCGCCCTCGTCGTCGGCGACGTCATGGGCAGCGGCATCAGCGCCGCCGCGACGATGGGCCAGCTCCGAACGGCCACCCGCACACTGGCCGACCTCGATCTCGACCCCGCCCAGGTACTGCGTCACCTCGACCGCCTGACCGACCCCATGGGACAGACCATCACGACCTGCGTCTACGCGGTCTACGACCCCCACCACACCCGCTGCCTCATCTCCAACGCGGGCCACATGCCCCCCGTGGTGACGCGTCGCGGGCAGCCGCCCGAACTGCTGGAACTGCCCACCGCGGTCCCCCTCGGCGTCGGTGGCGTCCCCTTCCACACCACCACGTTCGACCTGAACGAGGGCGACCAACTGGTCCTCTATACCGATGGCCTGGTCGAAACCCGCGACCAGGCCATCGACGAACGGCTGAACGCCCTCCTGGCCCTCCTCGCAAAGCCGCCGCGATCCCTGGAGGAGACCTGCGACATGCTCCTCCACGCCCTGCGCCGCCCCGGCGACCACGACGACGTCGCCCTCCTCATCGCCCGGGCCCAGCACTGACACTCGCCTGACACTCGTCAGGGGCCGCATTTCGGACCGGGTGCCCCGGGTCCTTCATTCCGTGTACGGCAGCCAGGCGTTGTTGTTCGCGTTGTACCAGTAGGTGTGGCCGGCGTTCAGGGCGACCGTGCGGAACGGGCGGCCGTGGTCGTCGATGCGGGTGGTGCCCTTGCGGTCACCACTGCTCCAGGCCAGCTCCAGGTACCAGCTGACGTCCCGACCGAGTGTGGCGGCGTCGATGTTCAGCACCTGGGGGTCGGTGGCGGAGACCTTGTACGGGAAGTCGGTCGAGGCCGTCGGCCGCTCGCCCTCCTTGCCGGGTACGGGCCGGGCCCTGGGGGAGGCGTCGTCCAGGTTCACGGCGAAGGACGCCGGCACCAGCGCGCCGCCGCAACCGGAGCCCATGGTGTACGCGTTCCAGCCGGGAGCCTTGCGGCCGCTCACGACATGGACGTACAGCGCGTGCAGGACCGCGGGCTTGCCCTCGGTGCCCTGGACGGTCAGCTGCATGCGCAGGTGCCCCGCCGGGACGGCGTCCAGGGCCCGGGCCCACGCTTCGGTCGCCGGCCCGGCGGGGGGCGGGGGGACCGTGCCGGGTGCCTTGTCCAGGGCGAACCACTGGTCGCAGGGACTGTCCCAGTTGTCGGGCAGGACGTTGACCGTGAACGGGGCGGTGGGGGAGGCCCCCTCCTTGGGGGCGGCCGCCGAGCTGGACGCGGACGTCGCCGAGGGGGACGACGGTCCGGGGCTGGACGGGGGTGCGGAGTCGGCTGTGGGCGTGGGTGACGACGACCCGCCGGACGGCAGGGCCGGGCCCGCCGCCGCCGGCTCGCGCGAGGACGGCTGGGTGGCGCCGCGGCGGGTGTCCCCGTGACCCGTATCTCCCATGGCGGAGACGGCGGCGGCGGTCGCCGCCACCGCGGCGGTGGCCACGGCGGCCGCGATGGCCAGCAGCAGACGGGGACGCCGGGCCCCCGGTACGGAGGCCCGCGCGGGGCCGCCGGGCTGGGCAAGGGCGGCGGGGGCGGGGGGCTCCGCCGGTGCCGGCTCGGGAGCGGGGATGGGCGCCGGGTCGGACCCGGCCGCGGACGCCGGGGCCGGTGCCGGTGCGGGTGCGGGGTCGGTCTCATCCTGCGGCCGGAACTCCGGAGCCTCCCCGGCCTCCACCACCGCCGATGCAGACGGCACCTCCGGCGCGGCGTCACCGTCCTGCAGCGCCGCGGAGTTTGCCGCCGCCGACCCCGAGGCCTGCCCCTCCATCACTCCCCGCCGCCGCTCGACCAGCGCCAGCAGCCACTGCTGGTGCAGCACGAGCAGTTCGTCGGCCGAGGCACCGCAGACTCGGGCGAACCGCTCCACCGGGGCGTATTCCGTGGGCACCGCGGCGCCGCTGCAATAGCGGTGCAGCGTCGAGTTGCTGGAGTGCAGACGCTTGGCGAGCGTGCCGTAGCTGCGTCCCGAGCGCTCTTTGAATCCGCGCATCAGCTCCGCGAACCGCTCCGTCTCCGTGGCCATTCCACCCTCCCCCTCATCCCGGAAGCACGTTCCAGGCTCGCCCGATCGCCCAGGTGAGAGGGGTCGGGAGCGTTACAGGGTTCCTACTATCCCGGTCCAGACGCCACTGGGACGAAACCGGCTCCACAGTTGCGTCATCAGCCCGCCGGTCCGCCGATCGGATCGGCGGCCGGATCCGGCGGCCGGATTCCGCGGTCGCAACGGGAGGGCCCAACCCGCCCGCCGCCCGGAACAGCAGCCCCACCCAACGTCTCGTCAGGCGGAAAGCGCAAGCCCGCGTCTGACGACCGCACCGACACGGAGAGTTCCCCATGCGCACCTACCGACTCCGCACCACCGCACTGGCCACCGCCACCGCCGGCCTCGCTCTGGCCCTGACCGCCTGCGGCGGCTCGGACAGCGCCGGCGGGCCGACCGCGAACCCCGCCGCGACCAAGAGCGGGGACAAGCCGGTCTCCACCGGGACCGTGACGCCGTCCGGGGAGGGCGCCTCCGCAGCCCCGTCCGCCGGCAAGGTCACCGGAAGCGGCACGGCCACCGGAAGCGGCACGGCCACCGCCGCCCCGGCGAAGGCCGGTCCGGGCGGCAAGGGCTCGGGGGACACCACCGGTGACTCCTACGCCTACACCCACCCCTGCTCGGCGCGGAACCTGACCGTCAAGGTCACTTCCCCGGCGGGCACTCCGGCCACGGTCCGCGTCATCACCGTGACCAACAACGGTTCCACCTCCTGCGGTCTGGACTACTTCCCCACCGTCGGCTTCAGCGCCAAGGGCGCCGCGCTCGGTCTCCAGGCCACCGCCCCCGGTGGTCTGGGCGGCGCCCCCGCGTACCCGGTGCACCCCGGCGCCACCGCGTACGCGGCCGTGGACCTCAACCCGTCGGGTGGCAACGGCCCCGTGGCCGACGAGGTCAACGTCCTGGCCGACCAGGAGCACATGCCGAACGCGGACGGCGTCAGCCTCCGGCTGGCCAAGCCGGGCACCGTCGCCAACCCGAAGGTCGGCCTGTACCGCACCAACACCCGCGACGCGCTGCGCGCCTTCTGAAGGGACTTCCGGGGCCGCGGCCCCGGCCGGCCCACCTGGCGTCGGGTCAGCTCTGTCCGTTCTCGGTCCACGGACGGAGTTTCTCCGGGTTGCGGACCGCCCAGATGCGAGTGATGCGGCCGCCGGTGAAGCTGAACGCCGCCACGGTGACGGTGACGTCGGCGTGCTGGGCGACCAGGCCGGGCCGGCCGTTGACCGTCCGCTCCAGGAGGGTCAGCCCAGGGGCCTTGTCGGCGATGTGGATCAGGTACTGGGCGATGTGCTCGCTGCCCTCGACCGGGCGCAGGACGGTGCCGACCAGGCCGCCGCCGTCGGCGGTCAGTGTGGCGCCGGGGTCGAGGAGGTCGACGAGGGCCTTGATGTCCTTGGCCTCCCATGCCTCCTTGAAATCCCGCACCAGACCGGCCTGCCCGGCCGTCGCGGCCGCCGGAGCCCGCGCGGCGCCAATGCGCCGACGGGCCGAGGACGCCAGCTGCCGGCAGGCCGCGGGCGTCCGGCCGACGATCTCGGCGACCTCGGCGAAGGAGTACCGGAAGACGTCGTGCAGGATGAACGCCACGCGTTCGGCCGGCGTCATCGACTCCAGCACGACGAGGAAGGCCATGTTCACCGACTCGTCCAGGGTGACCCGGTCGGCGGGGTCGGCCGGCTCGGTCCCGCCGCTCGCCGGTCCGCTGGACCACTCCGTACGGTCGGGCAGCGGCTCGGGTATCCATGCACCGACGTAGCGCTCGCGCCGGGCCCGCGCCGAGCCGAGCATGTCCAGGCAGATGCGGCTGGCCACCGTCGTCAGCCAGGCACCGGGAGAGTCGATGGCCTCCTGCCGTTGGCGCGACATCGCGTACCAGCGGGTGTAGGTCTCCTGCACGGCGTCCTCGGCCTCGGCCAGCGAACCGAGCAGCCGGTAGGCGAGATTGATCAGCTGTCGCCGCTCGTCGACGACAGCGCTCAGGCCCGGCTCGGACCGTTCATGTCCTGGCTCGGTTGGGGTGCTCATGGTCGCGACCGCTCCCTGGTTCTTCTCGTCCGGTTCCGCTCTCGGCACTTCGACGAAACACCGCACCGGAGTGTGAGGTCGGCGCTTCGCCTCACATTTCGAGGAGCTGCGTCGTCGGACCACCGAGACACTACTGATCCACCGCCGCGAGGCAGAAGAGGGGACCGCGTCATGGCCACACAGACGACGGCAGCGCAGGGCAGAGTCACGTTCCCGCAGGTCGCGATAGCCCTGCAGACGCTGGCCCTCTTCTTCCAGGCCGTCACCGCCGGAATGCTGCTGTCCTCGTCCCACGGCTACGTACTGCACGACGCCGGATCGAAGGTGATGTACGGCGCGTCGGTGCTGTACGTGCTCGCCGCCATCCTGGCGTGGCGGCCGGGCGGCGGATCACCCCGTCCCATCCTGTACGCGTCCGGCTTCCTCGTACTCGCTTCGGTGCAGGTGGTGCTGGGCATCGCGCACATGCCGTCGCTCCATGTCCCCCTGGGCATCCTGATGTTCGGCCTGAGCGTGCTGGCGCTGGGCCAGGTTCTGTCCACCCGCGTGTCGGACCGCACCGGCACCCGGTCGTAGCCGCCGCGCGCTGCGGGGCCTGCTCGGCACAAGGCCGCCGAGCAGGCCCCGCTGGGGCCACGTGGTGGCAAGTGGTCCGGGACGCGTGAGCAGGTCTAGACAACGAAGAAGGCCCAGGTCGATGACCTGGGCCTTCTTGCAAGAGCGGATGACGGGAATCGAACCCGCGCTATAAGCTTGGGAATCTACTGTGCGGAACGGTTCCGCATGGGTCCTGACCTGCATAAACGGGCCCTGTAGGGCGCCTTCCGAGGTCCCTTCTTGAACCCGTTCTGACCGCTGTTGACCGTCCTTAAGGGCACGGTTGGGGCACGCCCTTCGCCTTGGCGCTCCCGAGGGGGGGTGAGCCGCCCGCATCGCCGACGGGTTTCCGGCGCGGGCAGGTCGCCGATATCGGGGATTGCGCCCGCAAGCGGTCAGGCAGACGGAGCAGGGGCGATCTCATCGATCAGTCCCTCGACCATCTTCTTGATCTTGTCGCGGATCGGCCGGACGGCCTCGACGCCTTGGCCGGCCGGGTCTTCGAGCTTCCAGCCGAGGTACCGCTTGCCGGGGAAGACGGGGCAGGCGCCGCCGCAGTCCATGGTGATGCACACGTCCGACGCCTTCACGGCGTCGACGGTGAGGATCTTCGGGGTCTCCGCGGACATGTCGATGCCGACTTCGCGCATGGCCTCGACCGCGGCCGGGTTCACGGAGTCGGCCGGGGCGGAGCCGGTGGAGCGGACCTCGATGCGGTTCCCAGCGAGGTGGGTCAGCCAGGCCGCGGCCATCTGGGAGCGACCGGCGTTGTGGACGCAGACGAACAGCGACAACGTCGAGCCGGCCATCGCGGTCGCCATCGCCACCTTCGGCGTCACCAGCGGGCAGGCGCTCTCGGGCGTCGTCGGCCCCTTGACCGAGGTCCCGGTCCTGGTCGCGCTCGTCTGCGTGTCCCTGGCCCGGCGCTGGAAGTTCAACGCCGCCAACCGGTAGCTGCTGTGGAAACCTGGCCCGTCACTTCTTTGCCGTGACGGGGCCGTTTTGGTGCGGGGTGCAGGTCAGGCGAGGGCCAGGAAGAGTTTTTCGAGTTCTTCCTCGGTCATGGGGGCCTGGTTCTCGTCTGCGTTGGTCATGCACTGGCGCATGCCGCTGGCGACGATTTTGAAGCCCGCGCGGTCGAGGGCCTTGGAGACGGCGGCGAGCTGGGTGACGACGTCCTTGCAGTCGCGGCCGGCTTCGATCATGGCGATGACGCCGGCGAGTTGTCCCTGGGCGCGGCGCAGCCGGTTGAGGACTGCGTTGACTGCGTCGTCGTCGACTTTCACCTGTTGCCTCCTGGCCTTGTGCGGTCTTCCCTCATGGTACCCCAGGGGGTATTTGGCGGGTGAGGGTCAGTGGTCGCGGAGGGCGGCGAGGGTGGCGTCGAGGTCGCCTTGGTGGGGGCGGTTGTGGGGGAGTTTGGCGAGGAGGGCGGCCATGCCGCAGGTGTTGGTGGCGGCGGAGAACACCAGGCCACCCGCGATGCCGGCGGAGGCGAGGCGGAAGGCGGGGTGCAGCCGCCCTAGGGCGAGGCCGGCGAGGACGACGGCGCCGGCGGTGAGGCGTACCTGGCGCTCCATGCTCCAAGCGGTTCGCCGTGCGCCGTCGGGGTGGTGGAGGGGGTGGCCGTCAGCGGCCCACGCGCCGGTGCCGCCGGTGAGGGTGGCGGTGGTGATGCCGTGGGCGGCGAGGGTGTGACAGGCGTTCTCGGAGCGGGATCCGGAAGCGCAGACGACGAGGATGTCGCCGCGCCGGGAGGCGTGGCGGATGTCGGGCAGGGCCCGGTCGAGGTGGTCGAGGGGGATGTTGAGGGCGCCGGGCAGGTGGCCCGCGGCGTATTCGCCGGGAGTGCGGACGTCCAGGACGATCAGTTCGTGAAGACGGCTGCTGGCCTGGTCGGCATCCAGGGTGCGGGGTGTGGTCATGATGTGGCGTTCCATCCTTATTGTCGACAGTGCCCGGTGATGGGCACGGCGTTACCCAGGGGGTATCGGCGGGAGGGTGGCGGCGGGGCGCCGTCGCGGGAGGGGGAGGCTCAGTGGAGGGCGTCGGTGAGCATGAGGGCGGCGACGGCCAGGAGCACGATCGCGAAGATCCGCTGGAGGGTGGGGCCGGAGATTTTGGCGGCGAGGCGTTTGCCGTCCCAGGCTCCGAGGATCGCGGCGCCGGTGAAGGGGGCGATGACCGTCCAGTCCAGGGGCGTGCTGGTGCCGGCGCGGGCGGCGAGTGCGGCGAGGGAGTTGACGGTGATGACCAGCAGGCTGGTCCCGACTGCGGCGCGCATGCGCAGTCCGAGGACGCCTACGAGTGCGGGGACGGCGAGGAAGCCGCCGCCGACGCCGAGGAATCCGGTGACCGCCCCGAGTCCGGCGCCCGCTCCTGCCGCCCGCACGGGCCGGACCGGCTCGGGCTGCGGATTGGCGGCCGGGGTTCTGAGCATGGCGAGGGCGGCGAGGGCGGCTATCGCGGCGAACGCGGCGGTCAGCACCGCTTCGGGCAGGCGGGTGGCGAGGGTGGCCGCGGTGATCGCGGGGACGATCCCGGCGGCCGCGAACAGGGCGCCGGTTTTCCAGCGGACGTTGCCGGATGTGGCGTGGGTGTAGAGGGCGGTGGCGGAGGTTGCGGTGACGATGATCAGTGAGGCGGTGGTGGCGGCGGCCGGGGTGAAGCCGAGGAGATAGATCAGGGCGGGGACGGCCAGGACGCTGCCGCCTCCGCCGAGTGCCCCGAGAGCCAGGCCGATGACGGCCCCGGCGGCGAGGGCGAGTACGAGGGTGCTCACGCTATCCGGCCGCTGCTTCCGCGTTCGTCGACGACCGGCAGGCCGGCCGCCGCCCATGCGTTCATGCCGCCCTTGACGTCGGTGGCCTCGGCTCCGCGCCCGGCCAGGAGTTTTGCGGCCTGCTGGGAGCGGTGCCCGGAGCGGCAGATCACCACCAGCGGCCGGCCCTCGGTGGCGGAGGGCAGTGCGGCGCCGGTGGCCAGCCGGGAGAGCGGGATGTGGAGGGCGCCGGGGGCGTGTCCGGCGTTCCACTCGACCTGTTCGCGTACGTCGAGGAGGACGGCGTCGCCGTCGGTGGTGCTCTGGCGGGCCTGGGCGGGGGTGACGCGGGCGGTGCCGCGACGGAAGAGGAACATCCGTCTTCCTTCCGATTCTCGGGGGCAGAGGCGGGGGTGGCTGTGGTTCAGCTGCCGGTTCCGGTGGTGAGGGGCAGGCCGGCGTCGGTTGCGGCGTCGAAGGAGTCGTCGACGGCGACGACGTCGCGGCCTGCGGCGTCGAGCAGGGAGGCGGCGATGCCCGCGCGCATCCCGCCCGCGCAGTGCACCCACACCGTCCCGGCCGGAACGTCGGCCAGGCGCCCGTGCAGCTGGTGGATCGGGATGTGCACGGAGCCTTCGATCCAGCCCGTGGCGCGCTCGGAGTCCCGGCGTACGTCGAGGACCACGTCCGGGCCGGGGGCCTGTGTGGCGAGGTCGGCGAAGGTGGCGCGGGGGAAGGAGCGCGGGGTGTGGCCGGCGGGCATCCAGTCGCGGGGGGTGCCGGTGGCGGCGGCGGCCGGGCGGTCGATGCCGACGCGGACCAGTTCACGCTGGGCGGCGGCGAGCTGGGCGGGTGACTCCGCGAGCAGCGTGACGGGCTTGCCCCAGGGGATCATCCAGGCGAGGTAGGTGGCGATCTTCCCCTCGGCCTCGAAGTTGAACGATCCCGCGACGTGCCCTTCCGTGAACGCGATCCGGTTGCGCAGGTCCACCACCCACTCCCCGGCGGCCAGGCGCTTGGCGATGTCCGCGGCGTCGGCCAGCGGGGGTGCGGTCAGGTCCACCGGGTTGGGGCCGTCGGCGTTGGCCGGGCCCATGTGGGCGTAGTAGGCGGGAACGTCCTCCAGGCCGGCCAGCAGTGCGGCGACGAAGGAGTCGACGTCCTTGACCAGGGCGTCGTTGCCCGTCTTCTCCTTGCCGATGGTGGTGGCGTCGCCCTCGGACTGGGAGGAGGAGCAGAAGCTGCCGAAGCCGTGGGTGGGCAGCACCGGTGTCTCGTCGGGGAGCTCGGCGGCCAGCCGGTGGGCGGAGGCGTGCTGGGCGCGGGCCAGCTGTTCGGTCAGCCGCGGCTCGACCAGGTCGGGGCGGCCCACCGAACCGATCAGCAGTGACCCTCCGGTGAAGACCGCCGCCACCGCCCCCTGCTCTTCCAGGACGTAGGAAGTGTGGTGCGGGGTGTGGCCGGGGGTGGCCATCGCCCGCAGCGTGATGCCTTCGTCCACACTCACGGTGTCGCCGTCGGCTACCGGTGTGCGGGTGAAGGCAACGCGGGCGGCGGCGGGCACCAGATAGGCGGCGCCGGTCAGGCGGGCCAGGTCCAGGCCGCCGGTGACGTAGTCGTTGTGGACGTGGGTCTCCACCACGTGCGATATCCGTACCCCCCGCCCCGCAGCGGCCGCAAGGACACGGTCGATGTCGCGGGGCGGGTCCACCACCACCGCGGTGTGCGCGCCGCCCGCCAGGTAGCTGCGGTTTCCGAGACCCTCGGTCTCGATGGTGTCGATGAAGAACACGCGGTTGCTCCTTTCGGCTGACATTTACCCCCGGGGGTATATTTCGAGCCTAACACGGGTACCCCCGGGGGTATTTTTGGCGGCATGGGGAACCCGCTCACACAGGGCGGCTACGCCCGCCCGCCCACGCGCCCCCGGAAAAGAGATGACGCCATGCGTTACGACCGGACCGTCCACCTCGACACCGACTTCGCCACCACCGTCGCCGCCGTCCGCGAGGCCCTTGCCGTGCAGGGCTTCGGCATCCTCACCGAGATCGACGTCACCGCCACCCTGAAGGCCAAGCTCGGCCACGACATGGAGGACTACCTGATCCTCGGCGCCTGCAACCCGCCGCTCGCCCGCCAGGCCCTGGACGCCGACCGCACCATCGGCCTCCTCCTGCCCTGCAACGTCGTGGTCCGCACCGACGGCTCACGCACCGCCGTCCAGGCCCTGGACCCCGGCATCATGGTCACCCTCACCGGCCTGCCCGCCCTCCAGCCCGTCGCCGAGGAAGCCACCCGCCGGCTCGACGCCGCCCTGAATGCCCTCCAAAGCATCGGATGACCACCCCAGAGAGCTACGCGCACATCCCACCCCATCCGCCCTCCTGGGCGCCGTGAATCCCGCTTCTTCCTCGGCGGCCCTGACCGGCAGGCCGCATCCTGCGGGCCGCCGTTGGCGTCGCCGTGATCGGGGCCAGCGCCCTACCTGGGGGTATTGGCAAGTGCGCGGAGCACCTGCTGTGAAGTGGTCATCCTCATCGGTGGCGTCGCCGGGGGAATGTCAGCCACGATCGGCCTGCGCCGCCTGGACGAAACCCCCGATGGGCATGGCGATGAGTGGTAGCCGGTGGCCCAGCCGAGGTTCTGGCGCATCTTGCCGCAGGCGTGTTGGAACCCGCCACCTGCCTGATCCCGCCCTCGGAGATCGCTGCGTTGTCCATGCCCGGATCCAGCGTCATCGTCGCCGTCAACGCCCCCGCCCTCAAGTGCCTCCGCCTGCCACGCCCGGCCCCTACGGCCCCGGCGGACGGGGAGGTGATGGTCATGGCCGGTGACCGGGCCCAGGTCGCGCTGCGCCGGGTGCGAGTGCGGCCTACGGTGGGAAATGTGACCGTCCGCGAGCCCCGCACGCCGCCGCAGCCCCAGCCGATGCCGCGGCTCAGGCTGCTGCTCGTTCTCGGACTCACCCTCGGGCTGCTCGGCATGCACGCTCTGGGCACTGCCGCCGCGCTGCCGTCGACGGGCGCCACCGAGCACATGTCCCACCACGTGGCGGCGGCGCAGGCCGGCCCGCAGTACCTGTGCCCCGACGATGACCCGAGCCCGACCCGCCACGGCGGACACGCGGACCAGATGTGTGCGTCCGCGGCCCTGCCCGGGTCCCCCGGCATCGCCGCGCCGGACACCGCACCCCTCACCGGCATGCCGAGCGGCACCGCCGACACTCCGGCCGCGCTGTCGCTCGCGCCGGCCTACGAGCCCGCCGGAGGGCGGGCGCCACCCCTGCTCGCCGATCTCCAGATCCTGCGGATATAGGGGCTCCTCCTGTGGCATGCGCCCGAAGGCGCCAGCCACCGACGGCTCAGCCCTTCCTTCCCGCATTCGATCACTGGAGTCCAACGAAATGAACACGAACCGATCCCTGCCGCGCCGCGCGGCCCTGGCGGCCACCGCGGTCACCGCCGGCCTGCTCCTTGGCGCGTGCGGCAGCGACAACAGCGCGAACACGGCCGGAACCACTCCCGCGACCACGACCGCCCCGGCGTCGACAGAGGCCGACCGGCACAACCAGGCGGACGTCACCTTCGCGCAGGGGATGATCCCCCACCACCGCCAGGCCATCCTGATGTCCGACATGGTCGCCGCCCACGGCGCCTCCGCCGAGGTCAAGACACTCGCGGAAAAGATCAAGAAGGCCCAGGCCCCGGAGATCGAGACCATGTCCGGCTGGCTCAAGGCGTGGGGCGAGAAGGTCCCCACCGGCGCCAGCATGGACGGCATGGGCCACGGCGATTCCGGCATGCCCGGAATGATGGACGACCAGGACATGAACCGGCTCGGCAACGCCAAGGGCAACGCCTTCGACACCATGTTCCTGACCATGATGATCGAGCACCACGAAGGCGCCATCGACATGGCCAAGACGGAGAAGCAACAGGGCGCCTACGGCCCCGCCAAGGCCCTGGCCGACGACATCATCAGCTCCCAGACCGCCGAGATCGCCCAGATGCGCACCATGCTCAAGACGGGCTGACAGCGGCAGGGCGGCGACCTCGCGGCCCTGCCCCAGGCGCCTTTCTGCACCGAAACCCTCTGTGCCCACGTCGGGCCACAACGCCGGGTCCGCCCGCCATCCGGCTCGCCGTCAACGGCGGCTTTGTGGAAGCGAATTCACGCCAGGGCGGCCCGGTTGTGGTGCAGGTGCAGGTCACGCGAAATGCGTCTCGTGATTCGAGACGGCCTGGGCTTGAGGTGGTGGATGTGGTGCGCCGCGCCCCCTCCGAGCAGGCGATTCCCGCGAGTTGGGGCACGCGGAGGGCACGGCAGGGGCTGAGAGGTCTAGACAACGAAGAAGGCCCAGGTCGATGACCTGGGCCTTCTTGCAAGAGCGGATGACGGGAATCGAACCCGCGCTATAAGCTTGGGAATCCCCGCTCCAGCTCACCTGACTGTGCCTCTGACCTGCGTTTTCAGTCCCCGGGAGGGTTCGGCTCGCAGGCTGGCTTGGACCGGTGTTTACCGCTGTTGTCCGCCTCATGTGGTGCGCAAGTGGTGCGACCTTGCGGCAGATCAGAGGCGAACCGACGGCTACCCCTCAGCGTCTGGAGGACACGGCTCGGATCGACCACGTCAGTCCCCGTCACCGGCAGTGACTTCACGCTGCCACGACGGCGTGAGGACGTGTGCGTCGAGGTCCGCCCTTCGCAGAGCCGTCGTGACGACAAATTGTCGACAGAAATCGAACTCCTCACGTGTGGGGGTACGAGAGGTCACATCCAGGCCGCCGAGAACGTTCTGAATCGAGGCTTCGTCAGCTCCTCGTGTCCAATAGATACTCCGAGGCGTCAGAGCCTGAAACCGGGCGTAGTGGTGGAGGTTGCCGCCCAGGGCCATCCACTGAAGGCTGTCCTGTAGGTCGGTGACCGCCGCCTCCAGATGCTCCAGTTCCCGTGCGGCATCGACGATGTCATTGCTGTAGGTCCGTCCGAAGGCCGCCCTGAATGAACGGCTCAACTTCGAGAAGCGGTTCCGGGGATTAGAGATCTTCGCCATGAGTGTCCCGTGTGGCCACCATTGCTGCGCCTCAAGTACTTCAACAAGGCTCAGCTGGAGCAGGGCCAGAGCGGCTCCGCCCTCCCCGGCCTCAAATCGCAGCGCGGCCTGTCGGACGAATTCCCGCGCCCTAGGCTGAGGGATGACGTAGGACGTGTCCACGGACCACAGTGGCACGCTGAAGACCCGCCGGACGTTGTCGTCGAAGAAGGCGAAAGTGTCAGACAGGGCCTGCTGAACAGTTTCTGTCGACGGCATGGCGCCCGCGTGCTTCAGACTGTTCCGGGCATCGTTCAGGCGTCGCATTCCAGCAGCGCCACTCAACTGGACGCTCTTAATCTTGTTCCAGTAGTCCATGAACGTCGTCTTTTTGTCGACCTGTTCATTGAGGACATCACTGGACAACACCAGGAACATTTCCACAGAGTCGTGTAGTGAGAGCAGGCTGCTTGCACTCATAGGCATGGGCTGCTTTGCCTGAGACACACCCTGTTCGTACAGCATGCGGATGTAGGCCAGCCGCTTCACTGACTGCTCGTCCAAGGTTGCTGCCATCGGACTCCCCATCGCCAGGAGCTGCCACAGCCCAGAGGCAGAGGTGCTCCGTTGGCAGCCCGATCGGCCGAGGGTACAGCCTGCGGCGGCCGGCGGGGTGATTATGCCCGGATGGCCAGCCAGGCTCTACCGGGGATCATCGAAAGCGTCCGCGATCTCCTGCATCCGGAGCAGCACGACATCTGCACCGGCGTCAGTCAGGGAGGCCCACTTGTGGGGCTTATTCGCGTATCCGATACTCCGGGCACCCGCTGCGTGTGCAGCCTCGATATCCGTGACGGAGTCGCCTACGAGTACTGCCAGGCTGGGTGCAACCTGGAGAGTTGAGGCAGCGATCAGCAGTGGGTGAGGGGACGGCTTCATCAGATCAGGTCGCAGCTCAGGGCGTCCGATGATTTCGTCGACGAACACCGCTAGCCCGTGCAGGGATAGGTACTCCCGAATGCACTCGACCGAATTGTTGCTCACGATTGCCACATGCCGGCCCATGTTACGAGCGGCGTGGAGAGTCTCAACGGCACCGACTGTTGGATCCCCAGCGACCTTTACCGCCCGGACCTCTGCTGCGGTGAGGGCCGCCTCTACTGCCGCGAGGACGGTGCTGCCGCCCTCTTGGGAGAGGCGGTGAACCTCCATTGGGTCGTCCGTAGCGCGTGCGGGAGCCTCTAGGGCGGGTGCCAGCACAGAGAGTAGCGCGGCCAATTCGCTAGCGATAGCAGGCGCCGGCAGGCCTTTGAACACGTCGCAGACAGGTCCGTCGAAGTCGAAGAGGATTGCCTTCGACGCGCTGAGTACAACGCCGAGTGCGTCAGCTTGCGTCGGCATTGGCGTCCCTTGCGATCGTCTCCCACACGCTGTCGAACCACATCCGAGCCTGCTCTACCTGCTGCGCTCCGCTGGAGGAATCGCCCTCGTTGACCGAGTGGTGGAAGAGGATCGTGTCTTTGCCGACGAGGTCGTAGATCTCGATGGCCTCGCCCTGAGCCACCACCTTGTTCGGGCGGATCGGATAGTAGCCGAAGAACGCGTCCTCGTTGTTGATCACGTACAGCTTGAAGAACTGCGTCCCGCTGTGTACGCGGACGTCCACGTTGCTCTCCTGGACGAGTCCGAGATGGCTGAGCTCGCTTATGGCGTCGGAGATGCTGCGCGTGTAGCCGACCATGATGTCGTGCATGCGGGCGCGCAGCCGCGGGTCGTCAGCGCTGTCCTCCCGGCGCACCGGAGCTGCCTGCGGTACGTCCATGTCGGGAACCAGGATGCGGATCCGGATGCTCGACGGTGTCAGGCGGCCCACTCGAATCTTGTCGAGCGGCTCTTGCAAGGCTCCGTGGAGCGTCTCACTGGAGAATCCCGCGAAGTCGATCGTCACGTTGTGGCTGCCGAAGGCCTGCTCGACGTACGGACGCAGTCCGGCCGGCCGTTCGGTGCGGTTCCGCACGAACACGCCGCTGCCCTTCCGGGACACGACTAGACCTTCGTCCTCCAGGTCACGCAGGGCTCGCTGAATCGTTGCTCGGGCGAAGCCGTAGTGGTCCGTCAGCATCTTGTGCGACGGGAGCCGCTCGCCGGGTGCCAGCTTCCTCGTTCGGATTGCCGCGCCAAGGCTGCGCGCGACCTGCTCGTACGGCGGTCGATCGTCGTCCGGGTCCAGAGGCTCAAGCGCAAAGGTCATGGCTCGATGGTACGGCCAACCTGACTATTTGGGCAGCCTGGCTATCCACCTCTTGACGTGACTAGCCAGGCTGGCTACGTTGTTCCTGTGCCCACCGGGCTAGCCAAGTTGGTCAGGCTTGAACGGGTGAGCTGCGCCTATAAACGCAGCTCAGGGTGCGGAGGCCTATTGGCCGAGGGCGCCGGCTCCCCTTGTCAACCGGACGGCTGATCTCTGCCTACCCCCAGGAGCGCGCTCCTGGAATGAGATGACCAATGCACTTGATCAACCCACCGTCGCCCCACGGGCGGCGGCCGGTTGCCTCCTCCGCCCGTCCGGCGCTTCGGCGCTGTACGGGCGGGGTCGAGGGGAGCCGGAGTCCTTCCTGCTTCACCCCCAACACAGTGCAGCCCCCGGCGCGGGAACGCCGGGGGCTGCTGTTCGGGCCCCGTTCCTCCTCAGAAGGAGCAAGACCCATGAAGTCCATCGCTGCACTTCAGAGCATCGTTACCCCGTGGTCCGACGGTCTGGAGCCGTCGGACGCGGAGCTGGACGCGATCGAGTTCGAGTTGCCGCTGATCCTGGCGGACGTCGACCTCCTCGACGCGGAGATCGCCGTACTCGACCGGGCGCCGTCCGAGCTGGACGAGCAGCGGATCCGCCGGGCCCGCCGGCGCATGCTCGCGGTCCGCCGGGACCTGACCAACCGGGCCGTCGCCGCGGTGAACATGACGGGCGGTGCCGCATGACGCACAGCGCCCGCATCGCGACCGGCTACCACGGCACCTGGGAGGTGTACGTGGTCACCGACAGCCCCGCCCCGAAGGACTGGCCGGGCCACGACTTCGCCCGCACCTCCCCGGTCCCCACCCTCGCCGAGCGCACCACGGCCCTCGCCGCCCTCGGATACGAGGTCGTTGAGGGAGCGCAGTGGGAGTGGCACGAGCTGGCCGACGACGACACCGACCCGGTCCGCTTCCTCGGCTCGGTCGACGTCCACCGGATCCCTCCAGGGGAGGACCGGTGACGGGGCGGGAGCCGCTGGAGCAGATCGCAGCCCTTGCGGGGATGCTGTCGAAGCTGACGCGGGTCCTGGTGGCTGTCGCGTTCGTGGCGCTGGTGTTCACCGCGTCGAACGTGACGATGTTCGCGATCGACCACCACGTGTCCCCATGGATCGCGTGGATGCTCGACCCGATGGTGGCCGTCGCGCTCGGAGCGGTCCTCATCTTCGACGGCCGGCTCTCCGAGTACGGGCTCACCTCCTCCGGCTGGGCCGCCGTACTGCGCTGGTTCGCCGGCCTGGGCACCTGGGTCATGAACTGCTGGACCTCCCTCTGGCCCGAGGGAACGGCATTCGGTTTCCCCCGCGCGGTCGACCCGGCCGGGCTCGTCCTCCACTCCATCCCCCCGGTCCTCCTGATCGTTCTCGCCGAAGCGATCAGCCACTACCGGCACGCGATCCTCGCGAAAATCGCCCACCTCCAGACCCTGGTGGACGCCGGAGAGAACGAGGTGGACGCGTACCCCGTCCACCAGACCTCCACCCCGCCCCCGGCGCCCACACCCGCAGTCGCTCCGGCTGCCACAACGGACGTACGGCGTCGGGTGGAACCGCTGGTCATCTGCGGTGAGGGCCTGGTGTTCCACCCGTCCTTCCCCCGCACGTCCACCCCGGTCCACCAGGTGGAGCGGGAACCCGTCCGGCTGTCCGCCGATGAGGCCGCGAACGTGATCCGCGCGTGCTGGGTGCAGGGCAAGAGCCTCCCCGAAGCGGCCCGGCTTTCCACCCGGTCCACCTCCTACGTCCACAAGCTCTACCAGCGCCTCAACGAGGACCGCACCGCCCTCCCCGCAGGGGTGAGCTGATGTCCACCCTCCCCGTCTACACCTGGCGCCTGGCCCCCGACGGCCTGGCCACTCGAAGGCAGTTGCGGGCCGCCGGCCTGCGCCCTGGCGGACAGGACGTCGTCGCGCAGGTGGAGCGGCCCCGCGATGAGCGTGAGCCGCTGGTCGCCTACCTCTACCGGATAGAGCTGGCCCGCCCGGTCCGCCCGATGACGCCGGCCAAGGCCGCTGCTCTGGCGAAGGCGAACGCGGCCCGCCGGACCTGCCCTGCCTGCTCGCGTGATGCCGGGTACGTCATCCCGGCATCGCTCGGCATGTGCGTCCCCTGCGCGTACCCGGATGACGAACAGTGCGCCGCCTGACCCTCGACCTGATCAGGAGACTCCCGTGACCACGCCCAGCGCACAGACCACCACCCCCGCCCCGGCCGCCCAGGGCACGCACTTCTGGGTCATGACCCTGGAGCTGCCTGGCCTGGCGGCGATGACGAAGAACGGCACCTACACCCCGCCCGCGGGGACGACCCGCTACGACGCCTACCAGGCGATCCGGCAGTACGTCACCGCCGAGCACCCGGAGATGGCCCGCGCGAACACCATGTTCTTCGCGCTGGAGCCGAACCAGTTCTGACCTGCACGTACAGGCAGGGCCCGGCCGTTGCTGTAGGAGGCGGGCGGCCGGGCCCTCTTCTCCCGAGGGAGCACGTTCAGCATGACCGAAACGACCGTCGAACCGCAGGCCCCACCCCAAGAATCCACCCCCACCCCGGCCCCGGCAGAGCCCACCGCTACCGCCAAGGCCAAGGAGGTGGAGCACACCCCGGGCGGTTTCCCCGTGGGGCCGCTGTCCCTGACCGGGACGAACACCGCCGCCGGACTGCTGGCCACCGCGGCTCTGGCCGGTGGCCCGATCGCCGCTGCGATCGCTATGACCGGCGCCGCTGTCCTGGGTACCGCCGCCGCCCACCAGCGCAGCAAGGACCGCAAGAAGAAGCCCGCGGCCAAGCCCGCCCCGGCCACCAAACGGACCGCCGGTGGAAGCAAGGGCCGCGGCACCATGGGCCTGATCCCCTCCCAGCCCCGCACCAGCCCCCGTACCGGTGGGGGATCCGGATCCCGACGGATCAGTGGCGGGCAGGCCCGGCACCGCGCGGCCGCCGCGTCCGGTGTCCGGTCGGCTGGCCGGTCCGGTGCCTCGAGCAATGCGGGTAAGCCGTCGGCCCGTCAGCGGGTCGGGGAGGCTGCTGGTCGTCTGGCCGGTGGCCGGGCCGGGCAGGTCCGCGACCTGCGCTCCCAGGCCAAGACGCAGGCGCCGACTCGATCCGCGGCCCGCACGGCTGCAGTTCAGGCCCGCCGGCAGGTCGCAGACACCCGGCGGGCCACGAAAGCCGCCGGGCGCGCTGCCTCCGCCGGTACGAAGGCGCGTGGTCCGGCTGCCCGCACCCTCGCCAAGTCCATGGGCAAGGCCGCCGCCGTCCGCGACACGGCCGTTGGTGCTGTCCGCTCCTTGCGGGACCGCAGCGCGGGCCGGGCGGTCGCCAACGGCCGGGCCGGCGTTCACGAGAAGGCGTTCCGCAACCGCGTCAAGCAGCTCGCCGCACCCTCCCGCAAGGCGACGCGGAAGGCTCTGCGCATGTCCGCGGCCCGCTTCCACGCCCGCCGGGCGATGGCCGGCATGCTCGGCGCGCTGCTGGGCGCCGTCGGCCTGTTGACCACACCGCTTGGCCGGAAGCTCGGCTGGGCCTGGCTCCAGAATCCCGGGCGCCGCCTCTACCAGCGTCTCTTGGCCCGTGCAGAGGACGAACGCCACGAGCGTGACCTCGGCATTGCCGCGCAGCACGACGCGGACATGGAGGAGGTCCTGGCCCAGGCCAGGACCGAGCAGGAGGCCGAAGGCGACCTCCTCGGTGACCGCGCCGCCCGTCCCACCACGCACGTTCCCGCACCTCCCGTCAGCCAAGGAGCAGCTGTGAGCAACGCATCCGGGTTCAGGTTCGAAGAGCTCGCCGCCGAGATGGAGCAGGCGGCCCAGGCCTACGAGCCCGAGAACGCCATGGAGATCCTCGCGATGATCGAGGGTCTCCCCGAGGCCCTGACCTCGATCGCGAACGTCATGCAGATCCTCGCGGAGCGCTCCGACACCGAGTTCCCGCTGGAGAAGGAAGTCGCGGACGGCTTCGCCGACATCTACGGCGCGATCAACTCCGCCGTCGCCGTGGCCGAGGACCTGGGTCCGGCGTTCCGCAAGGCCCATGAGGCCGACATCGCCCGCCACGAGGACCCCCGCAACGGCCCCGAGGCCGAGAAGGGCTGGAACGTCTGATGACCACCACCAACACCATCACCCACAACGGGCTCGCCCTGGACTGGGCCGCCGGCCACGGCCCCATCACCGGCGCCCTGTCCGCCACCACCGGCGCCTACGCCGTCGCCACCGTCGGCACCCTCGCCCACATGCCCCCGTCCTGGGCGCTGGCCGTCGGTACGGTCGGGGCGATCGGGCACACCGCTTCGGGGCTGCGGCAGAAGCTCGCGGCTCGCACGATCGGCGCGCGGGCCGCTTCCTGGCTGCTGGGATCCGGCTGGACTACGTGGGCGCTGGCCACTGGCCCCCTGAACTGGACCGCGCTGGGCTCCCTCGCCGTGATCGGCGTCGGCATGGGGGCGGCGGCCCGCTCGGTCGGCTTCTACGAGGAAGCCCGCGAGCTCGAAGCCATCGCCGCCGCTGAACGGCAGGTCGCCCGCGAACTGTCCGCGGACCGGCGGGCCATCGCAGCCGAGTGGGTCGACCGTGTCCAGCGGGTCTGCGGGATCACCCTGCGGATCGTGGCCGTGGAGATGTGGCCGACGAACACCGGCTTCACGATCGACGCCGAACTCCCCGCGGGCGGCACCACCTACGACCGGATCGCCCGCGAGAACGCCCGCCTGTCGGCGGATGCCCGGCTCCCGCACGGCTGCACCGCCGCCGCATCCCCGGGCATTGACCAGGGGCGCGTCCTGATCGACGTGACGACGGTCAACGTCCTTGCGGCGGAAGTCCCCTACCCGTCCGACTACAGCGCTCTGTCGATCCACACCGGCATTCCGTGGGGGTACCGCACCAACGCGGAGGAGATCCTCACCTACCTGCGCGAGCAGTGCGCGCTGGTCGTCGGTCCGACCGGATCCGGTAAGACGAACATGGTCCACGTCATCCTGGCCGGGTTCGCCCGGGCCGACGACATCCTGACCTGGGTCATCGACCTCAACGCCGGATCGGCCGGCCTGCCCTGGATCCGGCCCGCCATGGACGGCTCCGGCCAGGGCCAGCCGGTGCGGCCCGGGATCGACTGGCTCGCCGCCAGCCACGAGGAAGCCCACCTGATGCTGGACGCGGCCCTGCGCGTCGGCAACTACCGCAAGCGCGCCTACCAGGACCTCATGGCCAAGGCCAACACCGACCTCCTGCCCATCAGCCACGAGATCCCGCAGATCATGCTCCTGATCGACGAGGGCGCGGAGATCCTGATCAGCCGGGATCCGGAAACCCGCAAGCTCGCCAAGAAGATCCTCGAAGTGATCCGGATGCTCCGCGCCATGGGCATCCGCACCGTCCTCACCGCGCTGGGAGCCACCGGGGCGGTCCTGGGGGACATGATGATCCGCCGCGAAGCCAAGACCCGCGTCGCGCTGACCGGCGGGGCGACCGAGGGCATGGACCTGTCCAAGCTGTTCCCCGGCGGGACCGGCTTGCGGATCGAGCAGGCACCCCACAAGGGCACCGGATTCATGGGCACCCCCGAATCGCCCGCCGCCCTCTTCGGGACCTGGCGGATCCTCCCCAACCAGATCGGTGACATCGTCCACGCCACCTCGGAACGGCACCCGTACCTGGACGCCGTCTCCGCCAAGGCCGCGGGCCCGGACTATGCCCGCCGCTGGGACACCGCTCGCACCGCATGGATCACCGAACACCAGCACACCGCCCCCGACCCCGACGCCAGCACACCGGGCACCGCACCGACGGGCCGGACGGGTACGGGTCTGAACCTGTCCGCTCACCGCGAGCAGGCCCCGGCCGCCCCGGAGACGAGCGACATGGACGCGGAGTTCGAGCGGCTCATGTCCGTCGAGTTCGCCCCCGACCCCAAGTCCGAACCCGAGCAGGAGCAGGAGCAGGAGCAGCCGCGGCGGCCGGGGCTGAACCTGTCCGCGCACCGGGGCGAGGGCGGCCGGGACACCGGGCCGGGATGGCTTCCGGAAGCCGTCACCGCGATCTACGCGGCCGGGACCGAGGGCATGAAGCCGGCGGCCGTCGCGGACCTCGTCGGCAAGGACCGCAAGACCGTCCGCGCCGCCCTGCGGGCCGCCGCCGAGCGGGGCGAGCTGGTCTACCGGGACAACGGACCGCACTCCGTTTACGTCCACCCCGACCACGCCTGAACCGTTCACAGACAGCTACCGGGTACTGGGTAGTGGGGCACACCCCACTACCCAGTAGAACACCCCACTAGCGCCCCCACAGGCCCCCAACAGGCCCTTTCTACTGGGGACCCCACTACCCACTACCCAGTAGCCGCACCCCACTAGAACCACGCAGAGCGACCACCCACAGCGGGCGGCCCCACCACCTAGGGGCCGCCCGCACCGCGTCCAGGAGCCTGCAATGCCCTATGAGCCCACGATCCAGAGCACCACCCCCGCCACCCGCTACGGCGATCCCATCGTCTACCCGACCGCGATCCACCAGCCCGCCATGCTGCCCACCGAACTCCTCCCGGGAGTCGAGATGGTTACCCTCCCCAGCGGCTACCGGACCCTCGCCTACACCCAGCCCCAGCCCCTCGCCCCGGCCGCGCAGCCGGTCCCGGCGTGGGCCAAGACCACCGCCCTCCTCGCCCCGACCGTCGGCGGCGGGATCGCCGCCGCCGGGTTCGGGATCTCCTACGCCGCCCCGGGACTGATCGCCATGACCGAAGCACTCTGGGCCGCCATCGCCCTCATTGCCGCCGGCGTCATCGCCCCGATGGTCCTCCGCGCCGGGCGCGGGTCGAGCGGTCGGGGTGCGGCGCCCGTGCAGCACGTCACCCAGAACATCAGCGCGTCCGGCATGTTCGGCCGCGCCACCGGCACCCTCAACAACCGTTGAAAGGCCCGTCCATGAAGCAGGTCCAGCCCCAGCCGCTCTCGGAGCGGATCTCCGACGCGCTCGCCCTCCTCGCGGGCAAGCGCATCATCCGCTGCCCCCACCCCGGCTGCCTCATCAGCGTCCGGTACAGCACCGTCACCCCCGACGAGGCCAAGCGCCTCATCGACTTCGCCACCGACCACACCCACCACTGACACGACGAGAGCGGCCCCCCACTCACGCCAATGAAGCGGGGCCGCTCTCTTCCAGCTCTCACTGGAGGAATCCAGCATGACCCATCAACCCGCATCCGCGCTGCTGACGGCCGCGCTCGATGCCGCCGCCCTCGGCTGGAGCGTCTTCCCGCTCCGCCCCGGACAGAAGCGGCCAGCCCTCCACGGCGAAGAGCACTGCCCCGCCCTGGGGGACTGCGCCGGAGGCCACCGCAAATGGGAGGACCGAGCCACGAGCGACCCGGACCGCATCCGGCGCGCGTGGGACCGCCTCCCGTTCAACGTCGGCATCGCCACCGGCCCCTCCCACCTCGTCGTCGTGGACCTCGACGTCCCTAAGGGCAAGGGGAGTTCTGACGCGCCTGGCGGCGCGGACACCCTCAAGGCGCTCTGCGAGCGCGCCGGACAGGCCGTCCCGGCCACGCTTTCAGTGCGGACTCCCACCGGCGGTGCCCACCTGTACTTCACGGCCCCGGACGGGATCCGGCTGGGGAACACGGCGGGCCGTTTGGGCAGGCTCATCGATACCCGGGCCTGGGGCGGCTACGTCGTTGCCCCCGGCAGCACCACGGCGGCCGGACTGTACGAGGTCACCGATCCGGTAGCTCCGGCGCCGTTCCCCGCGTGGCTGTACGGGCTGCTGGCACCCAGGCAGGCCCTGCGCCAGCTCACCGGCCGCCCTGCCACCCAGCGGACTGGCAGGTACGCGGCCGCCGCACTGAACGCCGAGACGGCGTCGGTGGAGTCGGCCCCGGCCGGGGAGCGCAACGGGACCTTGCTCCGGGCCGCGCGAGCCCTGGGACGGTTCATCGCCGCGGGCGACCTCGACCGCGCGGTGGTGGAGGAGGCTCTTCAGTGGGCGGGGGAGTCGGCCGGCCTGCCGTCTGCCGAGTGCCGCAACACGATCCGCTCCGGTCTGAACTGGTCCATCGCCCGCAACGCGATGAGGCGGACGGCATGAGCGCCCACCCCCGCTCCTCCCTGAAGAGCCTCACCCAGCCCCCCACCGGCCCCGGCATCGCCGAACCGACCCCGGCCAACGGCGGCAGTGGGGCGCTGAAAGTCGTCGCCGAAGGCGTCCCTTCATCCCTTCGCCCTGACCCGCACCCGGCAGCCGACGGCCGCTACATCGTCGCCGTCCTGCACATCTGCGCCCCGCGCGGCGCCGTACCCACCGCGACCTCGAAGTGCGAGTGCGGGCACAACCGCTCCGCCGTCGGACAGCGGCAGGTCCTCGCGCTCATCCAGCTCCACACCAACCACCGCACCGCGTGCCCGCTGGGCCGCACCGCCACCCACCGGAGGAAGGCCGCATGACCGTCGACACCACCACCGCCCCCGCGCCCACGCAGGCCCCCACCGACGGCGCCGTACTGCTGGACGCGGTGGAAGCCTTCCACCGCCGCTTCAACGTCTTCCCCACCGAAGCCGCCTACGTCGCCGTCACCCTGTGGGACGCCCACGCGCACCTGCTCGACTGCTTCGACTCCACCCCGCGCCTCGCCTTCCTCTCCCCGGAACCCGGGTCCGGCAAGTCCCGCGCGCTGGAGATCGTAGAAACCCTGGTCCCTCAGCCGCTGGTCGCCGCGAACGCGTCCGCACCGGTCCTCTTCCGCGCCGTCTCCACCCTGGACACCCGCCCCACGATCCTCTTCGACGAGGTCGACACCATCTTCGGACCCAAGGCCGGAGACAACGAGCCGCTCCGCGGCTTCATGAACGCAGGCCACCACCGGGGCGCCGGCATGTGGCGCTGCGTCGGGGACGGCACGAACCAGACGGTGCAGGAGTTCCCTTCGTTCTGTGTGGTGGCCATGGCCGGACTCGGCTCGCTGCCGGACACGATCCTGACCCGGTCGGTCATCATCCGGATGCGCCGCCGGGCCCGCAACGAGCACGTGCAGCCGTTCCGCCGCCGCCTCCACGCCCCCGAAGGCCACGCCCTGCGCGACCGCCTCGCCGTCTGGGCCGACAGCGTCCGCCACCTCGTCGACGGGGTGTTCCCCGAGATGCCGGACGAGGTCACCGACCGGCCCGCCGACGTGTGGGAGCCGCTTATCGCCGTCGCGGACGCGGCCGGGGGCGAGTGGCCGGCGCGGGCCCGTACCGCGTGCGCGGAGATCGTGGCCGCGTCCAAGGTGGACGACAAGGGCAGTATCGGGATCCGGCTGCTCACGGACCTGCGTGACCACGTCCTGAACGGGATCGAGCGCCTGCCCACCGTCGCCGTTCTGGACCGCCTGTATGCGCTGGAGGAGGCGCCGTGGGCGGACATGGGCGGCAAGCCGCTGACCTCCCGGAGCCTCGCGAAGATGCTCGGCGAGTACATGACCGGGGCCAACAAGCCGATCGAGCCCCGCAACATCAAGGGCGGCGGCGCGGTCCTCAAGGGCTACTACGCCGCCGACCTCGCGGACGCGTGGGCGAGGTACTGCCCGCCCCCCACCCCCTGAGAATCCGCTACTTCCGCTACCGCCGCTACCTCGCAGGTCAGACGGCATAAGGAGGTAGCGGGAGGCTCAAAATCATCCGCTACCCCAACAGCAACACCCGCTACCGGCCCGGCCCTCAACGGCCGGGCCGGTCGCGCATCTATCCGCTACCGCTACCCAATCCGCTACCCCAAACAGGCCCCTGACCAGGGCGGTAGCGGAGGTAGCGGCAGTAGCGGATTTCTAGGAGCAGGGCTTAGCGGCCCATCCCAACCAGGAGGCAAGACGCGTGAGCAGCACCGCCCGCATGCGGCACCTGTCGTCCGCACCGAGTCAGACGGCGCTTCTGGAAGACCAGTACCTCAGCGTGAAGGAGGCTGCGGAGCACCTGGGGATGAAGGATGAGCGGTTCGTCCGGCGGCTCGTCGCCGAACGACGCATCACCTACAGCAAGTTCGGCACGCACGTCCGCATCGCGGTGAGCGTGCTTGAGGAGTACATGCGCGCGAGCGTCGTTCCGGCGGTTCCCGTCCGCCGGCGGATGCGGAGGGCTGCCTGATGGCTGCCAAGCGCACGAAGAAGACCAAGGCTAAGCGTCGGTTCGGTGCGGTCCGGCAGTACCGCTCCGGGTATTGGACCGCGTCCTACCTCGACCCCGCGGGGGAGAGGAGGCGGGCGCCGGAGACCTTTGAGACCAAGACCGCCGCCGAGGTGTGGCTCTCGCAGGTAGAGGCGGACATGACCCGGGGCGACTGGCGGGACCCGGACGCCGGAGCGGTCAACTTCGAGGAGTACGCCACGAAGTGGGTTGCCGAACGCGGAGTCGGACTCCTCACGAGGGAGTTGTACGAGCGGCTGCTGCGTCTGCACCTGGTGCCGTTCCTGGGGCACTGGGACCTTGACCAGCTCACCCCGCCCCGCATTCGAGAGTGGCGAGCACACCGACTCGACGCGACGAACGCGCCGACCACGGTCGCCAAGTCGTACCGCCTCCTGAAGGCGATCCTCGGGACCGCGGCTGACGATGAGCTGATCCGGCGGAACCCGTGCCGGATCAAGGGAGCGGGAAAGGAGGCCGCTCCTGAGCGGGAGATCGCGACGGTGGAGCAGGTGGACGCGCTGGCCGAAGCGATCGGTATTCGGTGGAGGCTGATGGTCTACCTCGGCGCCTACGGCCCGATGCGTCCTGAGGAGCAGGCAGAGCTGCGACGGAAGGACGTGGACCTCGACGCCATGACGATCCGCGTCCGGAAGGCGGCCCCGGAGCTGAACACCGGGAAGCGGGCCGAAGGTCCCACCAAGTCCGAGGCAGGTAAGCGGATCGTCGTTCTGCCCGAGTTCCTGCGGGAAGACCTGCGCCGGCACGTCGCGTGGTACGCGGAGAAGGGCCCGGAGGGTCTCCTCTTCGTGGGGGAGAAGGGGGCGCCGTTCAGGCGTACGACCTTCGGGCGGAAGTGGGCCAAGGCGCGGGTGAAGGTCGGCATGCCGAAGTCGTTCAGGTTCTACGACCTTCGTCACACGGGGCACACCCTCTCGACACGATCCGGGGCCACGCTCAGGGACACGATGGTTCGCGCGGGTCAGTCGTCCGAGAAGGCGGCGCTGATCTACCAACACTCGGACCACGAGCGTCAGAAGGAGGTGGCCGGCGGGCTGGACGGGATGGTGCGGGCCGCCCGGCAGAAGGCCGCCGAGCAGGCCGTACAGGAGTCAAATGGTGCGCAAGTGGTGCGGGACTCCTGAATAGGTCTAGACAACGAAGAAGGCCCAGGTCGCTAACCTGGGCCTTCTTGCAAGAGCGGATGACGGGAATCGAACCCGCGCTATAAGCTTGGGAAGCTCATGTTCTACCATTAAACTACATCCGCGCAGTGATCCAGTTGCCTGGAGCGCTATCGTTTCTCACCCTACCCCATGATCGACCCCTGGTGAATTCGCCCCGGGAGTGGTGCCGCGTGCGGGACGTACGGAGGGTCGTGGGGGCGGGAGTTGGGGCGTACCTTGTGTGTGCGGAGCGGCGGCTGGAGTGGGTCTTGTTCATCCCCTAATGTGGCGATTCATCGCAGTACGGCTGGTTGGGGAAAGGGACTCGATGGAGCACACCGTCGTCCGTTGTGCCGAAGGGCACGTGTTCAGCACCGCTTCGTTCCCGCTGCAGCACCTCGGTGCCGGTCGGATCGGGCCGGGTCGGCTGCTGCGGTGTCCGCGCTGTGCGCGGCTGCGGCATGCCGTGCCCGTGGGAGCGGCGCCGAAGCGGTAGACACCGGCGCGCGGGGACCGCCTCGATTGGGGCGGCCCGCGCGCTCTGCGTATCCTCGGGACGTGCTTCTCTCTGATAAAGACATCCGGGCCGAGATCGACAGCGGACGGGTTCGCATCGACCCGTTCGACGAGTCGATGGTGCAGCCCTCCAGCATCGATGTACGTCTCGACCGGTTCTTCCGGGTCTTCGAGAATCACCGCTACGCCCACATCGACCCCGCCACCGAGCAGAGCGATCTGACCCGGATGGTCGAGCCGGACGGTGACGAGGCGTTCATCCTGCACCCGGGGGAGTTCGTACTCGCGTCGACCTACGAGGTCATCTCGCTGCCCGACGACATCGCCTCCAGACTGGAGGGGAAGTCCAGTCTCGGCCGGCTGGGACTGGTGACCCATTCGACCGCCGGGTTCATCGACCCGGGGTTCTCCGGGCACGTGACGCTGGAGCTGTCGAACCTCGCCACACTGCCGATCAAGCTCTGGCCGGGTATGAAGATCGGGCAGCTGTGTCTGTTCCGGCTCAGCTCGCCCGCGGAGTTCCCGTACGGGAGCGAGCGGTACGGATCGCGGTACCAGGGCCAGCGCGGCCCGACGGCCTCGCGGTCCTTCCAGAACTTCCACCGGACCCAGGTGAGGCACGAGGCATGAGTGACGGAGTGAGTGACGGCGTGCGCGAGAACCTCGACTACGCGGGATTCGGCCGGGCCGTGCGCGAGCTGGCGCAGACCATCGCCGACGACGGCTACGAGCCCGACATCATCCTGAGCATCGCCCGGGGCGGCGTCTTCGTCGCGGGCGGTCTGGCGTACGCGCTCGACTGCAAGAACATCCACCTGGTGAACGTGGAGTTCTACACCGGGGTCGGGACCACCCTGGAGATGCCGGTCATGCTGGCGCCCGTGCCCGAGGCGATCGACTTCACCGACAAGAAGGTGCTGATCGCCGACGACGTCGCCGACACCGGCAAGACGCTCAAGCTGGTGCACGACTTCTGCCTCGGGCACGTCGCCGAGGTCCGGTCCGCCGTGATCTACGAGAAGTCCCACTCGCTCGTGAAGTGCGAGTACGTGTGGAAGAAGACCGACGAGTGGGTCAACTTCCCCTGGTCGGTCGAACCCCCCGTCGTGAAGCGCGAGGGACAGGTCCTCGACGCCTGACGCCCGCCCGCCACTGAACGTGACAGAGGGGCCCGCCGCGCGGTGCGCGGCGGGCCCCTCTGTGTGCGTGTGCGTGCGCTAGATCGTGCCCAGCTTGATGATCGACAGCAGCGCGATCAGCTGGATGGCCGACGCGCCCAGGGCCTTCGGCCACGGCAGGTCGTGCGATTTGCTGATGAGGGAGGTGAAGAGCGCGCCCGCCGCCACCCAGGTGGCCCAGCCCAGGATCTGGACGAGCATGTTGTCGCCGCCCAGGAACATGGCGAACAGCAGGCGCGGTACGTCCGTCAGGCTCATGACCAGCATCGACAGGCCCACCGTGGGCTGCCACGATCCGTCTCCGCCCAGCTGGCGGGCCAGCGTGTGGGTGACGGCGCCGAGGACCAGGCCGCAGATCACGAAGGCCACGCCCGCCGAGAGCACGATGGGGAAGGCGTTGGGGAGGGTGGCGTTGATGACGTCGTTGCGGGTGTCGTCGAGGCCGAAGACCGCGAGCAGTCCGTAGAGGAAGGTCACGATCAGCGCCGGCCCCCAGACGGCGTAGTCGCGCATCTGCAGGAAGGTCGGGCCCGGGCGCGTCACGATGCCCCGGAGCAGTTCCTTCCACGGCAGCCGCGGACCGGTGGGGGCGGCGGCCTGGGCCGCGCCCGCCTGGTAGGTCCCGCCCTGGGTGTACGCGTACGGGTCCTCGCCGATGGAGAAGGCCTGGGTGTAGCCCGGCGAGTCGCTCGGTCCGCCGGCTCCCCGGCCCGGACCCGGGCTGGGGGGATGGCCGTAGCCGTATCCCTGGCCCTGGCCGGAGTTGCCGCCGTGCGGGTCGAAGTATTCGGGCTCGCCGTGGCCCCCGGGAGCGGCCTGCTGGGGCCACTGCTGGGGTGCGTAGGGCTGCTGGCCGTACGGTGCGGGCGCCTGGGGCGCCTGCTGCTGACCGTACGGCTGCTGCCGCGGGGGTTGTTGCGGGGTGCGGTTGTTGTCCCGGCCGCGTCCGATCCTGAATCCAGCCACGTGATCGAAAGTACCCGCTCCGGGGCGGCCGGGTGGCCGGGCCGGGGGAAGAAGCCCCCTTTGCGGCTGAGCTGTGACATCCCCTAGGGGGTACCTGGAGGGCCTTCTCAGGGTGGACCGGGGCGGGTTACGCGGCTGCGCGACAGTCTGCGGATGCCTGTTACATCTCCGACGGAATACGGACATACCGGCTCCGTAGCTTCGTTGACGTAGCCACCGCCACGCAGCACGAACGACACGAGAAGAGCCCCGTCATGCGCAGACCGCACCGTCGCACCAGCCTCCGTACCGCCGCCGTCGTGGCCGGTGCGGCCGCCGTCCTCGCCCTTCCGGTGGGGTCCGCCTTCGCGGATACCCCGGCCGTACCGGACCCGCAGGTCCTGCCCGGCGTCGAGCAGCCGTCCGTGGACCCGCAGCAGCCGCAGGTGGACCCGAGCGTCCCGCCGACCACGCCGCCGACCACGCCGCCGACCACGCCGCCCGTGAAGCCCTCGGTCCGGGACTACGTCACCACCGTGAAGCTGGCCGACGGATCGGTCGCCAGGGTCTACACGTTCGGCGACGGCCACTTCGAGGCCGTCATCTTCGCCGGTGACCGCAAGCTGGACACTCTGGTCAGCATGGGCGGCGCGCCGGCCTACGGCCAGAACAACGGTCTGCACGTCGTCCTCCAGCCGAACGGCACCGTCACGTCGTGGGTGGAGGGCGCGACGAAGCCCGTCGAGAAGCCGAAGCCCGTGGAGAAGCCGAAGCCGGTGGAGAAGAAGGAGAACTCCGTTCAGGTCGCCATGCCCGACGGGCGCAACGCGCGCCTGATCGACGGCCCGAACGGCAAGCGCGTCGAGCTGTCGATGCCGAACGGGAACCTCCTCGGAACGATGGACCTGAAGCACCCGACCGCGACGAACGACGGCTGGACGTACAAGCTCGTCCAGGACGGGAAGCGCGTGAAGTTCGTCGTCATCGACGGCAAGAGCGGTGGCAACAGCTGGGTCTACGACTTCGGCAGCGGCAAGCTGATCGAGAAGTACGAGGTCGCCAAGGACGCCAAGGGCGGGGAGAAGGACGCCACGGTCGCCAAGCCGGTCGAGAAGAAGGCGGCCGACCGGGTCGTGCCGAAGGGCGGCGTGAAGGCGGGGGCCGAGGGTGTGGCCCCGGTGTCGGCGCAGAGCGACGGGCAGACCCCGCTGCTGCTCGCCGCCGGCGGGGGCATGGCCGCGGTGGGCGCCGCGGGCCTCGGTTTCGCGATGCTGCGCCGCAGCCGGTCCGCCGGCCGGTCCTGACCTGCGGACCCCGTACCCCGTACCCCGAACGCCGGAACGGCCCGCCCCCCACGGGGGACGGGCCGTTCCGGCGTTCAGTACCGCGCGGGCTACTTCGCCTCGGCGTCGGCCCCGGCGTCGGTCACCGGCTGCGCCGGGCCCTCCGCCTTCGGCTCGGGCGCCTCGGCCGCGGCGTCGGCCTGCCGCTCCGCCACCGGCTCGGCGACGGGCTCCGGCTCGGCGACCGGCTCCGGCGTCTTCACCGAGTCCAGCAGCAGCTGCGCCACGTCCACCACCGTGACGTGTTCCTTCGCCTGGCCGTCGTTCTTCTTGCCGTTCACCGAGTCGGTGAGCATGACGAGGCAGAAGGGGCAGGCGGTGGAGACGATGTCCGGGTTCAGGGACAGGGCCTCCTCGACGCGCTCGTTGTTGATGCGCTTGCCGATCCGCTCCTCCATCCACATCCGCGCGCCACCCGCGCCACAGCAGAAGCCCCGCTCCTTGTGGCGGTGCATCTCCTGCTGGCGCAGGCCCGGCACGGCCGACATGATCTCGCGCGGCGGCGTGTAGACCTTGTTGTGCCGGCCCAGGTAGCACGGGTCGTGGTACGTGATCAGCCCGTCGACCGGAGTCACCGGCGTGAGCCGGCCCTCGTCGATCAGGTGCTGGAGCAGCTGCGTGTGGTGGATGACGTCGTACTCGCCGCCGAGCTGCGGGTACTCGTTCGCGATGGTGTTGAAGCAGTGCGGGCAGGTGGAGACGATCCGCTTCGCCGACTTCGGCTTCTTGGTCCCCGGGTCTTCGTCCTCCTCGCCGAACGCCATGTTCAGCATCGCGACGTTCTCCTGCGCGAGCTGCTGGAAGAGCGGCTCGTTGCCCAGGCGGCGCGGGGAGTCGCCCGTGCACTTCTCGTCGCCGCCCATGATCGCGAACTTGACGCCCGCGATGTTCAGCAGCTCGGCGAAGGCCTTCGTGGTCTTCTTCGCCCGGTCCTCCAGGGCGCCCGCGCAGCCGACCCAGTACAGGTAGTCGAACTCGGAGAGGTCCTCCGCGTCCTTGCCGATGATCGGGACCTCGAAGTCCACCTCCTTGGTCCACTCGACGCGCTGCTTCTTCGCGAGGCCCCAGGGGTTGCCCTTCTTCTCCAGGTTCTTGAGCATCGTGCCCGCCTCGGACGGGAACGCGCTCTCGATCATCACCTGGTAGCGCCGCATGTCGACGATGTGGTCGATGTGCTCGATGTCCACCGGGCACTGCTCGACGCACGCGCCACAGCTCGTGCAGGACCACAGGACGTCGGGGTCGATGACCCCGTTCTCCTCGGCCGTGCCGATCAGCGGGCGCTCCGCCTCGGCCAGCGCGGCCGCGGGCACGTTCGCGAGCTGCTCCGGCGTCGCCTTCTCGTTGCCCTCCATGTCCTTGCCGCCACCGGCCAGCAGGTACGGGGCCTTGGCGTGCGCGTGGTCGCGCAGCGACATGATCAGGAGCTTGGGGGAGAGCGGCTTGCCCGTGTTCCAGGCCGGGCACTGCGACTGGCAGCGGCCGCACTCCGTACACGTGGAGAAGTCGAGGATGCCCTTCCACGAGAACTGCTCGACCTGCGAGACGCCGAAGACGTCGTCCTCGCCCGGGTCTTCGAAGTCGATGACCTTGCCACCGCTGGTCATGGGCTGGAGCGCGCCCAGCGCGACCGCGCCGTCGGCGTTGCGCTTGAACCAGATGTTCGGGAAGCCGAGGAAGCGGTGCCAGGCCACACCCATGTTGGTGTTCAGCGAGACGACGATCATCCAGATCAGCGAGGTGCCGATCTTGATCATCGCGGTGAAGTAGATGGCGTTCTGCAGCGCGCCGAGCGACATGCCCTTGAAGGCCAGCACCAGCGGGTACGAGACGAAGTACGCCGGCTCGTACGAGTCCACGTGGTGGATCGCGCCTTCGAGGCCGCGCAGGCACAGGATCGCGAGGCCGATGGTCAGGATGATGTACTCGACGAAGTACGCCTGCCAGGCCTTCGAGCCCGCGAAGCGCGACTTGCGGCCGGCCCGCGAGGGCAGCGACGCGAGGCGGATCCCCATCAGGACGAGGATGCCGACGACGGTCATCAGGCCGATGAACTCGATGTAGAGCTCGAACGGCAGGAAGCCGCCGATGATCGGCAGCACCCAGTCCGCCTGGAAGAGCTGGCCGTACGCCTGCACCAACGTCGGCGGCAGCGTCAGGAAGCCGATCGCGACGAACCAGTGCGCGAAGCCGACGAGGCCCCAGCGGTTCATCCGGCTGTGGCCGAGGAACTCCCGGGCAAGGGTGAGCGTTCGGGACTTCGGGTCGTCCGTACGGCTGCCGGCCGGTACGGGCTGTCCGAGCTTCACGAAGCGGTAGATCTGCGCCACGGCTCGGGCGAGCAGCGCGACGCCGACCACGGTCAGGACCAGCGACACGATGATCGCGGCGAGTTGCATGGGAGGGCTCCTCGGGCGGCACTTACTAAGCGGTAACTTATCCAGTCAAGGCTTGAGGTTACCCAGTCCCGACGCCGCAATGTAGCCGAGCGCGCGGTGATCTGCGTCGCTCGCCCCCGGCCGTGGCGGGCCTCGCCTCGGCTCGCCCCGCCCCCGCCTCAGGGCCGCCCGTGCCGCCAGGCCGCCCGCGGGGTCTGCGCGAGGATCGCCAGGTCCATCCCCAGCCAGTGGTTCTCCACATAGTGCCGGTCCAGCAGGTCCCTCTCCTCCCACGGTAGGTCCGAACGTGCGCTCACCTGCCACAGCCCGGTCATCCCGGGCCGTACGAGGAGCCGCTCGGGCCGGTCCGACGCGCTGTTTCCGGGGCGCGGCCCGACCAGCGACATCTCGCCGCGCACCACGTTGAGGAGCTGTGGCAGCCGGTCCAGCGAGCACCGCTCCAGCGCGGCCCCGGCCCGCCCCTTGCCGACGCGGAACCGCCACGCCCGGTAGGGCCGTCCGGCGAGTCCCGCCGTCGGTTCGCGGACGAGGACGCCCGCGCCCTGGGTCGCGTACAGCAGGCCGGCGGTCAGCAGCAGGGGTACGAGGAGCACCCCGAGCAGGAGCGCCGCTCCCGCGAGGTCGAGCACCCGCTTGGCCGATGGCCTGGCGGGCCACGGCCCTGGCAGGGCGGGGAGCGCGAGCAGCTTGTGCATGCCAGCACGGTGCCGTACGCCTCCGGCGGTGTGGGGGTGCCGCGCGGCCGTGGTGCCCCGTTCGGGTGCGGCGGCGCCGCTGGGGGCGCGGGCCCGGGCCCCGCGCTGCACGCGCCGGGCGGCTGGATTTCCTGCTCCTGAGCGTAAGCGCAGCCTAAAGGTTGAGCCCCCTCGACTCACCTCTGTTGACACCGGGGGAACGGTGCGGCACCCTTGAGTCTGTTCCACTCAAGTCAGCTGGAGGAATCAAAATGGCACGTGCGGTCGGCATCGACCTGGGCACCACTAACTCCGTCGTCAGCGTTCTGGAAGGCGGCGAGCCCACCGTCATCACCAACGCCGAGGGCGCCAGGACCACGCCGTCCGTCGTCGCCTTCGCCAAGAACGGCGAGGTCCTCGTCGGCGAGGTGGCCAAGCGCCAGGCGGTCACGAACGTGGACCGGACCATCCGCTCCGTCAAGCGCCACATGGGCACTGACTGGAAGATCAACCTGGATGGCAAGGACTTCAACCCGCAGCAGATGAGCGCCTTCATCCTGCAGAAGCTGAAGCGCGACGCCGAGGCGTACCTGGGCGAGAAGGTCACGGACGCGGTCATCACCGTCCCGGCCTACTTCAACGACTCCGAGCGCCAGGCGACGAAGGAGGCCGGCGAGATCGCGGGCCTCAACGTCCTGCGCATCGTCAACGAGCCGACGGCCGCCGCCCTGGCCTACGGTCTCGACAAGGACGACCAGACCATTCTCGTCTTCGACCTCGGTGGCGGCACCTTCGACGTGTCGCTCCTGGAGATCGGCGACGGCGTCGTCGAGGTGAAGGCCACCAACGGTGACAACCACCTCGGTGGCGACGACTGGGACCAGCGCGTCGTCGACTACCTCGTGAAGCAGTTCGCGAACGGCCACGGCGTCGACCTGTCCAAGGACAAGATGGCGCTCCAGCGCCTGCGCGAGGCCGCCGAGAAGGCGAAGATCGAGCTGTCCTCCTCCACGGAGACCTCGATCAACCTGCCCTACATCACGGCCTCCGCCGAGGGCCCGCTGCACCTGGACGAGAAGCTCACGCGCTCCCAGTTCCAGCAGCTCACCGCGGACCTGCTCGACCGCTGCAAGACCCCGTTCCACAACGTCATCAAGGACGCGGGCATCAACCTGTCCGAGATCGACCACGTGGTCCTGGTCGGCGGCTCCACCCGCATGCCGGCCGTCGCCGAGCTCGTCAAGGAGCTCACCGGCGGTCAGGACGCCAACAAGGGCGTCAACCCGGACGAGGTCGTCGCCATCGGCGCGACCCTCCAGGCGGGCGTTCTCAAGGGTGAGGTCAAGGACGTCCTGCTCCTCGACGTGACCCCGCTGTCCCTGGGTATCGAAACCAAGGGCGGCATCATGACCAAGCTCATCGAGCGCAACACCACGATCCCGACCAAGCGGTCCGAGATCTTCACGACGGCCGAGGACAACCAGCCGTCCGTGCAGATCCAGGTCTACCAGGGCGAGCGCGAGATCGCGGCGTACAACAAGAAGCTCGGCATGTTCGAGCTGACCGGCCTGCCGCCGGCCCCGCGTGGCGTCCCGCAGATCGAGGTCTCCTTCGACATCGACGCGAACGGCATCATGCACGTCACGGCCAAGGACCTCGGCACGGGCAAGGAGCAGAAGATGACCGTCACCGGCGGCTCTTCGCTCGGCAAGGACGAGGTCGACCGCATGCGCCAGGAGGCGGAGCAGTACGCGGACGAGGACCTGCGCCGCAAGGAAGCGGCCGAGTCCCGCAACCAGGGCGAGAGCCTCGTGTACCAGACGGAGAAGTTCGTCAAGGACAACGAGGACAAGGTCCCGGCCGACGTCAAGGAGGAGGTCGAGGCCTCCATCGCCGAGCTGAAGGAAAAGCTCAAGGGCGAGGACGCCGCCGAGATCCGCACCGCGACCGAGAAGCTCGGTGCCGTCAGCCAGAAGCTCGGCCAGGCGATCTACGCCGACGCCGGTGCCCAGGCCGCCGGTGGCGCGCCGACCGGTGACGCCGGCCAGGCCGACGCCAACGACGACGTCGTCGACGCCGAGATCGTCGACGACGAGAAGCCGAAGGGTGGCGCGGCCTGATGTCGGAGGAGACCCCGGGCTTCGACGAGAAGCCCGAAGTCCCCGCCGACGCCGCACCTGACGACGCCGCCGAGCCGAAGGCCGCAGCTTCCTCCAAGGAGGAGGCCGCGGCCCCGGCCGGGGACTCAGCAGCAGCACCGGATGTCGCTCTCCTGGCCCAGCTGGACCAGGCCCGTACGGCGCTCGGCGAGCGCACCGCGGACCTCCAGCGGCTCCAGGCGGAGTACCAGAACTACCGTCGCCGGGTGGAGCGGGACCGGATCGCCGTCAAGGAGATCGCGGTCGCGTCCCTCCTGACGGAGCTCCTCCCGACCCTGGACGACATCGGCCGGGCGCGGGAACATGGCGAGCTGGTCGGCGGCTTCAAGTCGGTGGCCGAATCGCTGGAGACCGCCGCGGCCAAGATGGGCCTGCAGCAGTTCGGCAAGGAGGGCGAGCCCTTCGACCCGACGATCCACGAGGCCCTGATGCACTCGTACGCGCCGGACGTCACCGAGGACACCTGCGTGGCGATCCTGCAACCGGGGTACCGCATCGGCGAGCGTACGATCCGTCCCGCGCGGGTCGCGGTGGCCGAGCCCCAGCCGGGCGCGGCGCCGAAGTCCGAGGCCGCGGAGACCGTGTCCTCGGCGGACTCGGCTGACTCGTCGGACCCGTCGGACAAGGCCTCGGATGCCCCCGACGAGGGCTGAAGCTGCGGCGCCCTTCGTACGACGTGTAGGACCAGAAGCACGAGCAGGACGAGAGGAGGGACACCGGGGATGAGCACGAAGGACTTCGTCGAGAAGGACTACTACAAGGTCCTCGGTGTCCCGAAGGACGCCACCGAGGCCGAGATCAAGAAGGCGTACCGGAAGCTCGCCCGCGAGTTCCACCCGGACGCCAACAAGGGCGACGCCTCGGCCGAGGAGCGCTTCAAGTCGATCTCCGAGGCGAACGACATCCTCGGCGACCCGAAGAAGCGCAAGGAGTACGACGAGGCCCGCGCCCTGTTCGGCAACGGGGGCTTCCGCCCCGGCCCGGGCGGGGGCGGCGGCTCGTTCAACTTCGACCTCGGCGACCTCTTCGGAGGCCAGCCGCAGGGCGGCGCGGCCGGCGGCTTCGGCGGCGGCGGCCTGGGCGACGTCTTCGGCGGACTGTTCAACCGCGGCGGCGCCGGCGCGGGTGCGGGAACCCGTACCCAGCCGCGCCGCGGCCAGGACATCGAGTCGGAGGTCACCCTCTCCTTCACGGAGGCGGTGGACGGGGCCACGGTCCCGCTCCGGATGTCCTCGCAGTCGCCCTGCAAGGCCTGCTCCGGCACCGGCGACAAGAACGGCACGCCCCGCGTGTGCCCGACCTGCGTCGGCACCGGCCAGGTCTCGCGCGGCAGCGGCGGCGGCTTCTCGCTGACCGACCCCTGCGCGGACTGCAAGGGCCGCGGCCTCATCGCCGAGAACCCGTGCGACATCTGCAAGGGCAGCGGGCGGGCCCGCAGTTCCCGGACCATGCAGGTCCGGATCCCGGCGGGGGTCTCCGACTCCCAGCGGATCCGGCTGCGCGGCAAGGGCGCTCCGGGCGAGCGCGGCGGCCCGGCCGGCGATCTGTACGTGGTCGTGCACGTGGACGCGCACCCGGTCTTCGGCCGCAAGGACGACAACCTCACGGTGACCGTTCCGGTGACCTTCGCGGAGGCGGCGCTGGGAGCCGACATCAAGGTCCCGACCTTGAACGGCCCCTCGGTGACGCTGAAGCTGCCCCCGGGCACCCCGGGCGGCCGCACGATGCGGGCTCGCGGCAAGGGGGCGGTCCGCAAGGACGGCACCCGCGGCGACCTGCTCGTGACGGTGGAGGTCGCGGTCCCGACCGAGCTGAACGACAAGGCCCGCGAGGCCCTGGAGCTGTACCGCGAGGCGACGGAGTCCGAGGACCCGCGCTCCGCGCTGTTCGAGTCCGCGAAGGGAGCATGACATGGACGGCCGCCGTAGGAGCCAGTACCAGCTCACCGATGAGACCCCGGTCTACGTGATCTCGGTGGCCGCCCAGCTCTCGGGCCTGCATCCGCAGACCCTGCGCCAGTACGACCGCCTCGGCCTGGTCTCCCCGGGCCGTACGGCCGGGCGCGGCCGGCGCTACTCGGCCCGTGACATCGAACTGCTCCGCACGGTGCAGGCGCTGTCCCAGGAAGAGGGCATCAACCTGGCCGGCATCAAGCGGATCATCGAGCTGGAGAACCAGGTCGCCGCGCTCCAGCAGCGCGTGGCCGAGCTCTCGACGGCCGTGGACGGCGCCGCCGCCGTCCTCCAGCAGCGCGAGGCCCAGGTGCACGCCTCGTACCGGCGCGACCTGGTCCCGTACCAGCCTCCGCAGCCGGGCAGTGCCCTGGTCGTCTGGCGGCCGGCGCCCAAGCGCCCGATGGGCTGAGCGCGCCCGTACGGACGCGCGGAGAAGGCCCCGCCCCCGTTCCCGGGGCGGGGCCTTCCGCGTCCGCCACCGGGGCCCTGAGGGCCCCGGCGCGGCCCTCAGGGCCGGGAGTCCGGGTCCTCCAGGATCCCCGACCGGGCGATGAGGAAGCCCAGTTGCGCCCGGCTGCCGCTGCCCAGCGAGGCCGCCAGCTTGGCGATGTGGGCACGGCAGGTCCGTACGTTCATCCCCAGCCGGCGCGCGATGGCCTCGTCCACGTGCCCCTCGATGAGGAGCTGGGCGATGGAGCGCTGCACGCCGGAGATGCCGCCGGGGGTGTGCTGGTAGGTCACCTCCGCCGACAGCGGCACGGCGCGGTGCCACAACTGCTCGAACACCTTGATGAGGTAGTCGACCAGCCCGGGGTGGCGCAGTTCCAGGGCCGTCTTGCGGTCGTCGCTCGTGGGGATGAAAGCCACCGTGCGGTCGAAGATCATGAGACGCTCTATGAGCTCTTCGAGCGTGCGGATCTCGACCTTCCCCGCGGAGATCCGGTCCACGTAGGCGAGCGTGCCCTGACTGTGCCGCACGGTGTGCTGGTAGAGCGTGCGTATCCGGACCCCGCGGTTGACGAGGGGAGCGGCGCGCTCCAGCGCCTCCGTGAGGACGGACGTGGACCGCGCGCCGCCCGGCTGTACGGTCAGCACCTCGGTCCGGCATTCGGCGGTGGCCTGGTCGAGGGCGGTGTGGATCTGGTCGAAGCCCTCCAGCACGGTGATGGCGTGGGTGTTCGCGGGGCTCTGGGCGCTGATGGTCAGAAACGGCTCGAATGCGTCGGTGAGATCTATGGTGTCCCGGCGCCGGTCCTGAATCTCCCGTTCGAGCGGATGGAGCCGCTGGGCGAGCGCGACGGACGGCGGAACCGCGCGGAGCTGGTTCGCGTCATCGGGGTCGGGCCGCAGGAGAGCGAATTCGAGCAGGCAGGGGGCGTTCTCGACCTCGCCGCGAGCCACCCGGCCGGTGCTCAGCGCCGCCGTGTAGAGCCGCGTCCCCTCGGCGCACATGGACGTGACGGGGTGAGGATGTGTCGCCTTTGTGTTGTTTGTGGGCAAATCTCCACCCCCCAGGGTCCTGAACATGCAAGAACATGATGCATCGTCCCTGTGGCAGTGACGTGCCCGAATGAGCCATCGTCTGACACGCGGGGGAGAAGATTTCCATCAAGTGAGGACGAAGCCGACCATGTACAAGAGAATGCTTCGCTCGGTACTTGCCATTGGGTTCTCCGCCGCCGCGGTCTTTGGGGCAGTCAACGCCTTCGGTGGGGACGTGGGGGGTACCGGCGCGCTCGCCGTGTCGATAGGAACGACGCCGCCGGATCTGGGCTGGGACTCGATGCCCGGCGATCTGGGCTGGGACTCGGCCGTCGCGTCGAACAACGACCTCGGCTGGGACTGATGACCCCCGACGACCACGGCTTCCGCCGTGAAATGGCATCGGCCTACCGCTCCGGCTGGCAGTTCATCGATCTCACCAGCGCCATCCCCTACGCCGGCGACTCGCTGAAGGTCACCCTCTTCGGCCAGCCGATCATCGTGGTGCGGGAAGAGGACGAGGACGTCCGCGCCTACCGTTGTCTGCGCCGCCCCCGCGGCGCACCGCAGCCCGTCCGCTGCGAGATCCGGTACGGCATGGTCTTCGTCAATCTGGACCAGCGTGATCACCAACTTTTCGAGCCCGAATCCGCCGCCACCCCCCGCAGTGCCTGAAGCGATTCCCCCGTCGTCGCAGATCGCTCAGGCACTACCCCCACACAGCGACGCCATCGTGGACCTGACCACGATGGCGTCGCTGTGATGTCCGTGTCCAGTGGTTGAACCGGCCGTGATGGAACCGGCCGTGATGGAACCGGCCGTGATGGAACCGGCCGTCCTGGGACCGGGCGTCCTGGGACCGGGCACGGCCGAACCGGCCGCCCGCGGCTACGCGCGCCCCAGGGCCCGGTCCAAGGTGATCTCGACGACCACCCGGTCCGGGTTCGGCGAGGGCGTGCGCCCGTACCGCTCCGCGTAGCGCCGGACCGCCTCCGCGACCGAGGCCTCGTCCGTACGGACCAGCGCGCGGCCCTCCAGGGTCGCCCAGCGCCGCCCCTCCAGCTGGCACACCGCCACCCGGGCCCCGCCCTGCGGGTCGCCCTGCGACGCCAGTACGTTGCGGACCTTCTTGCTGTTCTTGTTGCTGATCACCCGTGCCAGCCCGGCCTCCGGGTCGTACGTCACGCCCACCGGGACGACGTGCGGGCTGCCGTCGGGGCGGTGCGTGGTCAGCGTGCAGATGTGCCGCTCCCGCCAGAAGGCGAGGTACTCCGGCGTCGGGTTGAGTACGTCATGTGCGCTGCGGGCCGTGCCGGCCGGGCTGGGAGTCGACATGCGCGAAGGGTACGTCCCTCCACCTTGAGTGGAATAGACTCAACTTTGTGCAGGTTGCTCATGTAAAGCACACGAAGTAGGGAAGGGAGTAGGCGCAGTGGATGCCGAGCTGACCAACAGGAGCCGGGACGCGCTGAACGCGGCCACGACCAGGGCCGTCAAGGACGGGCACGCGGACCTGACGCCCGCGCACCTGCTGCTGGCGCTCCTCGCCGGCGAGGACAACGAGAACATCACCGACCTGCTCGCCGCCACCGACGCCGACCAGGCCGCCGTGCGCGCCGGAGCGGACCGGCTGCTCGCCGCCCTGCCCAGCGTCACGGGCTCCACGGTCGCGCCCCCGCAGCCCAGCCGCGAGCTGCTCGCCGTACTGGCGGAGGCCGACGCGCAGGCCGGGAAGCTCGGCGACGAGTACCTCTCCACCGAACACCTGCTCATCGCCGTCGCCGCCAAGGGCGGCGCCGCCGGCGAGCTCCTTTCCGCCCAGGGCGCGACCGCGAAGAAGCTGCGCGACGCCTTCGAAAAAGCAAGAGGAGGGCGGCGGGTGACCACCCCCGACCCCGAGGGCCAGTACAAGGCCCTGGAGAAGTTCGGCACCGACTTCACGGCGGCCGCCCGCGAGGGCAAGCTCGACCCGGTCATCGGCCGCGACCACGAGATCCGCCGCGTCGTCCAGGTGCTCTCGCGCCGTACGAAGAACAACCCGGTGCTCATCGGCGAGCCCGGCGTCGGCAAGACCGCCGTCGTCGAGGGCCTGGCACAGCGCATCGTCAAGGGCGACGTCCCCGAGTCCCTGAAGAACAAGCGGCTGGTCGCCCTGGACCTCGGCGCGATGGTGGCCGGTGCCAAGTACCGCGGCGAGTTCGAGGAGCGGCTGAAGACGGTCCTCGCGGAGATCAAGTCCAGCGACGGCCAGATCATCACCTTCATCGACGAGCTGCACACGGTCGTCGGCGCGGGCGCCGGCGGGGACTCCTCCATGGACGCGGGCAACATGCTCAAGCCCATGCTGGCCCGCGGCGAGCTGCGCATGGTGGGCGCGACCACCCTCGACGAGTACCGCGAGCGGATCGAGAAGGACCCGGCGCTGGAGCGGCGCTTCCAGCAGGTGCTGGTGGCGGAGCCGAGCGTCGAGGACACCATCGCGATCCTGCGCGGGCTCAAGGGCCGCTACGAGGCCCACCACAAGGTCGTCATCAACGACAGCGCGCTCGTGGCCGCGGCCACCCTCTCCGACCGCTACATCACGTCCCGGTTCCTCCCCGACAAGGCCATCGACCTCGTCGACGAGTCCATGTCCCGGCTCCGGATGGAGATCGACTCCTCGCCGCTGGAGATCGACGAGCTCCAGCGCTCGGTCGACCGGCTGCGCATGGAGGAGCTGGCCCTGAACAACGAGTCCGACCCGGCCTCGCGCGAACGCCTCGACAAGATCCGCAAGGACCTCGCGGACAAGGAGGAGGACCTGCGGGGCCTCACCGCCCGCTGGGAGAAGGAGAAGCAGTCCCTCAACCGGGTCGGCGAGCTCAAGGAGCGCCTGGACGACCTGCGCGGCCAGGCCGAGCGCGCCCAGCGCGACGGGGACTTCGACACCGCCTCCCAGCTGCTCTACGGGGAGATCCCGGCCCTGGAGCGGGAACTCGCGGACGCCACCGAGGCCGAGGCCGAGGTCTCCAAGACCGGACGATCCAAAGACGCCATGGTCAAGGACGAGGTCGGCCCGGACGACATCGCGGACGTGGTCGGCGCCTGGACGGGGATCCCGGCGGGCCGGCTGCTGGAGGGCGAGACCCAGAAGCTGCTCCGCATGGAGGACGAGCTGGGCCGGCGCCTGATCGGCCAGGGCGAGGCCGTGCGCGCCGTCTCCGACGCCGTACGCCGTACCCGCGCGGGCATCGCGGACCCGGACCGGCCGACCGGCTCCTTCCTGTTCCTCGGGCCGACGGGCGTCGGCAAGACGGAGCTGGCCAAGGCCCTCGCGGACTTCCTCTTCGACGACGAGCGGGCCATGATCCGCATCGACATGTCGGAGTACGGCGAGAAGCACAGCGTGGCCCGGCTCGTCGGCGCCCCGCCCGGCTACGTGGGCTACGAGGAGGGCGGTCAGCTGACGGAGGCCGTCCGCCGCCGCCCGTACAGCGTCGTCCTCCTGGACGAGGTGGAGAAGGCCCATCCCGAGGTCTTCGACGTCCTGCTCCAGGTCCTCGACGACGGCCGCCTCACGGACGGCCAGGGCCGCACCGTGGACTTCCGCAACACCATCCTGATCCTGACCTCGAACCTGGGCAGTCAGTTCCTGATGGATCCGTCCACAGCTGTGGACGAGAAGAAGGCCCGGGTCCTGGACGTGGTGCGGGCCACCTTCAAGCCGGAGTTCCTCAACCGCCTCGACGACCTGGTGGTCTTCTCCGCCCTGAGCGGGGCCGAGCTGGCCCACATCGCCGAGCTCCAGATCGGCCGCCTGGCCGGCCGCCTGGCCGAACGCCGCCTGGCCCTGGACGTCACCCCCGAGGCCCTGGCCTGGCTGGCGGACAAGGGCAACGACCCGGCGTACGGCGCCCGCCCCCTGCGCCGCCTGATCCAGACGGCCATCGGCGACCGCCTGGCCAAGGAGATCCTCGCGGGCGAGATCCGCGACGGCGACACCGTCCGGGTATCCGTGGCGGGCGACGACCTGCTGGTCGGCAAGGCACTGGCGTAATGAGGCGCTGCCGTAACGAAGCGCTGCCGTAACAAGGCGCTGCAATACGGCGCAATCCCGCCTCAGCCGGGCCCCTGGATCCCCGGGGCCCGGCTTACCCGGGCCCTACTCCTGTCCGCCCTGCGCGGATCGACACCGTCCGGGGTGGACACGGGGTGGGCGCGATGGGGGAGGATGGCCGCATCCGCACGAAGGGAAGTCACACGGTGAGCATCGACCCGGCCTCGATTCCGAACTTCGGAGGGCAGCAGCCCGATCCGCAGGCCACAGGACCGGCGGGCCCCGTCGTCCCCGATCAGGATCTGGTCAAGCAGCTCCTGGAGCAGATGGAGCTCAAGTACGTCGTCGACGACGAGGGTGACCTCGCGGCGCCGTGGGAGGACTTCCGCACGTACTTCATGTTCCGCGGCGAGGACGAGCAGCAGGTCTTCTCCGTGCGGACCTTCTACGACCGCCCGCACAAGATCGAAGAGAAGGCTCAGCTCCTCGAGTCGATCGACGACTGGAACCGCCGCACGCTGTGGCCCAAGGTCTACAGCCACACGCACGACGACGGCTCCGTCCGCCTGATCGGCGAGGCGCAGATGCTGATCGGCACCGGCGTCAACCTGGAGCACTTCGTGTCCTCCACGGTCAGCTGGGTCCGCGCGTCGATCGAGTTCGACAAGTGGCTCGTCGAGCAGTTCGGCCTGGAGAAGGAAGTCGACTCCGCGGACGGCAAGCCCGACGAGGACGGCGAGGGCGGCTCCGAGACCAACTAGGTCCCGGTCCGGCCCCTCACGGCGCCACCCTCACGGCGCCACCCTCACGGCGCCACCCCGGACGCGAGCAGCAGGTACGGCCCGTATCCGTACGAGAGCCCGGCCAGCACCCCGGTCACCACGACCGCGGTGCGCGGCCGGGCTTTCGCCATGAGGGCCGCCGCCGGCAGCAGCAGCGGGAACGCGGGCAGCAGGAAGCGCGGCTTCGATTCGAAGAAGCCCGCGCCGCCGTAGGTCATGACCAGCAGCACGCCGGTGTACACGAGCAGCGGCAGCGGGATCCGCCGGTCGGCCGCCAGCAGCCCGGCCAGTACCAGTGCGGCGGCGAGCAGGACCACCGTCACCGTCGTGGCGAGCTCCACCTGCCCGATGCCGGACAGCGCGTGCCGTGCCGAGCGCAGTGCCCCCGCGCCGAAGTCGAAGCGCGAGCCCCAGCCGCTCTGCACGGCGAAGTAGCCGCCGAGCGGATCCCCCCGGCGCACGCCGACGAGCAGGACGTACGAGGCCCAGCCCGCGGGAGCGGCCAGCCCGGCGGCCCACACCGCCGCGGGCGCGCGGCCCCGCCGCCGCCAGATCTCGTACGCGGCGGCCGCCGTCACGGCGGCGGCGACGGCGATCCCGGTGGGCCGGGTCAGTCCGGCGAGCACGGCCAGCCCCGCCGCCCACCCCCAGCGGCCGCGCAGCAGGGCGTACAGGGCCCAGGCGGCGAAGACGGCCAGCAGGGGCTCGGTGTAGGCGAGGGTCAGCACGAGGGCGTGTGGCAGCGCCGCCCACAGCGCGACGAGCAGCACCCCGGCACGGGCCCCGAGCAGGTGCTCGCCGACCCGGTACACCCCCACGGCGGCGGCGCCCGCGGCGATCCAGGCGACGGCCAGTGCGGCGACGGTCAGGGAGCCGGGCAGCACGGCGGAGGCGCAGCGGATCAGGACGGGGTAGAGCGGGAAGAACGCGGAGTCGCTCTGCACGGACCCGATGCCGGGATAGATCTGGGTCCGCCCGTAGCCGTGCTCGGCGATCCGCAGGTACCAGACGGAGTCCCAGGACTCCCCGAGCACCCGCAGGGGGTTGCGCCCGCTCCACCAGGCCGCCACGGCGACCGCGAGCACGCCGGCCCCGCGCACGGCCGCGTACACCCCGAGCGCGAGGACGGCGCCCGGGATCCGGCCGGTGCGGCCGGACCGGCCGGCGCGGCGGGCGGGCCGTGCGCCGTTCGACAGCGTTTCCGTCGCCATGCGTCCCGACTTCCTGGGGGGCTCCGGGTCGGAGTCGCCACGATGGGGAAACCCTACGAGGGCGAGCCCCGGTTCACGGAAATCCTGCCAGGACCACGTTCAGGTGTACGTCGGCGGGAGACGGCGCTCGAGGACGAAAGGTCAGCCGGCACCGACCAGGGTGGACGCGATCAGGTGCTGCCGCACCAGCTCGACCACCGCGGTCTGCTGGGCGGACAGGTAGAAGTGGCCGCCGGAGAACACCTGGAGCGCGAAGGACCGTGCGGTGTGGTCCGCCCAGGCGGCAGCCTCGTCGAGGTCGACGCGGGGGTCGCGATCGCCCACCAGCGCCACGACCGGGCAGCGCAACGGCGGCCGCGGTCGGTAGCGGTAGGTCTCCACCGCCTCGTAGTCGCTGCGGATCGCCGGAAGGATCATGCGCAGCACGTCCGGATCGGCGAGCAGTTCGGCGTCGGTCCCGTCCAGTGCCGCGAGCTCGGCCACCAGCTGCTCGTCGGTGAAGCCGTGCACGTTCCGCGGGGGGCGGTGGCGGGAGGGGGCCCGCCGCCCGGAGACGAAGAGCGTCGCCACCGCGGTGCCCGAGTCCTCGAGGCGGCCGGCGACCTCGAAGGCCAGCATGGCGCCCATACTGTGCCCGAACAGGGCCAGCGGCCGGTCGTCCGCCCCCTCCACCACGGCCTCGGTGATCCGGTCGGCCAGCGTGTGCAGCTCGGTGAGGCCGGACTCGTGGTGGCGCTCCTGGCGGCCGGGGTACTGGACGCCCAGCACCTCGGCACTGCCCGAGAGCGCCTGCGAGAACGGGAAGTAGAAGCTCGCGGAGCCGCCCGCATGAGGCAGGCACACGAGCTGGACGGGGGCGTCGGGGCAGGGGTGGAAGCGGCGCAGCCACCGCCGCGCCGTGTTCGGACTCATGGATCCCACGGGCCTTTCGATTGCGGTCTTCTGGCGCGGTCGACGGGTGGCTCAGACCAGCGGGGAGAAGAAGAACGTGTCGCGCCTGCTGAACCGGCCGTCCGCGTCGAGGTGGAAGAAGTCCGCGAAGCGCAGACTGCTCTGCCGGTCGTCGTGCAGCACACCGTTGAACTCGCCGTGCACGGCCACGCAGTCACCGGACTCGACGGTCGTGGTCACCGTGTGACGGCCCTCGCGGATCACGCGCCGCTCCCGGTAGAAGTGCTCCAACTGTTCCTTACCGACCAGGGGTTCATAGCCGGGGCGGTGGTACTGGGCCTCCTCCGCGAACAGCTCCACCAGGGCTTGCACCTGGCCGGAGTCGACGAGTTCGTAGTACCTACGGACCTTCCGCAGCTGCGCGGAGTCGGTCTCCGGGGCGGCCGGGGCGGCCGGGGCTGCTGTCTGTGTCTGCATGGGTGTCTTTCCCTCAGGCGCAATCTGCCGTCTCGCCGAGCGCGGTGTGCAGCTCGGCCAGGAGCTCCTCTGCCTGGGCGGCGGTGATGCCGTCCGCGCGCCACAGCATGACGAGGTCCCAGGAGCCGTCCGGAGCCGGGATGGCCTCCAGCATCAGCTCGATGTCGGTGCTGGGCGGGCGCACCCGCACCGGCTCGACCGCCACGTGGCCGCCGAGGCTGCCGTGCGGGGGCTGCCCCTGCAGGACGACCCAGGTCTGGAAGAAGGGGTGGCGGTCCCGGGGTGGCGAGAAGGTGCGGACGAGCTCGTCAAACGGGGTGTGCACGTGCTGGAGGTGCGTCACCACCTGGGCGGTCGCCTGGTCCAGGAGGCCCTCGGCGCTGCCGTCGTGCGGGTGCGAGAGCACCACGGTGAAGGGGTTGACGAAGTAGCCGACCACCGGCTCCAGGGCCGGGTCGAAGCGGCCCGCGGTCACCGAGCCCACCGCGATGTCGCCGGCGTGGAAGGTGCGGGCCAGGGCGCGAGTGGCGCCGGCGAGCAGCGCTGCCAGGGCGGGGCCGCCGCGGCGGGCGGCGGCCTGCTCAAGCCGCCGCACGGTCTGCGCGTCGACCTTCAGGACCCGTTCCGACCGGGCCGCCGGGCCGGCGGCCGCCCGCGCGGGAGCGGGCAGGAACGGTGCCGGGACCGCTGTCAGCTGCTCCTTCCAGAAGGGCAGGTCACGGCCGGCCCAGTCGTCGAGGCGGGTCGCCTCCCAGGCGCTGAACTCCCCGTACGACAACGCCGGTGCCACCTCGTGCTCGCGGCCCTCCGACCGCGCCGCGTACGCGCGCGCCAGCTCGTCGATGAGCACCGACTCCGACCATCCGTCGAAGGCTATGTGGTGCACCTGAAGGCAGAACAGGTGCCGGTCCTCGGCCAGGCGGCACAGCCGGGCCCGCAGCGGGGCCTCGTCCTCCAGCGAGAACGGCCGCGTCCACCAGTCGGCCGTTACCGCTTCGGCCAGCTCCTGCATTCCTTCGGCACTGGGAGGTGTGACATGTTCCAGCACGGGGGTCGCGTCCGCGGGCGCGAGCACCTGCTGCTGCGGGGCCTCGTCGAGCCACGGGTAGATGGTGCGCAGCGCCGGGTGGGCCACGACGACGTCGTTCAGGGCCGCCTGCAGCAGGTCATGCCGGAGCGGTCCGGTCAGTGCGTAGGCCAGCACGATCATGTTGTCCGCGGCTCCCGGAGAGGTCATCTCCGCCAGCCAGAAACGCTGTTGGGCGCGGGAGAGCGGGGCGGGGGCCACGCGGTCGGGGCCGGGGGCGGGCAGCTGCTCGCCGGGGGCCGCCTGCGCGCAGTGGGCGACGATGGCGCGCGGCGTACGCAGCCGGTAGACGTCGGAGGCGGTCAGGCGGGCGCCCAGCCGGGCACCGACCCGGGCAGCCAGCCGGATCACGTCGAGCGAGTTCGCCCCGGCCATGACGAGGTCGTCGTCCTCGGCCAGGTGCGCCAGGCCGAGCAGGCCCCGGATGTCGTCCAGGACCGGGCTGCCCTGGGCCGGCTGCAGCGGCGCGTCCCCGGCCGGGTCCGCGCCGCGGCGCAGCAGCGCCTCCACCGCCTTGCGGTCTGCCTTCCCGTTGGCGTTCAGCGGGAGCTGCACGGCGTGTGCCAGCCGCGTCGGCACCATCGCGTCGAGCAGGTTGCGCGCCGCGTACGCCGTCAGCTCCGCCTCGTCCAGGGGCTGCTGGTGGACGGTCGTGTAAGCCGCCGCGAGCTGAACCCGCCCGGGCGCCGTCTCCAGCGGAAGGACACAGCAGGAGGTGACCTCGGGGTGGTTCTCCAGGACGGCCTCGACCTCGCCGGCCTCGATCCGCACTCCCCGGATCTTGAACTGGTGGTCGGACCTCCCCCGGTAGCGCAACAGCCCCTCGGCGTCGCGCACCGCGAGGTCGCCCGTGCGGTAGAAGCGCTCGCCGCCCTCGGCGAAGAACCGGCGGGCGGTCTCCTCGGGGTTGCCCGCGTAGCCGAGGGCCACCCCGTCGCCGGCTACCGCGATCTCGCCGAGATCGCCGTCCGTGACGGGCTGCCCGTCCGCGCCGAGCAGGGCCACCGTGGTGCGGGGCACCGGCGTCCCGATCGGGATCTCCGTGCTGCCCTCCTCCACGTCGGCCGGGCGGATCACGTGGGTGGTGGCGAAAATGGTGCTCTCGGCCGGCCCGTATCCGTTGACCATGTGCAGAGTGGGGAACTCGGTCAGCACGCGGCGGGCGTTGCTCACCGACACCCGTTCCCCGCCGACCAGCAGCAGGCGCACCGCGTCGAAGAGGTCGATCCGCTCCTCCGCCAGCACGCTGAACAGCGAGCTGGTGAGCCAGAGGCTGTTCACGCCCTGGCGTACGGCCGCCTCCAGCGCCTGCGCGTCCAGCGCCGTGACCGCCTGGTCCAGCAGGACGCAGCGGCCGCCGTTGAGCAGCGGTGCCCACAGTTCGAGCGAGAGCCCGTCCCAGGGCAGCGGAGCCGCCTGGAGGAACACCGAGTCCTGGCCGAGGGGGATGGTGGGGCAGTTGACCAGGGTGCGGATGGTTCCCCGGTGCGGGGAGAGCACCCCCTTGGGCTTCCCGGTGGAGCCGGAGGTGTAGAAGACGCTGGCCGTCGCGGTGCCGTCGTACAGCGGCTCGGGGGTCGGGGCGGTGCGCCCGAGCTCCAGCAGGGAGGCGAGGGTGACGGTGCGCACCTCCGCCGCGGCCGGGACGGTCTGCGCGCCGGGCACATCGATGACGAACAGCGCCGCATCCGTGCCCCGGAGCGTCTCGTCCACCCGTGCCTGCGGCCACTGCGCGTCGACCGCCACGTAGGAGGCGCCCGCGCGCAGGACGCCGAGCAGCGCGGTCACCAGTTCCGGTGAGCGCGGGATGCGCACCGCGACGTGCCGGCCGGGCGCGACGCCGAGCCGGCGCAGCGCGGCCGCGACGGTCGCGGCCTGCTCGGTCAACTCGCCGTAGGTGAGCCTCCGTTCGCCCTGCTCGACCGCGACCGCGTGCGGCCGCAGCGCGGCATGGTGGGCCACCACCTGTTCGATGCGCTCGCCGAACACGTACGGACCGTCGCCGGCGGGGGTGCTCATCAGACGACCTCCACCGGCAGGCGGGTGATGCCGAGCAGGAAGTTGGAACGCAGCCGGCGCACGTCGTCGGCAAGCCGGAACCGGAACCCGGAAGCCATCAGCTGTTCGAAGAGCAGCGAGAGTTCCGCCTGGGCGATGGGGGCACCGATGCAGCGGTGCAGCCCTGAACCGTAGGTCAGGTGGCGGTTGGGAGTGCGCGTGATGTCGAAGAGGTGCGGGTCCTCGAACTGGGTCTCGTCGCGGTTGGCGGAGTAGTTCCACAGCGTGACGGACTCGCCGGCCTTGATCTGGACGCCGCCGCGCACCACATCGTGTTTGGCCACCCGCTGCACGTAGGCGTTGGTCGAGCTCCAGCGCAGCATCTCCTCGACGGCGGTGCCGACGAGCTGCGGCGACTCGCGCAGCCGCTGGTACTGCTCGGGGTGGTCCATCAGGGCGAGCAGGCCGGTGCACGCGGTGTACGACGACGTCTCGTTGCCGCCGACGGCGACGTTCATGCAGTTGTAGAAGATCTCCTCCTCGCTCAGCGGGCGGCCGTTGACCTCCGCGCGCATGAGGATGCTGATCAGGTCGTCGCCGGGGTTGCGGCGGCGCTCGGCGACGATGTCGGCGAAGAACTCGAAGACCTCGGCCTGCAGCCAGGCAAGGCGTAGCCGCTGGTCACCGCCGGTGTCCACGAAGATCTCGTCGCGGTAGCCGACCATCCGCCGGGTCAGCCCGATGAGGTGGTGGGCCTCCTCGTGGCTGATGCCCATGATCACCATGAGCGCACCGGCCGGAAGCTCCGGAGCGATGTCGGTGGCGAAGTCACAGCCGCCGTTGGTACGGGTCCGCTCCAAGGCTTGGGCGACGAGCTCGGCGACCTGTACCGCGACGCGCTTGGCCACGCCCGGTGACATCGACGGGTGGATCACCTGCTTGAGCATGCGGTGGCGGGGCAGGTCGGTGGTGACCAGCATCCGCCCGGCCGAGGTGTCGTCCTCACTGCGGAAGGAGCCGCCCACGATGGCGCCGCGCCCGGAGCCGAAGTCCTCGTGATTGCGGTAGGCCCACATCACGTCGTCGTACGTGGTCAGGGCCCAGAAGCGGCTGCCGTCGGCGCCTTCGTTCCAGTAGATGGGCTGCTCGGCACGGAGCTTGGCGAAGGCGGCCGTGTGGTCGCCGCGCACGAACAGGTCGACGTCGGTGAGGTCGATGCCGGTGACTGCCTGCGGCTGGGTCAGGGTCTGGTGGCTCATCCCGTAGCCCCCTCGCGCGACGCGTCGATGGCGGCCGCGAGGTCCTTCAGCACGGTGTTGTTGAGCAGCACCGGGAAGGGGAGGGTGAGGCCGAGCTCGCGGTTGATGCGGTGGTGCATGCGGAAGGCGAGCAGCGAGTGGCCGCCCAGGCCGAAGAAGTCCTCGTCCCTGCCGACGCGTTCGACGCTGAACAGGCTCTCCCACAGGCCGACGAGGAACCGCTCGGTGTCGGTCTGCGGACCTGCGTAGGACGCCTCGCGTTCCAGGTGCTTGGTGAGCGTCGCGCGCAGGGCGTCCAGGTCGCGCTTGCCGTGCGCCGTCGCCGGGATCCGGTCTTGCGTGATGAACTGACTGGGCACCATGAAGTCCGGCAGGTCCCGCTCGGCCCGCTCGCGCAGCTCCTTGACGCCCAGGCCGTTCTCGAGCACCACGAACGCCACCAGGCGCCGGTCGTTGCCCTCGCCGACCGGCAGTACGACGGCCTCCTGGACCTCGGGGTAGCGGCGCAGGCCCCGCTCGACCTCACCCGGTTCGACCCGGTAGCCCCGGATCTTGACCTGGTTGTCGGCACGGCCGACGAACATCAGGGCGCCGTCCTCGCGCTGCCGCACCAAGTCGCCGGTGCGGTACATGCGTTCTCCGCCGTCCTCGCCCGGCAGGACGAGGAAGCGTTCGTCGGTCAGATCGGGGCGGTCCTGGTAGCCGCGGGCCACGCCGGGGCCGCTGACGAACAGTTCGCCGATCTCGCCGGGGGCCACGGGCTCCAGTTCCGGGGAGAGCACCCGCACCGACACGCCGTCCAGAGGAAGGCCGATCGGGATGGCGTCGGACTCCGCGTCCTCGGCCGTCACCTGATGCGCGGTGCAGGCGGTGGTGATCTCGGCAGGACCGTAGAGGTTGTAGAGGGCGCCCTTGAACTGTCCGCCCAGCAGCGCCCGGCAAGCTCCCGGAAGGAGCACGTCGCCGCCGGCCTGGAGGACGCGCAGCGGGGCGAAGGCGTCCCGGTCCTCGCGCACCACGTGGTTGATCACCATGGTGGGCACGAGCATCGCCGTGATGCCGTACTGCCTCATCTGTCGCTGGAAGTCGGCGGCCAGCAGATCCGGAACGGGGGGGAGGATGACCGCCTGCGCACCGTGCCTGAGGGTGCTCCACATTTCGAAGTGGAACGCATCGAAGGAAATGCTGGATATCTGGCCGGTCCGGTCCGCCGGCGTGAGCGCCGGCAAGCTCGGGTTACTGGCGAAGGAGACGATGTTCCGGTGCTCCAGGACGATCGCCTTGGGCTCACCGGAGGAACCGGAGGTGAACAGCACGCTGGCCGCGCTGTGAGGCTCCACGATCTCCCCGACCGGAGCGGTGTCAGCGGCATCGCGGTCCGCGATGGAGACGATCCGAGCGGACACGGAAGTCAGCCGGTCCTCCCATCCGGCCTCGGTGAGCACGACCTTCGCGCCGCTGTTCTCCAGCATCAGATCGCGACGGGTGTCCGGGTAGCGACTGTCCACGGCGACATAGGCCGCACCCGACTTGAGGACTCCGAGGATGGCCACGAAGAGCTCGACCGACCGCTGCAGATAGATCCCGACACGGTCCTCGGCCCCCACGCCGTGACTCCGCAGCAGTGCGCTGACCGCGTTGGACTCCTCGTCCAGCTGCGCATAGGTCAGTGTCCGGGTGTCATCACTCACGGCCGAGCGGTGCGGGTGCGCCTCCACAGACTGCCTGAAGAGCTCCGTGAGGGTGCCGACAGATCCCCTGAGTACCACTACTTCCTCCTGTTTTGCATAGGACATTCTTGGGATTCGCGATGGACAACCAACGCGCTGCCTCATTGAGCAATC
>NZ_JCAXEG010000026.1:0-67787 GCF_059758875.1 Streptomyces sp. GQ60 | reverse complement strand
CCGAGCTCGGCCCGCTGGACGGCGAGGGCTCCTACGGCACGGCGGAGAGCGGCGACGACAACGAGCGCGTACTGCGCTACATGGCCAAGCTGACCATCAACCCGGCCATCGCCCACGGCCTCGCGCACGAGATCGGCTCCATCGAGGTCGGCAAGCTCGCGGACCTCGTGCTGTGGTGGCCGGAGTACTTCGGCGCCAAGCCGCAACTGGTCCTGAAGGGCGGCTTCCCTGCGTACGGGGTCACCGGTGATCCGAACGCCTCGACCGACCGCTGCGAACCGCTGGTCCTCGGGCCGCAGTTCGGCTCGTACGGGGCCACCGCGGCCGACATCTCGGTGGCGTTCGTCGCGGAGGCGGCCGTCCAGAACGGCGACCTGATGCCCACCCGGCGCCGCCGGGTCGCGGTCCGCGGGACCCGGGGCATCGGGCCGAAGCACATGCTCCGCAACAGCCGTACCGGCAGCGTCGACGTCCACCCCGGCACGGGCCTGGTGTCGCTCGACGGGGAGCCGCTGGTCTCGGAGCCGGCCGACTCCATCCCGCTCGGCCGGCTGTACTTCCTCTGAGCCGTGTCCGCCGGGGCGTCCGGGCGGAAGTCGCGAGCATGCAGAACTCGTCTGACCGTCTCGGTGAGTTCCTGCTTCTTCGCGCTGTGCCGGGACAGGTCCCGGTCTTACCCGCGCTCGACAGGCGCCCGTACCGGGCGGCCTTGTACTCCAGCATCGCCAGGAACGCCGACCATCCGGCGTCGTGTACGGACTTGGCCATGCGCGTACGGGCGAGTCCCTTGACCGCCAGGTCTTCCACTGCGACCGCTTGGTTTTCGCGGATCAGCTTCGTGGAGAGCTGGTGGTGGAACTCGCGCCGCGCGTCGGCAACCTGCGCGTGAGCGCGGGCGACCTTGATGCGGGCCTTCGTCCGGTTGCTGGAGCCCTTCGCTTGCGGGACAGACGGCGCTGTTCCCGCTTCAGCTTCTTCTCCGCCCGGCGCAGAAAGCGCGGGCTGTCGATCTTCGTGCCGTCCGAAAGGATCGCGAAGTGTGTCAGCCCCAGGTCGATTCCGACCTGTCCGGCCGACTCGGGCAGCAGCGTCTCACCCGCGCCGGTCTCGACCACGAACGAGCAGAAGTACCGCCCGGCCGCATCCTTGATCACCGTCACCGTGGACGGGTTGGACGGCAGCGTGCGGGACCACTTCACCCGAACATCGCCGATCTTCGGCAACGACAGGTCACCGCCGGCCGTGATCTTCCAACGGGCATTCGCGGTGAACCGCATGGCCTGCCGGTTGTCCTTGCGGGACTTGAACCGCGGCGCACCCGTCTTGGGGCGCCTGCCCTTGGGGTCCAGGTCCCGCAGGGACTGTTGGAGCACGACGGCGGACACCTGCCCGAGCCAGGCCCGCGCCTCGGTCTTCTTCGCCTCGGTGATCAGAAGCTTCGTGCCGCCGGCCCACGAGGCAGCCTCAGACGGCCAGTTCGCCGTCGATCGCGTCGGCGAGGAGCCGGCGCGCGTGGTCCAGGGGCAGGGAGCCGCTCAGCCACCGGACGCTGAGGCCTTCGAGTAGGGCCGTCAGGCGTTCGGCGGCGGCCGCGTGCTCGGGGGCCGTGCCGGCGGGGCGGGCCTGGGCGAGGAGGTAGGAGATCTCGTGGACCCAGCTGTGCGTGGCTCTGGCCACGTCCTCGCGCAGATCGGGATCGAACACGGCGCTGGCCCTCAGCTCGCCCCAGGCGGTGCTGTTCTCCCGGACCTCCGGGGTGTCCTGGAGTTCGAGGAGCAGGGTCCGCTTCAGTTCGTCGCGGGGGCTCTCCGGATCGTCCGGGCCGTCCTCGCGTTCGGCGGTGTAGCGCTCGGCGCGGTCGCTGATGAACTCCAGCGTGCGGCGCAGGATCCCGGCCCGGTCGGTGAAGTGGTAGTAGATCAGCGAGGTGGACACGCCCGCTTCGGCGGCCAGTTCCCCCACGCGGAGTCCGCGCACGCCGCGGCGCGCGATCACTCGCGTGGCTGCTCTGAGTATTTCCGTTCGACGGTCTGACACGAAGGGTCACTCTACCCGTCGACTCCGTCACCTGGGGCTTTTCCTGACCGTAACATCAGGCACCCCTTTCCGGCGCTGACGCCGCGATCACGCCGGTCAGAGGGCCCACGACCCTCTGTCACACCCGGCTCGATACGCGGTGTGACCGATTCCGCATCAGCTCGGCCGAGCCATTGACTGAATTTTCAGTTCGGTGAAACATGCGGACATCCCTTCCAACACTGACTGAATTTTCAAACAGGAGTGGATCATGGCAAGTTTCCGCATGCCGGCCGAGTGGACGGACCACGAGGGCTGCCTGATGGCGTGGCCGACCCGGCAGGAGCTGTGGGGCGGCGTGTTCGACGAGGTGAAGGTCGAGTACGCCCACGTCGCCCACGCGATCGCCGCCTTCGAGCCGGTCACCATGGTCGCCCTGCCCGGCAGCGGTGACGAGGCCCGCGCCCTGTGCGGTGAGGGGGTAGAGGTGATCGAACTCCCGCTGGACGACTCCTGGTTCCGGGATTCCGGGCCGATCTTCGTGCTCGGACAGGACGGGCGGCGGGCGGGCGTGGACTTCCGCTTCAACGCCTGGGGCGGCAAGCACTTCCCTTACGACACCGACGACAAGATCGCCGCCGCCCTGCTGGCGCACCTGGGCGTGGACCGCGTCGACTCCCGGATGATCCTCGAAGGCGGCGCGATCACGGTCGACGGCGAGGGCACGCTGATCACCACCGAGCAGTGCCTGCTGCACCCGAACCGCAACCCGGACATGACCAAGGCGGAGATCGAGGCCGAGCTCATCGCCCGCCTCGGTGTCACCAAAGTGATCTGGCTGCCGTACGGCGGTCTGCTGGACACCGAGACCGACGGGCACGTGGACGGCGTCTGCGCCTTCGTCGCCCCCGCCACCGTCGTCGTCCAGCTCCCGAGCGACCCGGCCCACCCCGACTTCGAGCGCATGCGCGTCAACCGCGCCGTCCTGGAGGGGTCCACCGACGCCGCCGGCCGCCCCTTCACGATCATCGACCTGCCGCAGAGCAACCGCGTCGAGGTCGACGGCAAGGAGGCCGAGGCCGAGGTCGGCTACCTGAACTTCTACATCGCCAACGGCGGGGTCGTCGTCCCGGTCGCCGGCACCTCCGAGGACGAGGGCGCCCTCGCCGTCATCGCGTCCGCGCTGCCCGGCCGCAAGGTCGTCGGAGTCCGCTCGCGCGTCATCGCGTACGGCGGTGGCGGCGTGCACTGCATCACCCAGCAGATCCCCGCGGCCGCCCGCACCGTCTGACCGGTTCGCCCCCTTCGCCGTGCCCGGACCGGCGGCCCGCCCCGAGCCCCCTCCTCGCCCCGCTCGCCGCCTGCCCGTACCTCCCCGCCCCGCATGGAAGAGAGAGCACCGATGCCCAAATCCCTTCCCTGGTCCAGAGCCGCCAGGTCCTCCGCCCCCGCCGACGCCCGCGCGGACGCCGCCGGCGTCTCCACCGCCCGCCGATCCGCCCGCCGATCCGCCCGCCGATCCGCCCGCCGGTCCGCCCGCCGCCGGTACGCAGTGCCCGTCGCCGCACTGTCCGCCCTCGGCCTGGTCGCCGCCTGTTCCGGTCCGCCCAAGGGCGACGGCAGCGGGCCGGACGCGGCCTTCAAGCTGTCCGCCGGCACCCCGGCCACCGCGGGTGGGCTCGACTCCTTCACCTGGGCCGTGTACGCGGAACCGCCGACGCTGGACTACATCTCGGCCTTCGACTACCCGGCGAACACGATCCTGTCGAACGTCTGCGAAAGCCTGATGCGGTGGACCCCGCAGCTCACGACGGCTCCGGGGCTGGCCGAGAAGGCCACCAACCCCACCGACCTGACCTGGGTCTACGACCTGCGCCCGGGCGTGCGCTTCCACGACGGCGGCACGATGACCGCCGACGACGCGGTCTACAGCCTGGGCCGCCAGACGGACCCGGAGAACGGAGCCGCCTGGAACAGCAACTTCTCCAACGTCGAGGCGGTCACCAAGACCGGCCCGCTCCAGGTGACGGTCAAGCTGAAGCAGCCCGATTCGCAGTTCCCCCAGTACATGGCGACCGCCGCCGGCGTCGTGTCCTCGAAGGCCGGGGTGGAGAAGGCCGGCGAGGACTACGGCACCACCGGTGGTCTGGACTGCACCGGCCCCTTCAAGCTGGGCACCTGGAACAAGGGCCAGTCGATCGAGCTCCAGCGCTTCGACGGCTACTGGGGCACCAAGGCCAAGTCCGCGAAGGCCGTCTTCACCTTCCTCACCGACCCCAACGCCCGTACGAACGCCCTGCTGAGCGGTGAGGCCGACGGCGGCTACCTGATCCTCACCGAGAGCTACGACCGGCTGCGCGCGAGCGGCGCCGGCACGCTCTACTTCGGCGAGGGCCTCAGCACCGTCAACGTCAACGTGACGAGCACGAAGGGCGCGCTCGGCGACGTCCGCGTCCGCCGGGCCCTGTCGCTGGCCCTGGACCGCCGCGGCTTCGTCAAGGCGGGGCTCGGCGGCGCGGGCACCGTCACCAGCTCGCTCACCACCAGGGCGGTCTGGGCCGGGGCCCCCGAGAACATCCGCGCGTCCGCCTTCGACGGCCTGCCCTCCCCGGAGCAGAACGTCGAGGCGGCCAAGCGCATGGTCGAGGAGGCCGGCGCCACCGGCAAGACGCTGACCATGGCGACCAGTTCGATCGGCCAGGACGTCTCGCTGCTGGCGACCGCGGGGAGCTGGTCGGCGGCCTTCTTCTGGAGTTCGACGGCCGCCGAGAAGCGCTTGGCGTCGGTCAGCGCGTCGTAGGACGGGTCGCTGTAGCCGGCATAGTTCTGGTCGTACTCGGAGCGCGCCTTGTGGATCCCGGTCGCCGAATGGCCGACCGCCGTCTTCCTGAACAAGCGGATCACCGGCGCGCCCACCACCATCTCCTACCTGTACTACCCGTGGGCCGCGGATGTCGGGGCGGCCGCCCGATGAGTTTCCTGCGCTTCGCCGTACGGCGGCTGGCCGAGATGGCCGCCACCCTGCTCGGCGCCTCCTTCGTGATCTTCGGCGCGCTGTACCTGGCTCCGGGCAACCCGGCGAGCTTCCTCCTGGCCGGCCGCTCGGCCTCCCCGGAGGCCCTGCGGGCGATCAACGAGCACTACCACCTGGACGATCCCTTCGCGGTGCGGTACCTGAGCTGGCTCGGCCAGGTGCTGGAAGGGGACTTCGGCCGCTCGATCACGTACCGCACCGACGTGTCGCGGCTGCTCGCGGACCGGCTGCCCAACACCCTGGTGCTGATCTCGATGGCGCTCGTACTGGTCCTCGTGTTCGGGCTGCTCCTCGGCTGGATCGGCGCCGTCCGCGGCGGGGCCGCCGACTCGGCGATCCTGGTGACGGCCACCGTCGCCATCGGGACCCCGTCGTTCGTCGCGGCGGTGCTCCTGCAGGGCCTGTTAGCGGTCAAGCTGGGCTGGGTTCCCCACCGGCGGGGCCGGTGACGGGTTCGGGCAGATGCTGTGGCATCTGACGCTGCCCGCCGTCGCCCTGGCGCTCTACCTGATCGGCATGCTCGCCCGGGTCACCCGGGCCGCGATGCTCGAAGTCCTCGGTCAGGAGCACGTCACGGTCGCCCGCAGCCGGGGCGTATCCGCCCGCCAGGTGATCCGCCGGCACGTCTTCCGCAACGCACTGGGCACCGTGCTCACCACCGGCGGGCTCATCGTCTCCACCCTGCTGGTCTGCACCGTCCTGGTGGAGTCCGCGTTCAGCGTGGGCGGCATCGGCCAGCTCCTCGAACTCTCCACCACCACAAAGGACTTCCCCACCGTGCAGGCCATCTCCCTCATCATGGTCGCGCTGTTCATGACGGTGAACCTCGTCGTCGACCTGCTCCATCCGCTGGTCGGTCCCCGGGTCACCCTCGGCCCCGCGAAGAAGGCCCCGTGAGCTCCGTCCTGGTGCGCCGGCCGGGCCTCGCCCGGCTCCGGACCTCCCGCGCCCCCCTCTCCCCGTTCTGTACGGGCTTCGTCGCCGTCGTCGTGCTCGTCGCGGTGTTCGCCCCCTGGATCGCGCCCTACGATCCCAACTCCGTCGACCTGGCCAACGCCCTCGCGGGCCCTTCCGCCGACCACCTCCTCGGCGTCGACGCCTCCGGGCGCGACACCTTCTCCCGGCTGGCCCTCGGCGCCCGCACCTCGCTCCTCGGCCCGCTCGGCGTGGTGGCCTTCTCCACCGTGGCCGGCGTGGCGATCGGCACCGCCGCCGCCTGGCGGGGCGGCTGGCTGGACTCGGCCCCGTCATCGCCCTGGCCATCGCCTACCTGCCCTACGTCAGCCGGCTGACGCGTTCCCTCGTACTGGCCGAGCGCTCCCGCCCGTACGTGGAGGCCTACCGGGTGCAAGGACATTCGGGGGCGCAGATCTGCCTGCGCCACGTGGTCCCCTCCATCGCGCCGGTCGTCCTCGCCCAATCCGCGATCAACTTCGGCTACGCCATGATCGACCTGGCCGGCCTCGCCTTCCTCGGGCTGGGCGTACCGGCCCTGACCCCCGACTGGGGCCGCATGGTCTTCGACGGCAACGCCGCCATCCAGGCCGGCTACCCGCTCGCGTCGATCGTGCCCTGTGTGGCCATCGTGCTGACCGTGGTCGCGTTCAACGTCGTCGGCGAGGCCTGGGCCGACAAGGTAGCCAGGAGATCCCGATGACAACGCCGACAAGACCGACACCCCTGAACACCCTTGAGATCGAGGGTCTGCGGCTGCACCTGCCGGGCACCGTCCGGCCCGTCCTCGACGGCGTCGGGCTCACCGTGGGCCCCCGGGAGACCGTGGCCCTGGTCGGCGAGTCCGGCTCGGGCAAGAGCCTCACCTCGCGCAGCGTGCTGCGGCTGCTCCCCGACGGGGCCCGGACGGAGGGCGTGGTGCGGGTGGCCGGGGACGACGTGCTCACCATGTCTCCGGGCCAGTTGCGGGTGCTGCGCACCAGCACGGCGGCCATGATCTTCCAGGACCCCCGGGCGGCGGTCAATCCGATGCGCCGCGTCGGCGACTTCCTCACCGAGAGCCTGCGGCTGAACGCCAAGGCGACCGAGGCGGTGGCCGAGGACCGGGCGGTGGCGATGCTGGAGGCCGTCGGCCTCACGGCGGAGGCGCTGCGCACGTACCCCGGACGACTGTCCGGCGGCATGCTGCAACGGGTCGTGATCGCGGCCGCGTTGATGGGCGACCCTGCCCTGATCCTCGCCGACGAACCGACCACGGCACTGGACGTCACCACCCAGGCCGAGGTGATCGGCCTCCTCGGCGACCTGCGCGACCGCTTCGGAACGGGCCTGCTGTTCGTCACGCACGACCTCGGCCTCGCCGCCGCGATCAGCGACCGGGTGTACGTGATGTACGCGGGCCGGATCGTGGAAACGGGCCCGGCCGCCGAGCTGTTCGCCCGGCCCCGGCACCCCTACCCGGCCGCGCTGCTGAACTCCACCCCGCGCCTGGACGCGCCCCGCGGGCGGCTCGCCGCGATCGAGGGCCGGCCGCCGAGCCTGCGGGAGGAGCTGACCGGATGCCCCTTCGCCGCGCGCTGCGTCCTCGCGACCGACGTGTGCACGCGGGAGGCGCCGGCCCTGCTCCCGATAGTCGGGCAACCGGCCCGGCTCGCCTCCTGCCACCACGGCGAGCTGATCGCCGAGCAGGAGCACGAGCGGGCGGGCGGGCGCGGACACAACGGAAGGAACTCCACCCATGAGCACCGCTACTGGCACGAGCGCCGGCACCGCGACCGCGGCGGCGAAAACCGTCCAGGAGGTCCTCGGCCTGCACCGGACCTACGGCAGCGTCCGGGCGGTGGAGGACGTGTCGTTCCGGCTGGCCGCGGGCGGCTCCCTGGGCATCGTCGGCGAGTCCGGCTCGGGCAAGACGACCACGGCCCGCATCGTGGTGGGCCTGGAGCACGCGGACGGGGGCCGGGTGCTGATCCACGGCCGCGACCGGGGCGAGCACGCGCGCGGAAAGGCCCCCCGCCTCGCACGGGCCCGCGAGGTGCAGATGGTCTTCCAGGACCCCTTCCCGGATCGTCGAGTCGGGCCCGACACAACAGGTGCTCGCCGACCCCCGACACCCCTACACGCGCCTACTCCTGGAGTCGGTACCCCGTCCCGGATGGGATCCCCGGAGCATCGCGGCCGCTCGTCGCGCGCTGTCGGGGGGCCGCCGTCCGGCACACCCGGACCGTCCTACGGGGCGACGTCGTCCCAGGCCATCGCGCTCATCCGCCACCCCTCGGGCGTACGGACGTACTGGGTGGTCTTGTGGCCGGATCCCTCGAACCACGCGCCGTCGAGGTATCCGGACTTGCGGTACTCGCTGAACCGGTGCGCGATCGAACCGAAGACCTCGGTCCGCTCGGCGACCTCCCATTCGCGGAACTCCGTCAGCGTCCCGTCGGTGAGGATCTTCTCCCGCGGCTCGATGAAACCGTCGAGGTCGTAGATCACGGGCTCGGCCCCGATGTTCTTGATGATCATCCCTTGGGGGATGAACACCGTGCGGACGGCGTCCAGATCCGGCCGCCCGCCTCCCGCATTGGTGAACGCGCCGAGGAAGACGTTCATCAACCGGTCCAGCTCGGCCTTGACTTCGGACACGCGTACCCTCCCGAGGGCGAAGATTCCCGGCCGATCTTCGCCTACCCCCCGGCACGAGGGCAATGGCCGGGACGTTCCCGCCACGGACGATCCCACAGCGGCAAAACGCAGCAGATCACCCCGTCCAGTGGAACCTTCCGCCTCCGACCCAACGGACCTCGCCCGGGTCGTCCAGGTCGTGGATCGTGATGCCGGCTGCCGCGGCGGTCAGGATCACGTCCGTCATGGACGTGGCGGTGCTGGCCACCTGGCCGTCGATCTCCACGATGCGGAACGGCGGGTCACCGGGGTACACCCGGAGCACGGTGACCCGGGCCGAGGAAAGGTAGGGGGCCGCGCCTTCGGTCATGCGAACGTCGCCTCCCTTCCACAGCCGGGCCGACGCTTGCAGCGGGTCTCGTACCGCCCCTGCCCGAATGCTCGGGCGGAAAACCCGCGGGCCGCACCACCGGAGGGCCCGTTGAGTGCCGGAGAACGCTGCCCGGTCCGGTGGACCGTGCGAGGCTGAGGCCATGAGGCTGAACACATGAGCGCGGGGTCCGTCGGCCGCCTGGTGCTGCTGCGCCACGCCAAGTCCGCCTGGCCCGACGTCGCGGACCACGAGCGGCCGCTCGGCCCGCGCGGTCTGCGGGACGCGCCCGCGGCGGGCCGCTGGCTGCGCGACGCGGGCTGTGTCCCCGCGCTGGTCATCTGTTCCACCGCCCGGCGGGCCCGCGAGACCTGGGCACTGGCGGCCGGACAGCTCGGCTCCGCGGTCCCCGTGCGCTTCGACGAGCGGGTGTACGCCGCCGAGCCGGATGAGCTGCTGGAGGTGGTGTCCGAAGTACCGGAGGGGGTGAGGACGCTCCTGCTCGTCGGCCACAACCCGGGCCTGGAGGATCTGGCCCTCAGCCTCGCCCGGAAGGCCGTGGACGGCGCGGAAGGCGCGGAGGCCGGAGCGATCGACCGCCTGTCGGAGAAGTTCCCGACGTCCGCGATCGCGGTGCTCGCCTGCCCCGGTCCCTGGCAGGAGCTCGCGCCGGGCTCGGCCCGGCTGACCGACTTCGCCGTCCCCCGGGGTGCCGCCCGCTGAACGCGAACGCCGCGCTTGGCTTTCCGCCGGTGCGGGCGCCTGCCGGTGCGTACAACAACAGAGCCGCTCAAAGCGACATTACGTCGCTTTGAGCGGCTCTGTTTGGTCGGTTGACCTCTGTGTCCGAGGGGGGACTTGAACCCCCACGCCCGATAAAGGGCACTAGCACCTCAAGCTAGCGCGTCTGCCATTCCGCCACCCGGACTAGGTGGTGGCCCCGGTTTCCCGCGGCGACATGGACAACAATAGCAAAGGTTCAGCGGGGTTCCGACCAGGTATTTCGCCCGGGCCGGGTCCGACGCGCCGCGCTGACCTGCGGGCATGTCCGGGGCCGGGCGCACGGGCCGGGTCGAGACGCCACGTCTCGCGGACCGGGGGCGGCAGGGACGCGCCCGCCCGCCCACCGGTCGTCCTCGCGGCCTGACAGCCGACCGCGCTGGTCGTGGCGCTCGTGGCCGCGTCGGCGGCGCCGTCGCGCCCTCGACCGGCGCCGAGCCCACGACGGAGAACCGCCGCGGGCTCCGGCCGAGGCGTTACGGGCAGCGGATGACCTGGCCTGCGTAGGAGAGGTTGCCGCCGAAGCCGAAGAGGAGGACGGGCGCCCCGGAGGGGATCTCGCCGCGCTCGATCAGCTTGGACAGGGCCATCGGGATGGAGGCGGCCGAGGTGTTGCCGGAGTCGATGACATCGCGGGCGACGACGGCGTTGACGGCGCCGATCTTCGCGGCGAGCGGCTCGATGATCCGCAGGTTCGCCTGGTGCAGGACGACCGCGGCCAGGTCCTCGGGGGTGATCCCGGCCTTCTCGCAGACCTTGCGGGCGAGCGGGGGGAGCTGGCTGGTGGTCCAGCGGTAGACGGACTGGCCCTCCTGGGCGAAGACCGGGGGCGAACCCTCGATGCGGACCGCGTTGCCCATGGACGGGACCGAGCCCCACAGGACCGGGCCGATGCCGGGGTCCTCGCAGGCCTCGACCACGGCCGCGCCTGCGCCGTCGCCGGTCAGGACGCAGGTGGTGCGGTCGCTCCAGTCGGTGATCTCGGTCATCTTGTCGGCGCCGATGACCAGGGCCCGGGTGGCGGCGCCGGCCCGGATCGCGTGGTCGGCGGTGGCCAGGGCGTGGGTGAAGCCCGAGCAGACGACGTTGATGTCCATCACGGCGGGGCTGGAGCCCATCCCGAGCTTGGCCGCGACGCGGGCGGCCATGTTGGGAGAACGGTCGATCGCGGTGGACGTGGCGACGAGGACGAGGTCGATGTCGTCCGGGGTCAGACCGGCGCTCGCGAGCGCCTTGCCTGCGGCCTGGTAGGCCAGCTCGTCGACCGGCTCGTCGGGTCCGGCCATGTGCCGGGTCTTGATCCCGACGCGGGACCGGATCCACTCGTCGTTGGTGTCCACCATGGCGGCGAGGTCCTCGTTGGTGAGCACCTTCGAGGGCTGGTAGTGCCCTAGCGCCACCACGCGTGAACCGGTCATGGGCGGGGTCCCCCCTTGTAAGGCAGTCAGGATTTAACAGCTTCGCCTGCTACTCATGGGTACAAGGGCGCGTGACCCGACAGGATTCAGTGCCCGGAATTTGGAGCTTCCCGAGGGGCGGCCGGCCGGGAAGGTGCCCGAAGCGGATCCGGGAGAATGGGTGCTCCAGGCGTAGGACGAGGACAGAACGGGTGGACTGATCACATGGGACGGGTCACCGAACGCCGTCGCGTCGTCCGGATCCGGAACGGCGTCGTGGGGGCCCGGGCGGACACGCTTGTGGCCGAAGAACCGCTGGAGATACGGCTGAACGGCAAGCCGCTGGCCATCACGATGCGCACCCCGGGTGACGATTTCGCGCTGGCCGTGGGCTTCCTGGCCAGCGAGGGAGTGCTCGCCTCGGCGTCGGACGTCCGGGCCGTGACCTACTGCGAGGGCGCCGCCGAGGACGGAACGAACACCTACAACGTAGTGAACGTGCAGCTCGCCGCGGGAGTTCCGGTGCCGGACATCACGCTGGAGCGGAACGTCTACACCACCTCCTCGTGCGGCCTGTGCGGGAAGGCCAGCCTGGACGCGGTCCGCACGGCGACCCGGTTCCCGGGGCTCGCGGACCATCCCGTACGGGTGAGCGCGCGGCTCCTCGGAGAGCTGCCGGACAGGCTGCGCGCGGAGCAGAAGGTCTTCGAGCGCACGGGCGCCCTGCACGGCGCCGGGCTGTTCTCGGCGGGGGGCGAGCTGATCGACGTACGGGAGGACGTGGGCCGGCACAACGCGGTGGACAAGATCGTCGGGCGGGCGCTGCAAGCCGGGCGGCTGCCGCTGGCCGGCGCGGTCCTGCTGGTGTCGGGGCGGGCTTCCTTCGAGCTGGCGCAGAAGGCCGTGATGGCGGGCATCCCCGTGCTGGCGGCCGTATCCGCTCCGTCCTCGCTCGCGGTGGACCTGGCGCTGGAGTCGGGGCTGACCCTGGTCGGGTTCCTGCGGGGCGGGGACATGAACATCTACGCGGGCGAGGAGCGGATCGATCTGACGGCGTGAGCCGCGGGGCGTGAACCGCCGTCCGGCAGCCGCGGGAGGGGCGGGGGCCGTGGTGCGGGTCCCCGCCCCTCCCCCGCACGGGTCACTCGTCGGCCATGACCGCGGCGCCGGTGTGCTCGGTGCCCGGCGGGGCTTCGATGGCCCCGATCAGCGCTTGCGGCGGCCGCGGCGGGAGACGGGCTCGGCCGGCTTCGGCTCCGGGGGGTCGATGCGGTGCAGGTCGAGCGTCGCCGGGAGCGGGGTGGCCCCGGGGCCGCCCTCTTCGGCCCAGGCGATGACCTCGTCGGTGGCGGTGTCGTCCAGGGCCCAGCCGAACCAGACTGCTCGGGCGCCCCGGCGGCGGGCCTCCGTGGTGGGCTGGACCACGATGACGTTGGCCTGCGCGCACGGGCCGAGGCAGTCGCTCGTACGGACGGCCAGGCGCCCGCCGGAGGCCGCCGCGGCCTCGCGCAGCCGGGCCAGCTGTCCCGCGTGGTCGGTGCCGGGGTTCTTGCGGGGGTCGCCGCAACAGCAGCCCCGGCAGACCACCAGGGTGCAGGGGCGCGGGGCATGGGCGGAGAGCGGGCGTATCCAGGTCACCGCCGCACGTTACCGGGCCTGCGGGACCGGGTGTTGGGGGGTGTGCGAGACCTCCGCCACATGCCCGGCGGCGAGTTCCGGCTGCTCCGTGGCCTGCGGGGCGTGCGGGGCGTGCGGGGCGTGCTGGTCCTGGGGAGCCTGCGGGTCCCGCGCGCGGCGGCGCGCCAGTACCGCGCAGACCATCAGCTGCATCTGGTGGAAGAGCATCAGCGGCAGCACGGCGAGGCTCGCCTGGGCACCGAACAGCACGCTGGCCATGGGGAGTCCGGCGGCCAGGCTCTTCTTCGACCCGGCGAACTGGATGGCGATCCGGTCCTCGCGGGTGAAGCCGAGGCGCTTGGCCCCGTACCAGGTGGCCGCCAGCATCAGCGCGAGGACGACCGCCTCCACGGCCATCAGACCGCCGAGGCGCGGGAGGCTGACCTGGCGCCAGATCCCGGCGACCATGCCCGCGCTGAAGGCGGTGTAGACGACGAGCAGGATCGAGCCGCGGTCGACGCGGCCGAGGACCTTCTTGTTGCGGACGAGGAAGCCGCCGGCCCAGGGGCGCAGGGCCTGGCCGAGGACGAAGGGCAGGAGGAGCTGCAGGACGATCTTCACCAGCGAGTCGGGGGAGAAGCCGCCCGCGCTGTTGCCGAGCAGGCCGGCCGCGAGGAGGGGGGTCAGGAAGATGCCGACGAGGCTGGAGAAGGAGCCCGCGCAGATCGCGGCGGGGACGTTGCCGCGGGCGATCGAGGTGAAGGCGATGGAGGACTGGATGGTGGAGGGGACCAGGCAGAGGAAGAGCAGGCCGCTGTAGAGGGGCGGCGTGAGGACGGTCGGGACCAGCGCGTGCGCGGCGAAGCCCAGGAGGGGGAAGAGCAGGAAGGTGGCGGCGAGCACGGTGAGGTGGAGCCGCCAGTGGCGCATGCCGTCGAGGGCCTCGCGGGTGGAGAGCCGGGCGCCGTAGAGGAAGAAGAGCAGGGCCACTGCCGCGGTGGAGGCGGCCTCGGCCACGGAGGCGGCCGCGCCGCGGGCGGGCAGCAGGGCGGCGAGGCCGACGGTGGCGAGCAGACCCATGATGAACGGGTCCACCGGGAGCCGGGCGGGGAGGTGCGGGCGGCGCATGGGGTGCTCACTTGCCGGGTCGGCGGGAGGCAGGGCGGGAGGGGGCGAGGCCTGACGGGATGGGACGGATTTCCCTTCATTTTGATTCTCGGGGGCGGGGCGGTGATCGGGAAACCCGCACACCGCTCTGACTGTCATCACGGAATGTGATGACAGGGGTAGGCTGGGCGGTGTGTACGACCCCGTTCAGCTGCGCACCTTCCTCACCGTCGCCCAGACCCTGAGCTTCACGCAGGCCGCCGCCCGGCTCGGCGTCCGCCAGTCCACGGTCAGCCAGCACGTGCGCCGGCTGGAGGAGGCCACCGGCCGGCCCCTCTTCCTCCGCGACACGCACAGCGTGGAACTCACGGAGGACGGTGAGGCGCTGCTCGGCTTCGCCCGCTCGATCCTGGAGGCGCACGAGCGCGCGACGGCCTTCTTCGCGGGGCCCCGGATCCGGGGCCGGCTGCGCTTCGGCGCCTCGGAGGACTTCGTGCTGACCCGGCTGCCGGAGATCCTGGAGGCGTTCCGGCACGAGCACCCCGAAGTGGAACTGGAGCTGTCCGTGGAGCTCTCGGGGACCCTGCACGAACGGCTGGACGCGGGACGGCTGGACCTCGTACTCGCCAAACGGCGCGGGGACGGGGACGAACGGGGCCGGCTGGTGTGGCGGGACCGGATGGTGTGGATCGGGGCGGAGGGGCTGCGGGTGGACCCGGACCGGCCCGTTCCGCTGATCGTCTTCCCGCCGCCGGGGATCACGCGGGCGCGGGCGCTCGACGTGTTGCAGGCGGACGGGCGGCCGTGGCGGATCGCCTGTACGAGCGGCAGCCTGAGCGGTCTGATCGCGGCGGCGCGGGCGGGGCTGGGCGTGATGGCCCATACCCGGGGGCTGATCCCGCCGGGACTGGTCCGGGTGGGCGGCCTGCCGGAGCTCGGGACGGTGGAGTTCGCGCTGTTGCGGGGATCCCGCGGTTCCGCTGCCGCGGAGGCACTGGCCGCGGCGATCCTCTCGGGGGCGGACCGGCTGACGCGGGCCGCGTAGCCGTAGTACGGGCCCGCTCCCCGCTCCCCCGCTCCCCCGCCGGGCCGCCTCGCCAGGTGGCCGCGGCTCGCCTCCCGCTCGCGCTCCGCCCCGGGAGCGGCTGCGGGATGCCGCTGCGGGGTGCCGCCGCGCGGGCGGAGCCCCCTGCCCGTCCTTCCGCCGTTCCCCGAGCGCGGCCCGGACCCGGTCCCCTCACCCCGGACGGCTGAAACGGTCGGCCCGGACACGCCGCTGGGGAGGTCTTGTGGAGGTCTCCCTTCCGTGATCACGTGCGGGGAGGGTTGGGATAGCGTCTCCGCGCCGTACGGAGAGGAGCGGGCCTTGCACGAGATCACCGTCGCACCGGTCGTCACGGGCTCACCCGTCGGAGGTCTGGCCGACGCCGTCTTCCTGCACGCACGCGAGGACCCAGGCCGGGTCGTGCTCGGCCGCAAGTCGGGCGGGGTCTGGGGGGACGTGACCTCCGGCGAGCTGGCCTCCGAGGTGCTGGGGCTGGCCAAGGGCCTGCTGGCGCAGGGCATCCGCTTCGGGGACCGGGTCGCGATCATGTCCCGTACCCGGTACGAGTGGACGCTCTTCGACTTCGCCCTGTGGGCGATCGGCGCCCAGCCGGTTCCCGTCTACCCCTCGTCCTCCGCCGAGCAGGTGCACTGGATCCTCTACGACTCCGAGTGCACGGCCTGCGTGGTGGAGGACGAGGACCAGGCCATGACCGTCGGGTCGGTGATCGAGCGGCTGCCGAGGCTGCGCCTGCTGTGGCAGCTGGACGCGGGCGCCGTGGACGGGCTCGTGCGGGACGGCCTCCGGGTCGCCGAGGACGTCGTGCACCGCCACCGCAGCGCCGTGACGCCCGACGCGACGGCCACCGTCATCTACACCTCGGGGACCACCGGCCGCCCCAAGGGCTGTGTGCTGACCCACGGCAATTTCATGTTCGAGGCCGACACGATGGTGACCCGCTGGGAGCCCGTCTTCCGGGCCGGGCCCGGCGAGCAGCCCTCGACCCTGCTGTTCCTGCCGCTCGCCCACGTCTTCGGGCGGATGGTGGAGGTGGCGGCCGTCCGCGCCCGGGTCAAGCTCGGGCACCAGCCGGTGCTGGCGGCGGCCGAACTGCTCCCGGACCTCGCCGCGTTCCGGCCGACGTTCGTGCTCGGGGTGCCGTACGTCTTCGAGAAGGTCTTCGCCGCCGCCCGCCGCAAGGCGGAGACCGAGGGCCGGTCGGGGCCCTTCGACCGGGCGGTGGAAACGGCCGTACGGTACGCGGAGGCGCGCGAGGAGAAGGCGTTCGGTACCGGGCCGGGACCCTCGGCGAAGCTGCGCGTGGAGCACCAGCTCTTCGAGAAGCTGGTGTACGGGAAGGTCCGCGAGGCGCTGGGCGGCCGGGTGCGGTACGCCATGTCGGGCGGCTCCGCGATGTCGCGCCGGCTGGGGCTGTTCTTCGACGGCGCCGGGGTCACGGTCTTCGAGGGCTACGGGCTCACCGAGTCCTGCGCGGCGGCCACCGCGAACCCGCCCGGGGCCACCAAGTACGGCACCGTCGGGCGGCCGATCCCGGGCGGTACGGTGCACATCGCCGAGGACGGGGAGATCTGGCTGTACGGCGCCCACGTCTTCTCCGGGTACCTGAACGATGCGCCGGCCACCGAGGCCGTCCTGCGGGACGGCTGGCTGGCGACGGGGGACCTCGGGCGCCTCGACCCGGACGGGTACCTCACGCTCACCGGGCGCAAGAAGGAGATCCTGGTGACCTCCAACGGCAAGAGCGTCGCCCCGGCCGCCCTGGAGGAGCGGGTCCGCTCGCACCCGCTCGTCTCGCAGTGCGTCCTGGTGGGCAACGACCGGCCGTACATCGCGGCCCTGCTCACCCTGGACCCCGAGGGGGTCGCGCACTGGATGGCGATGCGCGGCCGGCCACAGCTCCCGGCGTCGGACCTGGTGCTCGATCCCGATCTGACGGCGGAGGTCCGGCGGGCGGTGGTGGCGGCCAACACCCTGGTCTCGCAGGCCGAGTCGATCCGCACGTTCCGCGTCCTGGCCGAGCAGTTCACCGAGGAGCGGGGGCTGCTGACGCCTTCGCTGAAGCTGAAGCGGCGGGCCATAGAGAAGGCCTACGCCAAGGAGGTGGCAGACCTCTACCCGTCCTGACGGGCGCGCTGCGCCGCGATCGCATCAACGGTCCGAACCGTTACCTGACGGGCCGTCACTTTACTTGTCGTCGATATTGACGATGCGTCAGGTCGCGCACAGAATGCGGGGATTCCGACCGGAGGGGATCCACACATGTTGCGACCGATCCGCACCCTGGCCGCCGCGGCGGCGGCGCTCGCGCTCGTCTCCGCCTGCAACTCCGCCTCCAACAGCGCCTCCCCCGACAAGCCGGGAACCGCCGGCAACTCCCGCGGGGTGAGCGCCGACTCGATCAAGGTCGGCGGCATCGTGTCGATGACCAGCGCCAGCGGCTACAGCAAGAAGGCCACCGACCTCGGGGCGAAGGCCCGCTACCTGAGAGCCAACGCCGAGGGCGGGATCAACGGGCGCAAGATCGACTACATCGGTGCCGAGGACGACGGGCAGGACCCCGCCAAGAACCTGGCCGCCGCCCGCAAACTCGTCCAGCAGGACAAGGTCTTCGCGGTCTCCCCCATGAGCTCGGTCACCTTCACCGGCGCCGACTTCCTGGAGCAGGAGAAGGTGCCCACCTTCGGCTGGGGCACGCTGCCCTCCTTCTGCGGACCCAAGTACATCTACGGGTTCAACGGCTGCCTCGTCCCCACCCCCGGCGGCACCATCAACCAGACCTGGCCCGAAGGCATCGGCCAGATCCTCGGCGGCGCCGCGGGCAAGTCGGTCGCGATCATCGCCAACGACAGCGACGCCGGAAAGTTCGGTGTGCGCACCTTCCAGCAGGGCTTCACCAGCGCCGGGTTCAAGGTCGCCTACGCCAAGGCCTCGGTGCCCGGCACCGCCGTACCGAGCGACTGGTCGGCGTACGTCAAGGAGATCCTGGAGAGCAACGGCGGCAAGGCCCCGGACGCGGTCGTCTCCGTCATGCAGACCCCCAACAACATCGGGCTGTTCACCTCGCTCAAGCGCAGCGGGTACAAGGGGCTGCTCTCCGACCCGACCGACTACGACCCGGGTCTGCTCGCCCAGGACGCCACCAAGCAGGCCCTCGACGGCGTGCACGTCCTGCTGCAGTTCGAGCCGTTCGAGTCGACGAACCCGAAGATGGCCCAGTTCAAGGCCGACATCAAGACCGCGTCGGGCGGGCTGGAGGTGCCGCTCAACATGCACATGTTGACCGGGTACATGTCGGCCGACCTGTTCGTGTCCATCGCGCAGAAGGCCGGCAAGGACCTGACCGTCGAGTCCTTCCAGGCCGCCGCGCAGGGCTTCTCCGACACCGACACCCTCGTCGGCAACCGCGCGGAGCCCAAGGGGCAGAAGGACAGCTTCGGCTGCGGGGCGCTCGTCCAGCTGAAGAACGGCGCGTACGAGGTCTCCGTACCGTTCAAGTGCTACGAGCCCATCCCCTTCAAGTAGGGGTGCGGGAAACAGCATGGGAGATCTGCTCGCCTTCGTACTGAGCGGTCTGGTGTCCGGCGCCCTGTACGCACTGCTCGCCACCGGGCTGGTGCTGTCGTACTCGGCGTCCGGGCTGTTCAACTTCGCGCACGGGGCCACCGCCTACCTGTCCGCGCTCACCTTCTACGAACTGCACTCCGGGCTCGGCTGGCCGGCCGTCCCGGCGGCGCTGCTGGTGGTGCTCGTCCTCGCGCCCGGGCTCGGCTGGGCGCTGGACCGGCTGATGTTCAGGCGGCTCGCGCAGGTCGGCGAGACGGCGCAGATCGTGGCCACCATCGGGCTGCTGGTGGCCCTGCCGGCGGCCGGGCTGTGGACGGTGGAGCTCCTGACGGACGCGGGAGCACCGCTCAAGCCGGCGGAGAACCAGTTCGGGCTGCCGGGGGTCGGCCCGAGCCCCGCGACGTCCTGGCAGCTCACCGCCGACGTGGGCATCGACTCCGACCAGTTGATCACCTGGGTGGCCACGGCCCTGGTCGCGGTGGCCCTGTGGGTGCTGATGCGGCACACGCGGCTGGGGCTGCGGCTGCGGGCCGCCGTCGACAACCGCTCGCTCACCGAGCTGCGCGGGATCGACGCCGACCGGCTGTCCTCGGTGGCGTGGATGATCGCCTCCGGGCTGGCCGGGCTGGCGGGGGTGCTGGCCACTCCGCTGCTGGGGCTGTCCGCGCACGATTTCACCCTGTTCCTCTTCGTGTCGGCCACCGCGGCCGTGATCGGGCGGTTCGCCTCCGTGCCGCTGGCCTTCGCGGGCGGGCTGGGGCTCGGGGTACTGCAGAACCTCGTCGTCGGCTACGCGTCCTTCGCCGACTCCATCACCGGGTTCAGGACGGCCGTGCCCTTCCTGATCCTCTTCGGCGGGCTGCTCGTGCTCACCCGACGGGCCCGGGCCGCCGGGACCGCCGCCGTCGACGTGGCCTCGCCGGACCATCTGGCCGGGGCCGCGTGGGGAAGGCGGTGGGGCGTGTGGGCCGCGGGCTCGGTTCTGCTGGGCACGGCCTTCTACACCGTGACCACCCCCTTCTGGAGCGGGCTCCTCGCCCAAGGGCTCGCGCTGGCCCTGGTCTTCATGTCCTTCACCGTGGTCACCGGGCTCGGCGCGATGGTGTCCCTGGCCCAGGGCACCTTCGTGACCGGGGCCGCGCTGGTGGCCGGACTGCTGATGAGCCGCGGGTGGCCGTTCTTCGCGGCGCTGGTGGTCGGCACGTGCGCGGCCGCCGTCCTGGGAGCCCTGGTCGCCCTGCCCGCGCTACGGCTCGGCGGGCGCTCCCTGGCCCTGGCGACGCTGGCCCTGGCCTTCCTGGCGGACCAGGTGCTCTTCCAGATGCGGTGGCTGCGCAACGGGGACTCGGGGTGGTCGATCCCGCGTCCGGTCGTCGGGCCGGTGGACCTCTCCGACGACCGGGCGCTGGGGGTGGCACTGGTCGTCCTGGTCGCGGCGGTCGCCGCCGGGCTGAGCGCCCTGCGGAACTCCCCCTCGGGCCGGGCGATGCTCGCCGTACGGTCGGCTCCCGCGGCCGCGATGGCCTCCGGGGTGTCCGTGCTGCGGACGAAACTGCTGCTGTTCACACTGTCGGCGGGGCTGGCCGGCTTCGGGGGCGTGATGTACGCCTCCTACAACACCCGCATCACCGCTACGGACTTCACGGCGATGACCGGGCTGGTGTGGCTGGCGGTGGTCGTGGCGGCGGGTGTGCGGCGGCCGCAGTACGCGGTGGTGGCGGGGCTGGTCTTCGCGGTCGCTCCGCGGCTGATGGCGGACTACGTGACGGAGTCGGCGCACCTGCCGGTGATCCTGTTCGGCCTGGCGGGATTGGCCTTGGCCAACGATCCCGACGGGTACTGCGCGGCGGTGCCGGTACGGCTCGCACGGCGGCGGGCGGCTTCCCCGGGCGGGGCCGTCGCCTTGGCCGGAGCCGCAGCCGTTCCCGCGGCACGGGTCAGTGGCGGAGCCGGGGCGGGCCCTGCGGGGCCTTCCCCCGCCCCGCCCCTTCCCGGAACCGGGGCTGCGCCCCGGACCCCTTCGGGGGCTCCGCTCCCGGACCCCCGCTCCTCGAACGCCGGAGGGGCTCCTCTCGCCGGGGGCTGGGGCAGCGCCCCGGTTTCGGGAAAGGGCGGGGTGGGGGACCTGCCGCCCGCCGGGCAGGCACGCGCGGACGGCCACGACCCGGCGCCACCGGCGGAGCCGTCCGCGGAGCCCCCCGCACTGGAACTGCGCGGGGTGACCGCCGGGTACGACGGCGGGCTCGTGCTGCACGGGGTCGACCTCGTCGTCCGGAAGGGCGAGATCCTCGCCGTGCTCGGGCCCAACGGGGCCGGGAAGAGCACCGCCTGCCGGGTGGCGGCCGGAGCGCTGGCCGTCGTCGGCGGGACCGTCCACGTGGGCGGGCGGGACGCCACCCGCGACGGCGCCGTGGGCCGCTCCCGGGCCGGGGTGCTGCTCGCGCCCGAGGGGCGGGGGATCTTCCCCTCGCTCAGCATCGACGAGAACCTCGCCCTCTACCTCAGGGACGCCGGGGAACGGGACGCCGTCTACGACCGGTTCCCCCGGCTGCGCGATCGACGCTCGGTCGCCGCCGGGTCAGTGTCCGGCGGGGAACAGCAAATGCTGGCCCTCGCCCCCCTGTTGCAGCGGCCGCCCGCGGTGCTGATCGCGGACGAGCCCTCGCTCGGGCTCGCCCCGCGCGTGGTGGACGAGGTGTACGGGCTGCTCATGGAGCTCCGCGCAGCCGGGACCGCGCTGCTGCTGGTGGAGGAGAAGGCGGCCGAGATCCTCGGGATCGCCGACACCGTCGCCTACCTCTCGCAAGGCCGGGTCTCCTGGTGCGGCCCGCGCTCCGAGGTGGAGGCGGACCGGTTGACCGAGGCCTACCTGGGGATGGCGACATGAGCACGGGCGAGTACGTCTTGGAGGCCCGCGGCGTCAGTGTCCGGTTCGGCGGGGTGAAGGCGCTGACGGGCGTGGACCTCGGGATCCGGGCCGGCGAGGTGTGCGGGCTGATCGGGCCGAACGGGGCGGGGAAGACCACCCTGTTCGACGTCCTGTCCGGGATCCGGCGGCCGGACCAGGGCCGGATGCTGCTCGACGGGGTGGACGTCACGCGACGCTCGCCCGTCTGGCTGGCCCGGCACGGGATGCGCCGGACCTTCCAGCGCCAGCAGTTGTTCGGGCAGCTCAGCGTGGCCGACAACGTCCTCGTCGCACAGGAGTGGCGGGGCGGGGGCGGCGGTTTCGCCGCCGATCTGGTCGCCTCGCCCACCCGGCGCCGCCGGGAGCGCGAGCGGCGGGAGCGGGCCGCCCGGGTGCTGGCCGACTGCGGCATCGGCGCGCTCGGGAACTCGTACGCCGGCGGTCTGCCGGTGGGCCGGGCCCGGATGGTGGAGCTGGCCCGCGCCGTGGCCGATCCGCCCCGGGTGCTGCTCCTGGACGAGCCGGCGTCGGGCATGTCGGCGCCCGAACGCGAGCAGCTCGCGGCGGTCGTGCGCCGGCTCGCCGAGGAGGAGGGCTGCGCGGTGCTGCTCGTCGAGCACAACGTCGCCTTCGTGATGGACCTCTGCACCCGGGTGGTCGTCCTGGACCTGGGCACCGTGCTCGCCGAGGGCACGGCCGCCGAGGTACGGGCCAACGCGCTGGTCCGGGAGGCCTACCTCGGGGCGTAGCGCCGCGTGCCTCTTCCCGCCGTGCGGATTCACCCGTACGGCGGGAATAGGCCACGCCGGGGCCCGGTTGACGCCGGTCGTACGGGCCTGCGTCCCAGCATCCGTACCGCCCGCCGGCAGCCGCCAGCACCCGCACCAGCGACGACCAGAGGGAACGACCGACGTGAACCAGGTCCCCGGCATCAAGCTCAACAACGGCACGCTCATGCCCCAGCTCGGCTTCGGCGTCTGGCAGGTTCCGGACGCCGAGGCGGAGCAGGCCGTCCGTACCGCACTGGAGGCGGGCTACCGGAGCATCGACACGGCAGCCGTCTACGGCAACGAGGAGGGCACCGGCAAGGCCATCGCCTCCGCCGGGGTGCCGCGCGAGGAGCTCTTCGTCACCACCAAGCTGTGGAACGGGAAGTCCGAGACCTGGGGCCGGGACAACGTGCTGCGCGAGTTCGACGCCTCGCTCGCCAAGCTGGGCCTCGACGAGATCGACCTGTACCTGATCCACTGGCCGCGCCCGATGCGCGACGACTTCCTCGCCATCTGGAAGACCTTCGAGGAGATCGCGCGGAGCGGCCGCGCCAAGGCCGTCGGCGTGTCCAACTTCCGCCCCGCGGACCTGGAGCGGCTCGGCGCGGAGAGCTCCCTGGTCCCGGCCGTGAACCAGATCGAGCTGCACCCGCTGCTCCCCCAGGCCGAACTGCGCGCCCTGCACGCGCGCTTGGGCATCGCCACCGAGGCCTGGTCCCCGCTCGGCCAGGGCAAGGGCCTGCTCACCCTGCCCGCCATCACCACGATCGCCGCCAAGCACGGCCGCTCGGCCGCGCAGGTGGTCCTGCGCTGGCACCTGCAGCTGGGCAACGTCGTGATCCCGAAGTCCGTGACCCCGGCGCGGATCCGGGAGAACCTGGACGTCTTCGGCTTCGAGCTGGACGCCGACGACGTGGCCGTACTGGACGCGCTCGGCGCGGGTGGGGCGGGCCGCCGGATCGGTCCCGACCCGGCCTCGTTCGACTACTGAGCGGCCGGTGAGAGAGACGAGGGCACCCGACGGCGTGTACCTGATCCGCAATGCCGCGAGCGGGCTGCTGCTCCAGGTCGAGAGCGGCAACCGGGTCCGCGTCGGGCCGGACGGCGAACCGGCCGCGGCCCGGCGGTGGGAGATCACCCCGGTGCACAGCGGCGGCGGGATCTTCCACCTGGTCAGCGTTCACAACGGCAAGCGGCTCGATGTCGCGAACGCGTCGACCGAGAGCGGCACCCGGGTCCAGGTGTGGAAGGCGAACGCGTTCGGGGCACAGGAGTGGGTCGTGGAGGAGCACCTCGACGACCCCGGCGTGGTCTCGCTGATCGCCGCCATCAGCGGTCTGCCGCTGGAGGCGGACGCGGAGGGCCGGGCCCGGCAGTGCGAGGACACCGACTCCCCGGCGCAGTGGTGGCGGCTGGAGCCCGTCTGAGGGCGGGGCGGGGGCAGGGGCAGAGGCGCTCGCCCCGGCCGCCCCTGCCCCACCCGTCAGTGCCGTCAGTCCCGTCAGCCCCGCTAGTCCCGTCAGCGCCGTACGAAGCCGCGCAGCCGGTACGTCGGCTCCGCGCGCGGGGTGTCCGGTCCGGGCAGGAGTTCCAGCCGGTCCGCGAGCTCGCGCGGGGTGATCCCGCGCGGGTGGACCCGGGAGGCGTACCGCCCGGCGAGCAGCGCGGTGGCGGCCCCGCGCGGGGTGCGGCCCTGGCCGTGGCCGGTGAAGAGGGCTTCGCCGGCGGAGTGCAGGCCCGCCGCCGCCGCGTGGCCGGTCACGGCCTGGGCGGAGTCGGCGGGGGTGGCGGTGAGGTGCTCGGCGAGCACCGCGTCGATGTCGCTGCCCACGTCGTGGGCGGAGTCCTTGTCGACCGTGGTGACGAACACCCCGCCGGGCCGCAGCACCCGCCCGGCCTCGGCGATCACGGCGGCCACCAGGCCCGGTGAGCGCAGCAGGTGCAGGAGCCAGACCGCACCGACCGCGTCGAGCGAACCCGAGCGGAAGGGGAGCCGGGTCCCGGAGGCGAGGACCACCGGGGTCCCCCGGGAGCGCGCCATGGCGGCCATCCCGTACGAGGTGTCCGCGCCGAGCACGCGCAGCCCCGGGCGGGCGGCGGCGATGCGGGTGCTGACGATGCCCGTGCCGCAGCCGAGGTCGAGGAGGGTGGCGGTGGCCGGCGGGAGCAGGCCGAGGACCGCCGCGGCGGCCGCCTCGGCGCGCGGTGCCCCGCCGCGGGTGGCGTCGTAGGCCTCGGCTTCGGCGTCGTAGTCGAGGAGCGGTCTCGGCAGGGGCACGCGCATCGGCGGCGCTCCCGGCATCAGGCGGCGCCGTGGGCGGGGGCCAGGGATTCGACGCGCTCGGCGAGGGTGAAGTCGGCGTCGGTGACGGCGTCCCCGGCGTCGTGCGTGTTCACGGCGAGGCGGACGGTGTTGTAGCCGAGGGTGAGGTCGGAGTGGTGATTCAACTCCTCCTGGACGCTGGCGATATGGCTGACCAGCGCGCTCGCCGCGAAGTGGCTGCCCAGCCGGTAGGTACGGATGATCCGGTCGTCCTCGAAGGCCCAGCCGGGGAGTTCCCGCAGCCGGTCCTCGATCTCCTTCTGCGAAAGCGGCTCTCTCGACACCCGCAGACTCCTTCCCCGTTCACGACGTGCACGACGTGCACGCCGCACACGACGGCCCGATTGACCTGACGTGGAGTCAAGGTTCCCACAGCCTGGGCCGGAGGGAAGGTTTCGCGCCATAGTGCGTGCGGGTGCTTCCGTGCCTTCCGTGACCACCCCGTCACCCCTATGCTCCTGCGCCGGACGTGACTGTTACCACCGGTAATACCACCCGGTGACACGCCGGACGCCGACGGCATCGAGGGAGCATCATTGTGACGCGCACAGGGAATTCCAGGCGCACCTTCATCGCGGGGGCCGCCGCCACCGCGGGCGCGTTATCGGCCGCCGGGAGCCTCCCGGCCCGGGCCGCGACCGGACCCGCCGCCACCGATCCCGCCGCGGCGGCGGACGCGCGCCGCGTGGCCGTCCTCGGCGGCGGGGTCGCCGGCCTCACCGCCGCGCACGAACTGGCCGAACGCGGCTACGCCGTCACCGTGTACGAGCGCCGGGCGCTCGGCGGCAAGGCCCGCAGCATGGACGTCCCCGGCAGCGCGCGGGGCGGCCGCCGCCCGCTCCCCGCCGAGCACGGCTTCCGCTTCATCCCGGGGATCTATCACAACCTGCCGGACACGATGCGGCGCATCCCCTTCCCCGGCAACGCGAACGGGGTCTGGGACAACCTGGTCGCCCCGAGCGAGATGATGTTCGCCCGGGCGGCCGGCCGCGAGGACCTGCGCGCACCCATCCCCTGGCCGGAGCACTCCCCCGCCGAGCTGACCCCCGAGGAGCTGCGCCGGGCCCTCACCGGCATCCTCCAGTCGCTGGTCCGCCTCCCGCTCCACGAGACCGCCTACTTCGTCGACCGCGCCCTGGTCTTCCTCACGAGCTGCGACGAGCGGCGCGACGGACAGTGGGAGCGCACCCCGTGGTGGGAGTTCACCCGGGCCGCGCGGATGTCGAGCGAGTACCAGCGGATCCTCGCCATCGGCGTCACCCGCAACATCGTGGCCACCAAGGCCGAGGAGGCCTCGACCCGTACCGTCGGCACGCTCGGCGAGGCCTTCGTCTTCAACCTGCTGGGCCGCGGCGCCGACGGCCCGCCGGACCGGATCCTGAACCTGCCCACCAACGAGGCGTGGATCGACCCCTGGGGGACCCATCTGCGCGCGCTGGGCGTCGAGTTCAAGATCGGGTGGACGGTGCGCGAAGTCCGGTACGGGGACGGCCGCGTGAGCGGGGTCCTCGTCGAGGATCCCACCGGAGCGGTGCGGACCGTCACGGCCGACCACTACGTCAGCGCGCTCCCCGTAGAACACGCCCGCCCCACCTGGACTCCGGCGCTGCGCGCGGCCGATCCGATGCTCGGGCGGTGCGACCTGCTGCGGACCGACTGGATGACCGGCATCCAGTTCTACCTCACCGAGCGCGCGCCGCTCGTCCACGGCCACCTCAACTGCATCGACTCCCCTTGGTCGTTGACGGCGATCCAGCAGGCCGAGCACTGGCCGTCGCGCGACTTCCCCGCCGACTACGGGGACGGCGCGGCCGTGGACTGCCTGTCGGTGGACATCTCCGAGTGGGACAAGCCGGGGATCCTCTACGGGAAGACGGCCAAGCAGTGCACCCGCGAGGAGGTCGCCCGCGAGGTGTGGGCGCAGCTGAAGGCCTCGCTCAACGACACCGGGAAGACCCTGCTGTCGGACGGAAAGCTGCACTCGTGGTTCCTGGACCCGGGGGTGGACGGGATCGGCACCCCGCATCCGACCAACCAGGACGAGCTGCTGATCCACCCGACCGGGACCTTCCACAACCGGCCGAGCGCGGGCACCCGGATCCCGAACTTCTTCCTCAGCGGGGACTACGTGTCCGTCGACATCGACCTGGCGACGATGGAGGGGGCCAACGCGTCGGCCCGGGCAGCGGTCAACTCACTGCTGGACAGGGATGGTTCACCGTCTCCCAGGTGCACGGTGCGGAAGCTGTACCGGGCCCCGGAGCTGGAGTCCCTGAAGCGGCACGACCAGTGGCGCTACCGTCTCGGCCTGCGGAACGTCTTCGACCTGGGGTGACCCGGCCGCGGTCCCGGCTGGGCTAACGTCGGGGCATGACGACCGCTGCGCCCTTGACGGTAGGCGCCCTGCTGCGCACCTGGCGGGAGCGGCGCGGACTCAGCCAGTTGGAGCTGGCGGGCCGCGCCGACTCCTCCTCCCGGCACATCAGCTTCGTGGAGACGGGCCGGTCCCGGCCGAGCGAGGAGATGGTGCTGCGGCTCGCCGACCGGCTGGACGTCCCGGTACGGGACCGCAACGCCCTCCTGGTGGCGGCGGGTTACGCGCCCCGGTACGCCCACACCCCGCTGGACGACCCCTCCATGGCGGTGCTGCGCGAGGGGCTGGAGCGGCTGCTGACCGGCTACGAACCGTACCCGGCGCTGGTCGTGGACGCCGCGTACGACGTGGTGGCCGCCAACCGGGGCATCCTGATGCTGATGGAGGGACTGCCGGAGCACCTGCTGGCCGGCCCCCTCAACGCGATGCGGCTGACCCTGCACCCGGAGGGCCTCGCCCCGCGGATCCACAACTTCCGCCAGTGGCGCGGGCATCTGCTGGCCCAGATGGAGCGGCAGATCGCACTGGCCCGTTCGGCGCCGCTGCACGCGCTGTACGAGGAGGTGGCGGCCTATCCGGTGCCCGCGGGGGCGGAAGGGCCGGGCGAGGACGGGCCGGACGGGATCGTCGCGTACCTCGCGCTCCCCCTGCGGATCGAACACGACGGGCACCTGCTCTCCTTCGTGTCCTCCATCTCCACCTTCAACACCCCCATGGACGTGACGGTCGCCGAGCTGGCCATCGAGACCCTCCTGCCGGCCGATCCGGCGACGGTGAAGTACCTGCGGTCACTGTCGCCCTGAGCTCGCGCGCAGCGCGAGCTGCTGGAAGAGGGCGAAGGAGACGACGGTGAGCGCCTGCGCCGGGATCCACACCGCCCCGGCGGTGGTGGGCGTGAACCAGACGACGAGGGCGACGAGACTGAGCGCCGCCCAGGCGTAGTTGGTTTCGATGACGAGCCGGACGGGGAAGACCGGGGGCTGCCGGCGCGAGGCCAGCAGGCCGACGCCGGCCCCGTAGAGCACCAGGAGCGCCCCCAGTCCCAGCAGCAGCCCCTGTCCGACGCCGAGCAGCCGGCCGAGGGGTGCGGAGAAGGCGACGTAGGCGAGTCCGTTGCCGGTGGTGACGACGGAGTCGAGGGCGAGGAACCGGCGCAGCGCGTCCTGGGGGACGGCGGTACGGGCTACGGCGGTGAGCAGGGTTGCGGACATGGTGGATCAGCCTCCGTCGAGGGTCGAATGCGCTGGTGGAGTACGGATGACCCGGGCCCCGGAGCCGAGTGCGCGGCCCCGGAACCCGATGGCTCCACTGTGCCGCCGGAGCCACCGCCCGGTCGATTACCTCCCAGGTCATGGCCGTACGGCCGTCCGGGGTTCCGGGCGGCGCGCCGTCCCCACCTTTTTTGAGCTGAACGGAAGGAAAGGTTGGGGGCCGCCCTGTTCTGCCACGGAACCGGGGGTTAGGCTTCACGCAGAGCAACCAGTTCGAACCTTCTCTCTACTGACGGAGAAATACCCGGTGCGAGCCGCCGACCGACCCGATCTCCGCGCGGTCCGGGCCCGAGTCGTGGCACTGGCGGAGCGGTGCGGCCAGGACCCGGCGCAGGTGCTCGCCGTGGAGCGGCTCAGCCGGCTGTCCGGGGTCGACCCGGCCCGGGTGCCCCGGATACTGGACGGCACCGCCGCCGAGCTGCCGCTGTGCGAGCGGGTGCACCGGCGCTTCCTGCGGCTGCGCGCCACCCGCCTCGACAAGCACGGCCGGGAGTGGTCGCTCGCGGCCATAGCCGAGGACTTCGACGCCCCCGGCGCCTCCCTCGGCCCGCTCAACGCGGGCACCGGACTGCCCCGGCTCGGCCACGCGGCGGGCGTGCAGCGGTTCTTCGGGGTGTACGCCGGCTTCCTGCTCGCCGACTGCAAGAGCGCGGTGGAGCGTGCCCTGGCCGGCGCCGGGTCCGGGGGCCGGGCGGAAGGCGCCGCGGACGACCTCGAACGCCTCTCGTACCTCACCGGCATCACCCCGGACGACATCCGGCTCACGCTCGACGGCACACCGCCCCGGCTCCCGCTGAAGGAGCAGGTGCGGCGCCGCTTCGAGCACCTGCGCCGCACCCGTCCCCGGGAGGACGGGCAGGCCCACTCCCTCTCCGCCATCGCCGGCTCCTTCGCCGCCTCGGGCCAGTCGCTGACCCGGCTCACCCAGGGCGAGGGGCTCCCCAACCTCGCGGCGGCCGCCGGGATCCAGCGCTTCTACGGGGTCGAGAGCGGCTTCCTGCTGGCCGACGACGCCGAGGCGCTGGCCGAGGCGCTCACCGGGATCGCGCGCGAGCTCCAGTCCCCGGAACGGCCCGCCGAGAACCCGATGCTCGCCGTGATGCGGGCGCACGACGTGCGCAGCATCGTCACCCGGGCCGGCCGGCTCTCCCCGGGCGGCTGGAAGTCGCTGGCGGACTACCTGGACGATCTGCTCGCGCGGGAAGGACAGCTGGGCCGCCCGGCCGTCCCGCGCCCGCCGCGCGGCGCCGACGACACCGACCGCAGGGCCGAAGGGGGAGCGCGATGAGGACCACACGTGCCATGCGGAAACTCGGCGACGACCTGCTGGCGGCGGCGCGCCTGACGCCGAACACGGACGCCCCCGGCATCATCGGGAGCCTGTGCACCGCCTACGGGCGCGGCCGCGACCGGCCCGTGCTGTTCCGGTTCGCCACCTTCCCGCCCGACACGGCCAGCGGACTGTGGCTGGAGATGGAGGACCGCGACCTCCTCGTCATCGAGGAGCGCACCCGGCCCGAGCACCAGCTCGTCATCGCCTGCCACGAGCTGTGGCACCTGGACGAGGGCACCTGCGACCAGCACGGCCCGGGCATGGCGGTGGCCGCCCGGCTGACCGGCCGGGGCGGCGGCCTGGCGGAGCTGCTGCGCTCCGAAGACGGGCTGAGCGGTGTGCTGCGGCAGGTGGCCGCCCGGGCCGACCGCAGCGATCCCGCGGAGATCCGGGCGGAGACCTTCGGCCTGCACCTCGGAAAGGTCCTCAAGGCCTTCCTGCCGCCGCCCCGGGAAGAGCAGGTGCCCGAGGCGATCGAGCGCATCAAGACCTCGTTCGGCTGTGGACGTTGAGCGGGCCCCGGCCCACACCCCCCGGCGGCTGACCACCGCCTTCCCGCCGACGCACCTACTCCGCCGATGCGCACGCGCACGGCCCTGACAGAGAGCACCACACGATGACCCAGTCTTCTCCGCCCCGCCACGCCGTCGTCATCGGGGGCAGCATGGCCGGCCTCCTGGCGGCCGCCGTCCTCGCCGAGCACGCGGCGGTCACCATCATCGACGCCGACACCCTGCCCGAGCTCCCCGAGCCCCGGCGCGGACTGCCGCAGGCCCGCCACGTCCACGTCATGTGGTCGGGTGGCGCCCGCGCCATCGAGGACATCCTGCCGGGCATCATGGAGGACTGGACGGAAGCGGGCGCGATCCGCCGCAGCCTGCCCACCGACCTGGTCACCAAGACCGCCCAGGGCTGGATCCCCCGGTGCGGGGAGAAGCAGTTCAACATCTCCTGCAGCCGCGACCTCCTCGACTCGGTGGTCCGCGCCCGGGTGATCGCCCTGGAAGGGGTCACCACCCTCCAGCGCAGCCGGGTCCGCTCCCTGGAGGGGACCGCCGCGCGGATCACCGGCGTCCGTGTCGACACCCCGGAGGAAGAGGACCGGCTGGTCCCCGCCGACCTCGTGGTCGACGCGAGCGGCCGCGGCTCCCGGGCCCGCGTCTGGCTGCAGGCGCTCGGCGTGGACGGCATCCGGCAGGCGGAGGTCGACTCGGGCCTGGTCTACGCGACCAGGATCTTCGAAGCCCCCGCCGGAGCCCACGAGATGGGCTTCCCCATCGTGAACGTCCAGTCCGACCCCCGGGTCGCGGTCCCCGGCCAGACCGCGACGATCGTCCCCATCGAGAACGGGCAGTGGCAGGCCACCCTCTCCGGGACCCGGGGCGGCCAGCCCACCGGCGACCCCGACGAGTTCATCCCGTTCGCCAAGGGCATCCGCGACCCGATCGTCGGCGAGCTCCTGGAGGGCAAGAAACCGCTGTCCGACGTCGCCGTCACCCAGGGCACCACCAACCGCCGGGTCTTCTTCGAGAAGGCCGAGCTGCCGGACGGCTTCTTCGCGGTCGGCGACTCGGTCGCCACCTTCAACCCGCTCTACGGCCAGGGCATGACCGTCGCGGCCCAGGGCCTGCTCGCCGTCCGCGCCCTGCTGCGCTCCAAGGGACCGGCCCACCCCGGCATCGGCATGGAGGCGCAGCGCGCCCTCGCCCCGCAGGTGGCCACCGCCTGGGAGCTCGCCACCTCGCAGGACATCCTGTACCCGGGCGCCACCGGTATGAAGCCGCGCGCCGGCTCCGGCCTGCTCAACTCCTACGTCTCCCGGCTGATGACCGGGGCCACCACCCGGGAGGAGCTGACCTCCGCCTTCCTGGAGGTCATCACCATGAGCAGCCCGCCCACCCACTGGGTCAAGCCGTTGGTGGTCTGGCAGGTGCTGCGCGCCTCGGACCGGGGTGCGCTCAAGGCCCCGCCGCTGACCGCCGCCGAGCGGACCGTCGCGGGACTCGACCAAGGGGCCGACCCCGTCGAAGCCCGCTAGGCGTCCGGTGACGGACGGGCTCATCCTCTACGTTCCGGGGTTCGTGATCGTCCTGGCCCTGGTCATCAAGGCTCCGACGCTGCGCCGCGGCTGGGACCAGCCGCTGATGCGCGCCGTGTGCACGCTGCTGGTCGTCGGTTCCCTCGCCATGTTCCTGTCCGGTCCGCCGACGATCGCCGCGGTCAACCGCCTGACCGGCGTCGTCAACTTCTCCGCGCCCCTGGTCTACAGCGTGCTGACCGCGTTCTCGGCGTCGTGCATCGTGCTGATCCTGCACTGGGGCGGCGGCCCGACCCCGGGCGTCCTGCGGGCCACCCGGATCACGGTGGTCGCGTACGGCGCCGTCGTGGTCACGATCGTCTTCCTGTTCGTGAAGGGGGACGCGCCGGTGGAGCGGCTGCGGGACCTGGACACGTACTACGCCACCACCCCGTGGATCCGCGAGATGATCGCGCTCTACCTGACCGCCCACGCCGTGGGCAGCACGGCGCTGAGCCTGTTGTGCTGGAAGTGGCTGCGGCGCGTGGACCCGGCCCTGCGGGCGCTGCGCACCGGGTTGGCGCTGCTGATGCTCGGCATGGTGATGGACGTGGGCTATCTCGTCGCGAAGTGGGCCGCGGTCGGAGCCCGCTGGTCCGGCCGCGACTGGGACGGGCTGTCCACGTACCTCGCGCCGCCCCTCGCCTCCGCGGCGGCCCTGCTGGTCGGGATCGGGTTCATCGTGCCCCTGGTCGGCGAATCGGCGGCCTGGCAGGAGTTCAGCCAGTACCGCCGGCTGCGTCCGCTGTGGAAGGCCCTGCACGGATTCGCCGCCTCCAGCGTGATGACGGTGCCGCTGACCTGGTGGTCCCCGGTCGGCATCCGGCTGATCCACCGCGAATCGGTGATCGACGACGGGCTGCTGGCGCTCGCCCCCTGGTTCGACCCCGCCGTCCGGAGCGAGGCCTACGAGGCCGCGCGCGCCCAGGGCCGGTGCGAGCGGGGCGCCGCGCTGGTGGCGGACGCGGCCGTACTCGCGGCCGCGTGCCAGCGCCGGGCCGCCGCCGACCGGGTGGAACCCGGCCCGGGGTCCGATCCCGCCGAGCCCTGGCTCCTGGGCGCCCAGCCGCTGACGGAGCTGGCCCGGGAGTTCCACGCCTCGCCCATCGTGGCGGAGGCCCGCCGCCGGGCCGCGGCCCCGCACTGAGGCCGGGCCGCCCCCCGGTCAGGCCGTGGCCGGCCCCGCTTCGCGAGCGGCGGCCGCCTCGCCCGTCAGGACCTTGAGCCGCTTGGTGAAGAAGACCATCACCGCGCCGGCCGCGATCACCAGGGCGCCCTGCCACAGGAAGTTCCGGCTCTGGCCGATGACCGCGTCGAGCCGCGGAAGCTGCGCGCCGATCGCGTCTCCGGTGGCGGCGGCGAGGAACCACACACCCATCATCTGGTTGGTGAAGGCCCGCGGGGCGAGCTTCGTGGTGACCGAGAGGCCGACCGGGCTCAGGCACATCTCGCCCATCACCTGGATCACGTACACGCCCACCAGCCACATCAGCGAGACCTTCACCCCGCTGGAGGCGATGGCCGCCGCGCCCGACATGACCACGAAGGAGGCGCCGGTCAGCAGCAGGGCCATGCCGAACTTGAACGGGGTGCTCATGTGCTTGCCCCGGCGCACCCAGAAGGCGGCGAAGACGGGGGCCAGGATGATCACGAACAGCGAGGGCAGCGACTGCGTCCAGCTCGCCGGGATGTGCCACCCGAGCAGGGACAGGTCGGTCTTCTGGGCGGCGAAGAGGTTCAGCTCGTTGCCCATCTGGTCGTAGACCAGCCAGAACAGCGTGGCGGCCAGGAAGAGCCAGACGTAGGCCCGCAGACGGGTCTTCTCGACCCGGTCGATCTTGGGGCTGCGGTACATCGAGAGCAGCACGCCGGCCGGAACGACCACGGCGACGACCGTGAGGACGAAGGTGACGTTGTCGATGCTCAGCGCGTGCGAGGCGGCCAGCAGGGTGACCAGTACGGCGGTGAAGACCAGGCCGTACGAGGAGGACCTGCGCAGCTTGGCCCGCTCGGCGGGGGTGAGCCGGACCACGGGCTCGGCGCGGAGCTGCTCCGACAGGCGGCGGCCGCCGAGGACGTACTGGACCAGGCCGAGGGCCATGCCGACGGCGGCGGCGCCGAAGCCGAGGTGCCAGTTGACCTCCTCGCCGAGGTAGCCGACGACGAGCGGGGCGATGACGGCGCCGAGGTTGATGCCCATGTAGAAGATCGAGTAGCCGGCGTCGCGCCGCTGGTCGTCGTCGGCGGCGTACAGCCGCCCGACCAGTGCGGAGATGTTCGGCTTGAGCAGGCCGGTGCCGATGACGATGAGGACCAGGCCGGGCCAGACGAAGACCGGGTTCGGGACGGCCATCAGGACGTGGCCGGCCATGATGACCACCCCGCCCCACAGGACGGCCCGGCGGGCGCCGAGGAACCGGTCGGCGATCCAGCCGCCGGGCAGCGCCAGCAGCGAGATCATGGCCATGTAGACGCCTTCCACGGCCTCCGCGGTGCCCTCGTGGAGCCCCATGCCCCCGTGGCCGCGGGAGGCGGCGAGGAAGTGCACGAGGATGGCGACCATGCCGTAGAGGCTGAAGCGCTCCCACAGCTCGGCGAGGACGAGGGTGGCGAGCCCGCGCGGGTGGCGCTTCCCGCCCACCGCCGCCGCGATCGGTGCTGCGCCCGACGCCGGGGGCTTCTGCATGTCCATCGAAGGCTTCACATACTCAGTGGAGCCCTCCCGCCCCGGCGACGGATCGTCCTTCCGGCCCGTTACCGGGGGAAGCGGAACGCCCCGGACCGAAGGGCCCGGGGCGTTCGTCGTACCGGATCGGCGCCGGCGCGGGTCAGAGGTCCGCGAGGGCCAGACCGGCCTGCGCGGCCGCGGCCTGGACGGTCTGCTCCAGCAGCACCGCGATGGTCATCGGGCCGACGCCGCCCGGTACCGGGGTGATCAGCGAGGCGCGGGCGGCGGCCGACTCGAAGTGGACGTCGCCGACGTTGCCCTCGTTGTAGCCGGCGTCCAGGACCACGGCGCCCGGCTTGATGTCCTCGCCGCGGATGAACTCGGCCTTGCCGACGGCGGCGACCAGCACGTCCGCCTGGCGCACGAGGGACGGCAGGTCCACGGTGCGGGAGTGGCAGTAGGTGACGGTGGCGTTCTGCTCCAGCAGCAGCATCCCGGCGGGCTTGCCCAGGATCGCGCTGCGGCCGACGACCACGGCGTGCTTGCCGGTCAGGTCCACGTCGTAGGCCTCCAGCAGCCGCATGATGCCGCCGGGGGTGCAGGAGACGAAGCCGGGCAGTCCGAAGCCCATGGCGGCGAAGGAGTGCATGGTGACCCCGTCGACGTCCTTGCCCGGGGCGATGGCCTCGAAGGCGGCGCGCTCGTCGATGTGGTGCGGGACGGGGTGCTGGAGCAGGATGCCGCTGATCTCCGGGTCCTCGGAGAGCGCGGTCAGGGTGGCGACGAGCTCCTCGGTGGTGGTCTCGGCCGGCAGCTCCACGTGGCGGGAGGTGATCCCGGCCTTGGCGCAGCGGTTCTGCTTCATGCGGACGTAGGTGACGGACGCGGGGTCCTCGCCGACGAGCACGGTCGCCAGACAGGGCGCGGTGCCCGTGCGCTCGGTGATCTTCGCGGCGTACTCGGCGGTCTGCTCCGAGATGCGGCGGGCGAGGGCGGTGCCGTCCATCAGCGTGGCGGTCTGTGTCGGCTCAACGGCCTGGGCCTGCTGAACGGTCTGTGCCTGCTGAACGGTCTGGGCGGTCGTCATGGGGTCTCCTGGGCGTCGCTGCGGGATCGCGGTTCGCCCAGGCGCGCGGCAGTCGACGTACGGATACGGGAGTACGCCGGGCCGCTCCCCGGTGGTGATCCACCCGAACGCCAGTCACGGCCCGCCGCCCAGTGTAGGCGACCCCTCCCGGCGGGTCCGACGGGTCCGGGGCGGGCCCCGGCCCGGCAATCCGGTGGATGACCGGCGCCGGACCTGGGACGATCGAGACATGACGCGCACTTTCGACCATCTCGTCGCGGAAGCGGAATCCGTCTCCGTGGACGGCTGGGACTTCTCCTGGCTCGACGGCCGCGCCACCGAGCAGCGTCCCTCGTGGGGCTACCAGCGGCTCCTGGCGAACCACCTGGCCCGGGTCGGCTCCGCCCTGGACATCCAGACCGGCGGCGGGGAAGTGCTCGCCGGAGCCGGGCCGCTGCCCCGGCTGACGGTGGCCACCGAATCGTGGCCGCCGAACATCGACAAGGCGACAAGGCTGCTGCACCCGCTCGGCGCGGTGGTGGTCGCGGACTCCGACGAGCCGCCGCTGCCGTTCGGCGACGCGTCCTTCGATTTCGTCGCCAGCCGGCATCCGGTCACGATCTGGTGGGAGGAGATCGCGCGGGTGCTGAAGCCCGGTGGCACGTACCTCTCCCAGCAGGTCGGTCCGGCAAGTGTTTTCGAACTCGTGGAGTACTTCCTGGGCCCGCAGCCGGAGGAGGTCCGGCGGGCCCGGCACCCCGACGACGCGGTCGCCGAGGCCACGAAGGCGGGGCTGGAGGTGGTCGATCTGCGCTCCGAGCGGCTGCGGACGGAGTTCCACGACATCGGAGCCGTGATCTACTTTCTACGGAAGGTGATCTGGATGGTGCCGGGCTTCACGGTCGGGCAGCATCGGGACCGGTTGCGCGAGCTGTACGAACAGATCGAGCACGAAGGCCCGTTCGTCGCACACACCGCCCGTTTTCTCATCGAGGCCCGCAAAACGGGCTGACAAAACGGGCGGACGCGACCACCCGCGACCGGTTCCCCGGTCACAGCGTGGCGCAGGTCACTCAATTCAGCGCGTAACGAATCTACTCGGGCATGCGATGAACCGACAGGTGTCCTCGTGCGGCCCGGAATACAGACCCCCGTCGGGTCTGTTTCCCGAGTTCGCGCGATGATGTCCCGCCACCCCTTATCTGTTCGCAACGAGAGGCTCCTTGTGTCGCTCAGCCCGTCCCGTACGTTCCCCACGGAGATCGCCGAATCCGAGGCCCTGGTCGCGCTTGTCGAGCGTGGCCGCGAGCAGGGTCACATCAACGGTGATGACGTGCGCCAGGCCTTCGAGGCCGGCCGCATCCCGGTGGACCAGTGGAAGCGGGTCCTGCGCAGCCTGAACCAGGTCCTGGACGAGGAGGGCGTCGCGCTGCACGTGAGCGCCGCCCCCGCCACGAAGGCTCCCGCCAAGAAGGCGCGCAAGGCGGCCGCCGCCCCGGCGCGCACCGTCGCCAAGAAGGCCGCCGCCCCGCCGCGCCTCATCGGTGCGCGCAAGACGGCCGCCCCCGCCACCGCCGCGGCGATATCCGACCCGTCGGCCTCCGGCACCGAGGAGGAGGTGGCGGCCGAGGCCGCCGCCGCGCCGAAGAAGCGTGCGGTCAAGAAGACCGCCGTGAAGAAGACCGCCGTGAAGAAGACGGCCGCCACGAAGAAGACCGCCAAGGACGGCGACGAGGGCGACGCCCCCGTGGCCCTGGGCGAGGACTGGGCGGCCGAGGACCTGGACGAGGGCGACGAGAAGGAGACGCCCAAGACGGGCGGCAGCGCCGGCTTCGTCCTGTCCGACGACGACGAGGACGACGCCCCGGCCCAGACCGTCATGGTCGCCGGTGCCACCGCCGACCCCGTCAAGGACTACCTCAAGCTCATCGGCAAGGTGCCGCTGCTCAACGCCGAGCAGGAAGTCGAGCTCGCCAAGCGCATCGAGGCCGGACTCTTCTCCGAGTACAAGCTCGAAGAGGAGGAGGACCACAAGCCCGCGTTCAAGCGCGAGCTGGAGATCCTCGTCGAGGACGGCCGCCGCGCGAAGAACCACCTGCTGGAGGCCAACCTCCGCCTCGTGGTCTCCCTCGCCAAGCGCTACACCGGCCGCGGCATGCTCTTCCTGGACCTGATCCAGGAGGGCAACGTCGGTCTGATCCGCGCCGTGGAGAAGTTCGACTACACCAAGGGCTTCAAGTTCTCCACGTACGCGACCTGGTGGATCCGGCAGGCGATCACGCGTGCCATGGCCGACCAGTCGCGCACCATCCGCATCCCCGTCCACATGGTCGAGATCATCAACAAGCTGGCCCGCGTCCAGCGCCAGATGCTCCAGGACCTCGGCCGGGAGCCCACTCCGGAGGAGCTGGGCAAGGAACTCGACATGACCCCCGAGAAGGTCATCGAGGTCCAGAAGTACGGCCGCGAGCCGATCTCCCTGCACACCCCGCTGGGTGAGGAGGGCGACAGCGAGTTCGGTGACCTCATCGAGGACTCCGAGGCGGTCGTACCGGCCGACGCGGTCTCCTTCACCTTCCTCCAGGAGCAGCTCCAGTCCATCCTGGGCACGCTCTCGGAGCGCGAGGCGGGCGTGGTGTCCATGCGCTACGGCCTCAACGACGGCCAGCCGAAGACCCTCGACGAGATCGGCCGCGTCTACGGGGTCACCCGTGAGCGCATCCGCCAGATCGAGTCGAAGACCATGTCGAAGCTGCGTCACCCGTCGCGCTCGCAGGTGCTGCGCGACTACCTCGACTAAAAGTCGGGCCCCGCGCCCCTCAGGCCAGTCGGAAGACCGGCCCGCGGGGCGTGAACGGCAGGGAGGCGCCCTGCGGAACCAGGAAGGCGTGCTCGCGCCGGATCCGCAGGGTGTCGGTCCAGCCGTCCGTGATCACCAGGACCGGCGCCCCGGGCGGGAAGTCCTCCGCCCGCAGCAGCAGGTCGATGCCCGGCTGCAGCACGGTTCCGCCCCGGCCGCGCACCTTCACCCGGCCCGCGATCTCGCTCGGGGGCAGATAGCCCGCGTCGTACGGCGCCGCGTCGCAGAACACGACGCGGGCGGCCGGCACGTCGCGGGCTTCCGCGTACGAGGCGATGGCGCCGAGCGCCTTGCCGAGCAGGGCGGTGTCCATCGATCCCGAGGTGTCGAGGACCACGCCGAAGGTGCAGCGGGCGGTCTCCTCGTGCGGGAAGTACCGGCCCGGGCGCGGGATGTCCGGGGTGGAGGCCTGGCGGCGGGCCGGGCGCGCGAAGCCGCGTACCGGCTCCGGACGGGGCACGTACTCGTCGAACCAGCGTGCCAGGCGCGCGTCCCAGGGCACCGGCGGGTGGGCCAGCGCCCGGATCTCCTGCACCAGCCCGGCGGGCAGCAGCCCGCGCTCCCCGTACCCGTGCAGGTCGAAGCCCTGGACCAGGCCGCGCCGGTAGAACTCGTCCAGGTCCGTGTACGGGCCGCTTCCCGGATGCGGCAGCGGCTCGCCCAGGATGTCCCCGCGGCCCTTGCCGCGCAGGGTGGCGAGCCGGCGCATCCGGCGCAGGTCGCCGGTGATCCGGTCGTAGACCTCCTCCACGGAGAGGTCCCGCAGCTCCGCGTCGTACAGCAGCCCCTCGGGCATCTCCCCGACGTCCATCTCCACGAGCCAGCCGTTGACCACGTAGTCGGCGGCCACGTTGTGCAGGTACGGGTCGCGGGCGCCGCGGCGCTCCCCGTGGCGCAGGGCGGCGTGCAGCATCTCGTGGGCCAGGATGAACCGCCACTCCCCGTCGGTGAAGCCGCGCAGCGGGTTGACGTAGATCTCCCCGGCGCTCGCGCTGACGGCGGCGATGTCGATGCCCTGGGCCCGGGCCAGCTCGGCGTCGGCGACGAGCCGCAGGCCCGCCGCGAGGCCGCCGAGCAGCGGGTAGGAGGAGACGAACCAGTTCAGGGCCCGCTCCCACGGCTGCGGGCGGTGGCCCTCGCGGCCGGCGGCGAGGTCCATGGTGGCGGACACGGACCGGGTGAGGGCGTGCGCGAAGCCGGTCTGCCAGTCCGGGACGGAGCTCCAGTGCCGCCAGGACTCCAGGATCTGGTCGGGGGCGCCGGGGGCGCTCGTGCCGCAGTCCGCGTAGCGCGCCGGGACGCCGTCCCGGCGCCAGGCGCCGGCGAGCTGCTCCTCGTCGCCGCCCGGGTACTGCTCGGGCAGCCGGTCGGGGGCGCGGCCCACGGGGAAGGTCAGCAGGAAGCGGTTGACGACCACGCAGCGGGCGGCGAGCTCGGCGCGGTCGGGCTGCGGCCGGTCGTCCTCCTTGGCGGCGGGCACGTGTCCGAAGCCGAGGTGGAGCAGGCAGTGCGCCAGGGCCCAGGCCCACTCGGCGGGCTCGGCGCGGCGGGTGGGGTGGGCGTGGATCACCCCGTTGGAGGTGACCACGGCGAGCCCGGCGGTGTTGCAGGCCGTGCACTGGCTGCTGCGGCAGTGGGTGGCGGAGACCGCGTTCAGGGCGGGGTTCTGCCGGACGGCGGCGCGCCCGGCCTCGTAGGCGAGCGCGGCCGGATCGGGCTTGGGCTGCTTGGCCTTGCGGGTCACCGGCGGGCCTCGACCAGCCGGGGCAGGTCGCGGGCGGCTTCGATCAGGAACCAGGCGGGCAGCACGGGATGGCCGTCCGCGTCGTCGGCGATGACGGTCTGGGCCACCTCGACGGAGATCTCGGCAAGCTGGACGAGCAGGGACTTCGCGCGGTAGGCGGTCTGCCGGACGCCGGGCGAGACGTGTTCCTTGCGGGCCGGGAGCTCCTTGACCAGGCGGCCCCGGAAGGCCTCGGCGAGGTAGTAGAGCAGATCGCGGTCCTCCACCCGGGCGGGCCAGGAGGCGTCGCCCTTGATGACCGCGTCGATGCCGAAGGTGTGGCGGACGATCTTGGCGTAGCCGCGGAAGGAGACCGCGTGCGCGGGGGTGAGGGTGCCGTGCGCGAGCACGCCGAGCGTCTGCTCGTCGAGGTCCCGCCCGAAGGAGTGCAGGGCGTCGGAGAGCATGTGCCAGGACCGGGGCGTGGAGAACGGCTCCTCCGTCTTGGGGGGCTGCGACCACAGGTGGTCGGGCCGGTCGGTGAGGTAGTCCGTGACCCACGGGTGGATGTCGTGCTCCCCGGCCCAGACCAGCCAGTCCCCGGCGGAGGCCCGGAGGTGGACGTGGGTGAGCCGGTTGACGAGCGCGGAGGCGATGGGGCGAGCCAGGGCGTTGTCGGTGGCCCGGTTGCCCGCGCCGATGACGATGGAGCCCGCGGGCAGCTCGTAGGAGCCGATCCGCCGGTCGAGGATCAGCGAGTAGAAGGCCTTCTGCACGTCCGGGCCCGCGGCGTTGAGCTCGTCGAGGAACAGACAGTACGGCTCCTCGCGGGCGATGGCCTCGGGCGGGCAGAACACGGAACGCCCGTCACGGATCTGCGGTACGCCGATCAGGTCCTCGGGCGCGAGCTGCGTACCGAGCAGGCTGACGCACTCCAGCCCCAGCGAGTCGGCGAACTTCCGCACGAGCGAGGACTTGCCGATGCCGGGGGCGCCCCAGAGGAACACGGGCCGCACGGTGGCGAGCCCGAGGAGCAGTTCGGGGAGCTGGGCGGGGGTGACGGTGACGGCGGCCTGCACGGGTGGGGATGTCCTTAAAGTCCGGGGTCCGGGTACGCGGTGCGCCCAGTGTGGGTGCACCGCGTGTCCCCGAGCACCCGGTTTTTCCCCCGGTGCCCTTGCGGAACCCTTCCCGGGCTCAGGCGGCGGAGTGCTCCAGCAGGTGCTTCAGCTTCTCCTCGCTCCGGGGCATCTCCTTGCGGACCATGGGCTTGACCGCGAGCGGTACGAGCGCCCTGCCCATGCCGTGGCTCTCGAAGTCGACGGCGAGGGTCACCCGCGAGCGGGTCCCGCCGTCGAGCGGTTCGATGCGGCCCCGCACGTCCGGCCGTACCGGCCCGTCGACGCCGTGGAAGTGCCAGCTCCTGGGCGGGTCGAGCTCCATGACCTGCATGGTCGTGGGGATCCGCCGCTTGCCGATCTGCCGGGTGATGAGGATCTTCGAGCCGACGTGGACGGGGAGGTCCCCCATCGGCACGGCCGAGACGGCGCTGTCCTGCCACTCCGGCAGGTGCGTGGGGTCCGTCACGTAGGTGAAGACGTCCTCGGGACTGCGGTCTATGTCGATGCTGTTGCTGATCGCTGACATGGCGACCCCTCGGAGCCCCCCTGGTGGACTCTGCTTCCAAAGTACGCCCCGGGCGGGCGGCCGCGCGATGCCTCCGGAGGGGGGCGGTCCGCGGGCGCGCCCGGACCGCCGGTGCCTGCACCGTCGGTGCCAGGCCGTCGGCGCCTAGGCCGCGGGCGCCGGGTCCGTGCCCGGGGCGACGGAGACCTCCGGGGGGACCGGGACCTGCGGTCCGTCCGCCTCGGTGAGCCAGCGGCGCAGGACCTCGTGGACCGCCTCGGCGCCCACCAGTTCCCCGTCCGGCCGGTACACCGGCTCGGAGAGCTCCACCGGCCACATCAGGAACGGGTGGCCCTGCTCACCGCCCAGCCCGCCGTGCGAGCCGATCTGCTCCTCGAAGGCGTGCACCGATCCCGTCTGAGGGTCGTAGGCCGAGTTCACCATCACGTCGGCCACGTGCGGGAAGGTGTCGGTCCGCCGGACCGCCTGCGCCGCGCCCGGGCCGTAGGCGGCCAGCAGTTCCTCCGCCGCGCCCGGCTCGTCCAGCCGGGCTTCGGCCCCGTTCGCGGCCAGGACGGTCCCGTCGACGAGCAGGAACCCGACCCCGGGGTGGTTCGCCAGGGTGGGGAGCAGCGCCGGGTGCGCGCGCTCGATCCGCTCCCTGGACGCCCGGCCGGGCAGGTCGGGGAAGGAGATCAGCCCGAGGTTGCCCGAGGCCAGGACCACCGGGCCCGGACCCGCGCCGGGACGCACCTCCTCGTCGGTCTCCTCCACCGGCCGGTGGAGTGCGGCCAGTACGGCGGCCCGTGCCTCGGCGCCACTGTGGGTACGGCCGGCCTTGCGGGACACCGGGAGCCCGCAGCCCGCGCGGACCAGGTCCTTCAGGGTGAGCCCGTACCGGGCCAGGAAGGTCTCCCCCGGGCTCTGGCCGTGGTCCGAGAGCAGCACGATCCGGTACTCCCGGGGCGCGTGCTCGGCGACCCGGGCGATGAGCGCGAGGCTGCGGTCGAGCCGGGCGAGCACCTGCTCGGTGTCCCGGGAGCGCGGGCCCGAGTGGTGGGCGACCTCGTCGTAGGAGACCAGGTCGGCGTAGACCGCGGCGCGCCCCGCCAGCATGTCGCCGATCACCGCGGCGACCACGACGTCGCGCTCCACCACCGTCGCGAAGGCCCGGATCAGCGGGTACAGGCCGCCGCGGGCGACCCGTGGCCGCTCCCCGCGCAGGCGGCCGCGCACCGACTGGGTGATCTCGCGGGCCACTTCGGCGACGAAGGAGAGAGCCGTGCGGACCGCGTTGGCCGGGTCGGAGAAGTACGCGAAGTAGCCCGCGCGGGAGCGGTTGTGCGGGCTCCGCCGGGCGGAGACGGACAGGACGAGCGCCAGTTGGCCGGCGCCGCCGCTGAAGAGGTTGCCGCGGCTGGCCCCGTCGAGGGTGAGCAGGCCCCCGTGCCCGGCGCGTTCGACGGCCCGTCGCTGGAGCTCGGCGGCGCTGGTGGGCCGGTTGCAGACGACCACCTCGCCGGTGTCCTTCTCGTACCAGCGGAAGGCCGGGACGTCGAAGTTGGAGCCGTGCAGGATGCCGAGCTGGCTGGCGCCGGTCTGGCTGGACCAGTCGGTGCGCCAGGAGGTGATGCGGTGGCTGCGGTCGAGCCAGTCGGCCACCGTCGGCATCAGGCCGCTGCCGGCCGCGCGGCGCAGCACCTCGTACCCGACCCCGTCGAGTTGGAGGAACACCACGGCGGGGGCGCGTTCGTCGGCCCCGGGCATTCCCTCGCGGCGCTGACGGCGCCGGCGGCGGTCGGCGAGCCGGTAGAGCCGGCGCCGGTAGGCCTCGTCGTCCCGGACGGCGAGGGCGGTCGAGGTGGCGGAGGCCACGGCGGACATCACGGCCGCGACCACCACGGCCGTCTCGGGGTCCGCCTCGCCGCGGCCGGCCGGGATCAGGCTGAGCGCGATCAGCAGCAGCGAGCCGTTGAGGAAGAAGACGAGCAGGCCGAGCACCAGGGCCGGCACGAGCAGCAGGGCGCGTACGAGAACCGGCCACACCAGCGCGCTCAGCAGACCGAACGCCCCGGCGCCGAGGGCGGCCGTCAGACCTATCTGCGTGATGCTGTCGCGCTCGCCGCCCGCGTCCGCCTGGAGCCGGAAGTCGGGGAGGATGCCGGCCAGGGCGAGCATGGTGAGGGTCGACACCGCCCAGACGACGGCCACCCGCACCAGGGCGCCGCCCGTACTCCGCCACCGGCCTCGCAACACGCCGAACCCACCTCACCACCGTGGCCCGCACCGCGCCGACGGGCCCCCGTCCCCACGCTGTCCAGGCTCGCACAGCGGCGCCCGACCGGCCGGGTGACACGGGCGGCGGATGTGCGTACGGGGGGCGCGGCGGGGCGGCGGCGGGGTGCGGTGCCGGGCGGCGCGGGCCGGGCACGATCCGAAGGGGACGGCCTAGGTGCCGTCGTATCCGGCGGTCGGCATGGAGAGCCGGCGGTGCACCTCGGCCTTCATCGCGGAGGTGTAGCGCGGCTCTTCGAAACCGGCGGTTTCCAGCCGTACGCCGCGCCGTGCGCACTCGGCGGTGAACTCCCCCACGGAGCGCAGCGCACGGGTCAGCACCCGGTGGTTCGCGGTGACGAACAGGTCGACGCGCCCCGCGTCGACGTCGCTCCACAACCCGCAGTGGTCGGCGCGCAGCCCGTAGACGAACAGCTGGCGGGTCACGACGTAGCCCCGGTCGGCCGCCCAGCGGGCGCACATGGCGTGCTGGCCCCGGGTGTCGACGGCGAAGGGATCCGCGTCCAGATCCTCCAGCGGGGCCAGGCTGGCGATCGCGGCCACGCGCAGCTCATCCATGCCGCCCGACCCTACTCCGATCCGCCGCCGGGGAGGAGGGGGCGTCTGAGCCGTCTTCCCGGTTCCGGGCGGTTCGGGCGGGCAGCCCTTAGGCTCGGACGGGACCCGGTGACAGCGGGACGAGGGAGGGGATCAGGGGCCGGTGGAGATCACTTGGTGGGGCCACGCCACGTGCACGGTCGAGGACTCCGGTGTCCGGCTGCTCACGGACCCGCTCTTCACACGCCGTCTGGCGCACCTGCGGCGCCGGCGCGGGGCGGTGCCCCCGCCGGAGGCGGCGGTCGCCGACGCGGTGCTCGTCTCGCATCTGCACGCCGACCACCTGCACCTGCCCTCGCTGGCGCGCCTCGCGCGCGGGACCCGGCTGCTGGTGCCGCGCGGGGCCCCGGGCGCGGTGCCGGGGCTGGCGCGGATGGCCGGGGTGCGGGAGCTGGCGGTCACGGAGGTGGTGCCGGGCGACACGGTGGCCGTGCGGGACGGCGTACGGGTCCGGGTGGTCGGCGCGCGGCACGACGGGCGGCGGCTGCCGTTCGGACCGCGGCTCGCTCCCGCGCTCGGGTACGTGATCGAGGGCTCGTCGCGGACCTACTTCGCCGGGGACACGGGCCTGTTCGACTCGATGGCCGACGAGGTCGGGCCGGTGGACGTGGCCCTGCTGCCGGTGGGCGGCTGGGGACCCTACCTGGGTCCCGGGCACATGGACGCGGCGGGTGCGGCGCGGGCGCTGGCCCTGCTGGCGCCGGCGGCGGCGGTCCCGGTGCACTGGGGTACGTACTGGCCGATCGGGATGGACGCGGTGCGGCCGCACGAGTTCCACGCGCCGGGCGAGGAGTTCGTGCGGTGTGCGCGGCGGGAGGCGCCCAAGGTGACGGTCCGGGTGCCCGCGCACGGTGAGCGGGTGCGGCTGCCGTGAGGGCCCTGTACCAGCTCGCGGAGGCGGCCGCGCAGGTCCCGCCGGAATCCACCCAGCAGGCGATCGGCTATCCGACCCTCTTCGTGCTGGTGGCGCTGGGCGCGCTGGTGCCGGTGATTCCGACGGGCGCGCTGGTCAGTACGGCGGCGGTGGTGGCGTTCCACCAGGACTCCCTGCCCTTCGGGCTGTTGCTGGTGTTCGGGGTGTCCTCGCTGGCCGCCTTCACCGGGGACCTGGCGCTGTACTGGCTGGGCCGGCGGGGGGTGCACTCGCGGAACGGATCGCGCTGGCTGGAAGCGCTGCGCCGGCGGGCCACCCCGGAACGCCTCGCCCAGGCGCAGCGCAAGCTCGACGAGCACGGCGTACTGGTCCTGGTGGTCTCCCGCCTGTTGCCCGGCGGCCGCATCCCGGTGATGCTGGCCTGCCTCCTCGCGGAGCTCCCCCTGCGCCGGTTCGCCCGCGGCGACGGCCCCGCCTGCCTGGCCTGGGCGGCGACCTACGGCCTGATCGGCATCGTGGGCGGCTCCCTCTTCGCGGAGCCCTGGAAGGGCGTGGCCCTGGCGGTGGCCCTCACCGTGCTCATCAGCGCGGCCCCGGCCCTGTGGCGCCGGCTCCGCGGCTGACCCGGCCGGTCCTGGAACCCGTCCCCCGTGCGGCACCGCTGCTTTCAGCCGTCGCGGCCGTCGGCGGCTAGAAGGCCCGCGACGCCCCGACCGGGAGGTCCCACAGGTGCTCCCGGGGCAGCCCGGTACGGGCCCAAGCGGCACGCACCCGCTGCAAGGGCTCCATCACCGGCTCCGAGGAGAGCACGAAGGTCCCCCAGTGCATCGGAGCCATCCGCCGCGCCCCCAGGTCCACGAAGGCCCGCACGGCCTCCTCCGGGTCCGCGTGGACGTCCCGCAGCCACCACCGCGGGGCGTACGCCCCGATCGGGAGCAGCGCGAGATCGATGCCGGGGTGCCGGCGCCCGATCTCGCCGAACCAGTGCCCGTAGCCCGTGTCACCCGCGAAGTAGACCTTCTTCGCCGGCCCGGCCCGCCCCTCGGCGGCGCTGAGCATCCAGCCGCCCCACAAGGTCCGGCACGCGTCCATCAGCGACCGCTTCGACCAGTGGTGTGCCGGCACGAACTCGAGCCGTACGCCGCCCAGTTCGGCCGACTCCCACCAGTCGAGTTCGGTGACCCGGGTGAACCCCCGGCGGCGGCACCAGCGCGCGAGTCCGGCCGGGACGAAGAGCGGCGTCGCGCGCGGGAGGCGCTTGAGGGTGGGGGCGTCGAGGTGGTCGTAGTGGTTGTGGCTGATCACCACGGCGTCGACCGGCGGCAGTTCCTCCCACCGCACCCCGACGGGGGTCATCCGGGCCGGGGTGCCGAGGATCCGCCGGGACCAGACGGGATCGGTCAGTACGGTCAGCCCACCGATCCGCAGGATCCAACTGGCGTGCCCCGCCCAGGTCACGGACACGCTCCCGGCGGCCACGGCGGGCAGCGGGGCGGGCGCGTACGGCAGGTCCGGGATGCCGCTCAGCCCCTCGGGGCCGGGCCGGAAGGCCCCCTCGCGGGCGAGCCGGGCGAACGCCCGCAGCCCCGGCAGCGGGGTGGTCAGCCGGTCCGCGAACGAGCGCGGCCACAGCCGGTGCTCGCCCAGCGGCCGCGGCCGCGCGTGCCGGGTGCCGGCACCGCCCCGCGCGGCCGCCGGGGGGACGTCCGGGCCGGCTTCGGCCCGGGAGGCCGAGGGGGCGTCCGTCTGATCCCTCATCGCGAAGTCTCCGTTCACCGGCGGGAGTCGGGGGTTCCAGGGCGGGGGTTCCAGGGCGGGGGTTCCAGAGCGGGGGTTCCAGGGCGGGGGTTCCAGAGCGGGGGTTCCAGAGCGGGGAGTCGAAGGCAAGGAGTCGAGGGCGGGTGCGAGGCGGGGGTTCAGGTGGACCCGCGCGGGGCTCAGTCGGACAGCCCGGCCAGGACCGACCGGAGCCGGGCCAGGGAGTCCCGTACGTGGGGCAGGGCGAGGGGATCGGTCGCGGTGAGCGCCGCGAGCCGCTCCTCCGGGGTGGCGCCCAGCAGCGGTCCGGTCGACAGCCGGACCCGCGGGGCGACGGGCTCGTCCGCGAACCGCTGCCCGCCGGGCGTCGGCGCGCCGAGCCGTCCGCCCAGCCAGTCCTCCAGTTCCATCGCGTCGCCGATGCCCTGCCGGGCGAGCCCCGCGCGCAGCGGAGTCAGATCGGCGTACAGGTGCCGGCCGGCCTGCGGAGGCCGGGCCAGCGCGCCGGCGGCCAGTAGTTCCCGGTGCGCGGCCCGGGCCACGGCGCCGTGCAGGGAGGCGGCCGCGGCGGTGCGTCCGGCGACGGCGGCGGGCTCGTCGAGGGCGTGCGCGGCCGCCCCGGCGACGGGGCCCGCGACGAGCCCGCCGGTGGCGGTCAGCACGTCCAGGGTCCGGGCCCGCAGCCAGGCGCCGTGCGGGGTGCCGGGGAACCGGACGACGGCGGCGGGCCAGCCGGCGGGCAGCAGCGCGCCGGAGAGGTCGAGGAGCACCGCGGTGTCGTCCGGCAGCATTTCGGCGGGGCTGAGCACGACGAGCCTGTCGTGGGAGCCCCGGAGTCCGCCGGGGCCGGCTGCGCCCGGCTCGCCGGGCCCGCCCGGGCCTCCGCGGGCCGGCCGGTGGACGGTGTCGCGCCAGGTCTCGTCGCTGACGACGAACAGCCCGGCCGACTCGGCGGCCTCGCAGGCCTCCCGGAGCAGTTCGGGCGGCGCAACGGTCGCCGTCGGGTCGTCGGCGACGGACAGCAGGAGCACCCGCGGATCGCCGCCCTCGGCGCGCACCCGGCGCACGGTCTCCAGCAGGGCGTAGGGGTCGGGCACGCCGCCGCACTCGGCCGGGGTGGGTACGTGATAGGCGCGCCGTCCCAGCAGCCGGACCTGCGGCGTCCACCAGGCGGGACACGGCCGGGGGAGCATGACGTCGCCGCCGTACGCGCCGAGCAGCGCCAGCAGCAGGGCGGGAGCGCCGGGTCCGGCGGCCACGTGGTCGGGGTCCGTGGGCAGCCCGCGCCGTCCCCAGTGCCGGGCGGCGGCGGCCCGTACGGGGACGCCCCCGCCGGCCGGTTCGGGGGCCGAGCGCCAGGCGGCCGAAGCGAGGACGGCCGTGAGCTCGGGCAGGACGGGCAGGCCGGGCTGGGGGGTGGGCGGACCGTAGCGGACCTGCCCCCGGCCCTCGGCCGTCGTGCGCTGGATCCCCGACACCGCGCGCCACCTCTCCCTGCCGTCCCCGCGCCTCCCGACCATGCCTTTATACGGTCATTCGTCCACGATCGCCCGTTGTGGGCCCCCGGCCGCCACGGGGCCGGGGGCCGGCAGCGGAGCCGTCGCGCCCGGTCCGGCCGCCGGATTCCCTCAGCCGCTCCTCCCCAGCAGCGCGAGCAGCCGGGTCTGGGCGTCCGCTCCGGCCGGGATCTCCAGCGGAGCCGCGTACATCCCGCTCGCGGCCAGTCCCCCGGCGTAGGGCATGACCTCCTTGAGGGAGAACTCGACGAGGCCGTCCGGCAGCCGGTCGTCGGCGCCGATGCCCCGAGCGAGGTCCCAGGCGTGGACGACGCAGTCCGCGGTCAGCTCCGAGCAGTACGCCGACCCGAGCGCGGGCCCGTAGGAGAGCCGGACCGTGCGGTCCAGCGCTCCGGGGATCTCGAAGGCCGTGTGCGCGGCGGCGGAGGCCTCGTCCCAGGCCGCGCCGGGGTCCGTGCCGAGGACGTCGCCGTTGAAGGTGCTGCCGATGTCCTCGACGGTGCGGCCGTCGGTGACCAGGGGCGGTATCCACAGCTGTTCGGCGGTGACGTGGTTGACCAGGTCGCGCACGCTCCATTCGCTACAGGGCGTCGGCGCGTCCCACTGGGCGTCCGAGACCGCGTGGACGTACCGGCCGAAGAGCCGCAGCGCTTCGGCGTGCCGGTCGAGCAGCGGGTCCGGCATGGATCTCACCGTCCTTCGTTCCCCCGGATTCACTGTCCTCGCCCCTGCCGCCACCTGCCACCCGCCCGCCCAACCCCCTTGGCGCACACGGGTGCTGTCCACATGTCAAAACACGTATCTCACCTACCGAACTGATCCCTTACGGTGAGGCCAACGCCTCGACAGCACTTCGACGACGAAGGAGCCAGGTCCCATGAACACCACGGAAGCCACGGAGCCCGCGCACGAGACCGCGGTCTACACCCACGGCCACCACGAGTCGGTGCTGCGCTCGCACCGCTGGCGCACCGCCGAGAACTCCGCCGCGTACCTGATCGGCGAGCTGCGCCCCGGTATGACCGTCCTGGACGTGGGCTGCGGTCCGGGCACGATCACGGCGGACCTGGCGGAGCTGGTCGGACCGCGGGGCCGGGTCGTGGCGGTGGACGCGGCGCGGGACGTGGTCGAGCAGGCCGCCGCGTACGCGGAGGAACGCGGGCTGACCGGCATCGAGTTCGCCACGGCGGACGTCCACGCCCTGGACTTCCCCGACGACTCCTTCGACGTGGTCCACGCCCACCAGGTCCTGCAGCACGTGGGCGATCCGGTGCGGGCGCTGCGCGAGATGCGCAGGGTGTGCCGGCCGGGCGGGATCGTCGCGGCGCGGGACGCGGACTACGCGGCGATGGCCTGGTACCCCGCGACTCCGGGGCTGGAGGAATGGCTGGACCTGTACCGGCGGGTCGCGCGCGCCAACGGCGGCGAGCCGGACGCCGGGCGCCGCCTGCGCGCGTGGGCGCGGGCGGCCGGCTTCACGGACGTGACCTGCACGGCGACCTCGTGGTGCTTCGCGACCGAGGAGGAGGCCGCCTGGTGGTCGACGCTGTGGGCGGACCGCACGACGGCCTCGGGATACGCGGGGATCGCGACCGACGGCGGACACGCGACGGAGGCGGAGCTGGCGGCCGTGGCGGACGCCTGGCACGCCTGGGGCGCGGCCCCGGACGCCTGGTTCTCGGTCCTGAACGGCGAGATCATCTGCCGCGCCTGACGCAAGGGGCCGCGCCCGGCTCAGGCAGCCAGGCGTACGGGGAGCAGTTCGGGCCGCTTGGCCGTGCGGCCGTCTCCGGAGGAGCGCCCGCGCAGCCGCCGCCCGATCCAGGGCCCGGCGAAGCCCACGGCCCACCGCAGCTCCCCGGCGACGCCCCGCAGGCCCGCCGGGGCGGCGGGCGGCGGGCCGGGCAGCGGGCGGGTCCACGCCTCGTCGCTGCCGGGCAGGCCCAGGGCGTGCGCGACCCCGGCGGCGATCATGGCGTGGCCGGACGGCGTCGCGTGCAGCCGGTCCGCGCTCCACATCCGGGGGTCCGTGGAGGCCTCGTGGCGGGCGAAGTCGGCGACGGCCACCCCGTGCCGCTCCGCCGCCCGGCGTATCCGCTCGTTGAGCGCGGTGACGCGCGGGGCCGCCCCCTTGGCGAGCGGGACGAGCTTCGCGATGTCGGGGAAGGTGACGGTGGCGACGCGGGCGCCCTGCGCGGTGAGCGCGGCGAACATCGCCTCCAGGTGCCCGGCGACCTCGTCGGCGTCGAACCGGGGCCGCAGCACGTCGTTGACCCCGGCGACCACGGTGGCCAGGTCGGGACGGAGCGCGAGGGCCGGCCCGAGCTGCCCTTCGCGGACCCCGGCGGCGAGGCGGCCCCGCACGGCCAGGTTGGCGTAGAGCACATCGGGCTCGCGCACCGCGATCATCTCGGCGAGCCGGTCGGCGCACCCGCGCAGTCCGGTGCGGTCGTCCCCGTCGCCCACACCCTCGCTCTGGCTGTCGCCGAGCGCCACGTACCGGGTCGGCCGCCGCCGCTCACTGCTCTCCACGGGTTGCCCGCCTCTCGTTCAGAATGATCGTGGTGCGCTCGTACCAGGCCCGGTTGGCCCGCTCGAACTCCAAGCCGCGCAGGCAGGTGAGGTAGGGGCCGATCCGTGCGCCGTGGCGCAGGAACTCCTCCTCCGTGCGCTCGCCGCGCATCGAGCGCAGGAGCTTCTCGAACAGCTCCTCCTTGGCCGTCGCGAACGCGGTCCGCCGCGCGAGCTGCGCGATCAGTGCCTCCGTGTCCACGTACTCGGCCGCCTGGACCTTCACGAGCAGGTCGTCGCGGATGACGCAGGGCTTGGTCTCGGCGGCGGTGAAGCGCTCCAGCTCGGCCAGTCCGGCGTCGGTGACCTGGAACAGCCGCTTGTTGGGCCGGGTGTCCTGGACCACCTCGCGGCCCGCGATGAACCCTTCCCGTTCCAGCCTGGCCAGCTCGGCGTAGAGCTGCTGGGGCAGGGCGTGCCAGAAGTTGGCCACGCCCGTGCCGAAAGCCTTGGCCAGCTGGTAGCCGCTCAGCTCCTCGTCGAGCAGCGCCGCCAGTACGGCGTGGCGCAGAGCCATAGGTCGGTCTCCTCGGGATCGTGCGCGGCAGCGTCTTCTCAAGGACGCCCGGGCCATGATAGTCAAGAAAATGACTAATCACATCGGTGACCATCAAGGAGTCCTCATGACCACGGACACGAGCACGGCCGACCGGTTCCGCGCCGCCGTCGACAGTCAGGACCTGGCCGCACTGGACGCGCTGTTCACCGGGGACGTCCGGCTCAACAGCCCGGTGAAGTCGAAGCCGTTCGAGGGCAAGCCCGCCGTGCTGGCCCTCTTCCGCGTCCTCCTGCGCACCTTCGAGGACTTCCGCTACGTCGGCCGCTTCGAGGGCGGCGTCCAGTCCGGGGCGGACGCGTCCGACGGGCCGGAGGGACCGGCGACCGTGCTGCCGTTCCGGACCACCGTGAACGGCCGGCAGGTGCACGGCATCGACATGCTGCACCTCGCGCCCGGTGGCCTGATCAGCGAGATCACCGTGATGATCCGCCCCCAGACGGCGGTCCTGGCCGTCGGTGAGGCGGTCCTCGCCGGGCTGATCGCCGACGGCCTGGTCGAGGCGGCTCCGGCGGCCGGCTGAGGCGGGGCTGAGGCGGAGGCCGAGGCGGCCGGCTGACCGAGCTCCGGCGGCGGCCCAGTAGACTCGGTGCCCGTGGCGGATACCCAGTACGAAGACCTGTTGAAGCTGGTGCTCACCTCCGGGACGGCGAAGGCCGACCGGACGGGCACCGGCACCCGGAGTGTCTTCGGGCACCAACTGCGTTACGACCTCTCGCAGGGGTTCCCCCTGGTGACCACCAAGAAGGTGCACCTCAAGTCGATCGTGTACGAGCTGCTGTGGTTCCTGCGCGGCGAGTCGAACGTCGGCTGGCTGCGCGAGCACGGCGTCACGATCTGGGACGAGTGGGCCGACGAGAACGGCGACCTCGGCCCGGTATACGGCGCCCAGTGGCGCTCCTGGCCCACCCCGGACGGCCTGCACATCGACCAGATCACCGATGTCCTCGACACGCTGCGCCGCGACCCGGACTCGCGCCGGATGATCGTCTCGGCCTGGAACGTCTCCGAGCTGTCCAAGATGGCGCTCGCGCCGTGCCACGCCTTCTTCCAGTTCTACGTGGCCGACGGCAAGCTCTCCTGCCAGCTGTACCAGCGCAGCGCGGACCTGTTCCTCGGCGTGCCGTTCAACATCGCCAGCTACGCCCTGCTCACCCACATGGTGGCGCAGCAGACCGGTCTGGAGCCGGGCGACTTCATCTGGACCGGCGGCGACTGCCACATCTACGACAACCACGTCGAGCAGGTGACCGAGCAGATCTCGCGCACCCCGTTCGAGTTCCCCGAGCTGGAGCTGCGCCGGGCCGACTCGCTCTTCGACTACGCCTACGGCGACGTGAAGGTGGTCGGCTACCAGCACCACCCGGCCATCAAGGCCCCGGTCGCGGTATGAGCGGCAGCACGGACACCGGCACGGACACGGGCACCGGCACGGACACCGGAATGGACGTCGGCATGAACGTCGGGCTGATCTGGGCGCAGAGCGCCGACGGCGTGATCGGCGCGGACAACGGGATTCCCTGGCGGCTACCCGAGGACATGGCCCACTTCAAGGCCACCACCCTCGGCCATCCGGTGGTGATGGGCCGCAAGACGTGGGATTCGCTGCCCGCGCGGTTCCGCCCGCTGTCCGGGCGGCGCAACATCGTGGTGACGCGCGATCCCGAGTGGGCCGCCGAGGGCGCGGAGCGCGCCGGATCCATCCCCGAGGCCCTGGAGATCGCGGCCGGGCAGGACGGACGGGCCGGAGGGCCCCGGCCCGCCGTCCCCGCCGCCGCGTGCTGGGTGATCGGCGGCGGAGAGGTCTACCGTGCCGCGCTGGCCCACGCCGTGACGCTCTCGGTGACCGAGGTCGACGCGTCGGTGGTCGGCGACACCCACGCCCCGGAGCTCGACCCGGCGTGGACCGTCGCCGGGGACGGGGGCTGGCAGTCCTCGGTGACCGGCCTGCGCTACCGCATCCGCACCTACACCCGGTAGCGCGGGCGCGGCCCCTACTCTCCTACTCGCCCGGCGGGCGCATCCGGAAGTTGTACGCGGCCGGCAGCGAGCGGTCGGTGAGGGTGGCCCACACCTCGGAGAGGGTCTCCTCGCCCTCGCGGAGGTCGGGCAGTTCGAAGCCCTCTTCGAAGACCCGTCGGGCCGCGCCCACATGGCCCTCCGCCGCGAGCAGCCGGGCCGCCGCCAGCCGGAAGCGGCCCTCCTCGCGCAGGGCGGGGCGCAGCCGGTCCCACACCGAGCGGGCCTCCGCCGGCAGCCCCGCCGCCAGCAGGCACCCCAGCGCCTCCCGGCCCAGGGCCGATTCGGCGGCCAGCCAGGCCGTGCCGCCCCGGCTCTCCTGCGTCAGGTCCTCGAAGGCCTCGGCGTACCAGCGGGCCGCCCGGGCCGGGTCGCCGGCCAGGTCGTCGGCGACCGCCAGGCACCTCAGCAGCGGCCACCGCGAGGGGGCCAGTGCCAGCCCGCGCTCCCAGCTCCGTACCGCCTGGGCGATGTCCCCGGCGTGCCACTGGGCGACCCCGAGGTGGTACTCGGTCAGCGGGTCGGCCGCGGCCGTCTCCAGCATGTCCCGCCAGTGCGGGGCGACCAGGCTCGGGCCGGGCGGCGCCACCCGCCGCGGGGCGGGGAAGACCCCGGTGCGCCACAGCTCCAGCCAGGGGGCCTGGTCCTCGTCGAGGGTGTCCTCGGTGAAGGGGGTGCCGGGCAGCTTGTGGCCCCCGCACAGCACCTCCAGCGCGCCCCAGCCGGAGCCGGCCGCCAGCCGCTCCCCCGGTTCGGTGTCGGCGCACCCGCGCCACGCCTCGTACGCCGCGTCCACGGCCGGCCCGGGCAGCGCGGACTCCAGCGCCGCCCCGGCCGCGGCGCGGGCCGCCGTCCAGTCGTCCCCGTGCACGGCGAGCGGGTCCGCGGACAGGGCTCCGTAGGCCTCCAGCCAGCTGAACTCCGCGCCCGCCTCCAGCCGTACGTGCTCCAGCTGGGTCCGGGCGAGCCCGGCCTGGATCTCCGCGTACCCGCCCGTGCCGGGCTCCGTCAGCCACTCCTGCCAGCGCCGGCCGCCCTCGCCCGCACCCCAGACGAAGAGCTTGCGGCCGCGCAGCCGGGCCGTCGAGGTCTGGACGAGTCCGCGCCCGTCGGCGTCGAGGGAGGCGATCCAGGGCCGGGTCCCGGCTTCGACCTCGTAGAAGAAGTCGGCGGGGTACGTGCTGCGCAGCGGGTACGTCCGGTCCGCGCCCTCCCATCCGGGTACGGGGATGCGCCGGAGGGAGCGCTCGTACCCGAAGTGCCAGGCCTCGTCGGCCGGGGCCAGGACGCGGGTGCCGGGCTCCTCGGGCACGGCGATGTTGGACCACCAGTACACGGGCGCGGGCCGCTCGTGCGGATTGCGGACGCGGACGCCGACGTAGAGGAACTCCGAGTCCTCGGGCAGCCACAGGTCCACCTGGAAGGGCAGGTCGCGCAGCCGCTCCCACTCCCAGAGCCGCACCATGACTCCGCCGTCGGGCGCCGGGACGAGCGCGGCGTGCAACGGGGCGCAGGAGAGCGTGGTGTGGCCGGTGGCGCCGAGGTTCCACTCGATGCCGCCGGAGAACCAGGCGCCGTTCAGTGCGAAGTTGGCGGGCTGGAACACCGGGTTGCGGTAGAGCAGTTCACGTCCCGAGGGGAGGTGGACGAGCGAATGGATCCGGCCACCGAGCCCGGGCAGGACGGTGGCGCGCAGATGTGCGTTCTCGATGACGACCGTCTCGAAGTCCCGCTCGGCGCGCTGCCGTTGGTAGCCGTCCCGGACCCGGACGGGGAGCAGCGAGCGCAGCGGCTCGTACCCGATCTGGCGTGCCATGTCGCGCGGCAGACCTTCGCGTGAGCGCTCGTCCAGTGTGTGCACCCCGTCGGACCCGCGGAGGGCGGGCAGCGGGTTCTCGGGGCCCAACGGGGCTGCGGGAAGGGTCAGTACGGAACGGCGGACGGTGGTGGCCATGAGGGAAATGGAACACGCCACGGCCGTCCGTGCACAGGGATTCGGCGGATCGCCACCGGTCAGGATTACGCAAAACCTTTCGCCGTACGGACCGGTGGCCGATCATGGAGGGCATGAGCGGTGCGAGCAGAAGAGGCGCGTTCTTCCCCGGGGACGTGTCCGGAACCCGGTTCACCGGACCGGCGACCGGCGACGAGCGGCGGATGCTCGTCGGCATGCTGGGTGCCCAGCGCGCGACGCTGCGGCTCAAGTGCGCCGGCCTGGACGCGGAGTTGGCCGCCCGGTCGGTGGAGCCGTCCACCCTGTCGCTGCTGGGCCTGGTCCGCCACCTCGCGGACGTGGAGCGCCGCTGGTTCCGGCAGGTGCTGGCCGGGCTGGAGGCCCCCGCCCTGTTCTCCTCCCCGGCCGACCCCGACGGGGACTTCGACGGCGCGGTGTCCGCGCCGGGGGCGGCCGAGCGCGCGTGGGAGGCGTGGCGCGCGGAGGTGGAGTTCGCGGAGGGTTTCACCGAGCGGGCTCCCGATCTGGAGGTCTCCGGGAAGGACGGCTGGCGGGGCGAGGTCTCGCTGCGCTGGGTGCTGATCCACATGATCGAGGAGTACGCCCGGCACAACGGCCACGCCGACCTGCTGCGCGAGCGCATCGACGGCGCGATCGGGTTCTGAGCGGGGCGGCCCGCCGGACGGGTGCCCGGCCGCCACCGATCCGAAGGACCCGCCCCGCCCTACGGCCCGTCGCGGACGGGACGTGGGCGACGGGCCCTACGCGAACGCGCCCGCCACCAGGTCCGCGAGCAGGGCTCCGGCGCGCCCGTCCGGGTCCAGGTCCGGGTCGTAGATGGTGACGTTGAGCCCGACGCAGCGCGGGGAGCTGATCAACACGCCGAGCAGTTCCGCGAGTTCGTCGGGGATCAGGCCGCCCGGGTCCGGGCTGTCGACGGCCGGCATCACGGACGGGTCCAGTACGTCGGCGTCCAGGTGGACCCAGAACCCTGCGGTGGCCGGGGGCTGGAGCCCCGTCAGGGCGGTACGGGCCACCGGCCCGGCGCCCCGGTCGCGGATCGCCCCCACGGTGGCGGCGAAGATCCCGGCGGCGCGCAACTCGGGGAGGTCCGGGTCCCCGTCGCGCAGTCCGAAGAGCCGTACGTCCTCGTCGCGCACGTAGGGCCCGAGGCCCTCCAGGTCCGCGAGGTCCGGCCGGCCGCGCCCGGTGGCGAGGGCCAGCTCCTCGCCGCCGGCCGCGCCGACGGGCCCGTTGACGGCCTCGTTGCCGGGGTGGCGGAAATCGGCGGAGCCGTCGATCGCGGCGATGCCGTACCGCCCGAGGCGCCGCATGGCCAGGGAGGCGCCGAGCTGGATGGAGCAGTCGCCGCCGAGCACGACGGGGAACTCCCCGGCGCGCAGGTGGTCCTCGATCCGGTCGGCGAGGGCGACGGTGTACGCGGCGAGGGGTCCGGCGTGGAACACCCCGTCGCCCTCCTTCCAGTCGCCCCGGTCGTAGCGCGGCGGGACGACCACCCCGCCCTCGCGCGCGCCGAGGCGGGCCAGCAGACCCTGTTCGCGCAGGGCCCCTGCCAGTTTGTACACACCGGGCACGGCGCCCGGGGCCGGGGGGCGGAGCCCGAGGTTGGACGGTGCGTCGAGGAGCACGAGGGTTCGCATGGACTCATCCTGTGCGATGCGCGGACCCGGGGCATGGCATTTCGGCCGTGATCGCCCAGCGTTCGTGGTCCCGCCGGGCCCCGTCGACGTGGAGGAAGTCCGGCGACAGCCCCTCCCGCCGGAAGCCGAGCCCGCGGACGAGGGCGACCGAAGCGGTGTTACCCGGCTGAATATCGGCCTCCAGCCGGTGCGATCGCGCCCGACTCCCGCTCGCACAGGAGGAATCCGGCCCTGCCCGCCGCGGCGGCCCCGGACGCGCCCCCGGTCGCACCGGCGATCAGCTGGGCGGCGTACGCCTCGTAAGCCTCCTCGGTCGCGGGCGGCGACGGCCACGGGCGGTGGAGCGCGCGGCTCTCGGGCACCCCGGCGGTGAACTCGGCCGCGTCAGTGGGCCGGTAGGGCCGCAGCCCGACCCGGCCGCCCTCGGCGAGGTCCGGAAAAACGGCATCGCCCCAGGCTAGGGGCTGTGGCAGGATCCCGGGGTGATCATCACCCCGAACACCGAAGAACTCCTCCTCGCGGCCGCGTACAACAACGCCGCGTGGTGCGCGGCGGTCTGCCGCGACGGCGGTTTCACCGCCGAGGCCTGGAGCAGCCCGCGCCCGACCCCGCTCTACTACCCGGACGCCGTGACCCTCACCCGGGACACCGACACGGCCGCGCTGCTCGCCGGGATCGACACCGGTGCGCCGCACGCCTCGGTCAAGGACAGCTTCGCCGTGCTCGACCTGGCTCCGGCCGGCTTCGAGGTCCTCTTCGGCGCCGAGTGGATCCACCGCCCGCCCTCCGCTCCCGAGGCCGCCCCGTCCCTGGCGTGGAGCCGGATCTCCGGCCCCGAGGAGCTGACGGCGTGGGAGACGGCCTGGGACGGCGAGGAGAGCACCGGCCTGTTCCACCCGGGGCTCCTCACGGGGGATTCGGAGGAGGACGCGCACGGCGCCGGGCACACCGGGGACATCGCCTTCCTCGCGGGGCGGGATCCCGAGGGGCGGATCCTCGCCGGGGCCGCCGCCAACCGCACCGGCGAGGTGGTCGGCATCTCCAACGTGTTCAGCGCCGACGGAACCCCGGACGACGAGGCCTGGACGGGCGCGCTGACCCTGGCCGGCTCGCTCTGGCCCGGCCTGGGGCTCGTCGGCTACGAGTCGGGGGACGACCTCGACACGGCGCTGCGCCACGGCTTCACCGCCATCGGCCCGCTCCGCGTCTGGGTCCACCCGGGCTGACCGCAGGCGCGCGCCGCGGCTCCCCTCCTACTTGCGCCGCCGGGCGAAGTAGGCCCCGCACAGCCCGCCCAGCACCGCCGCGATCAGCAGGGCGACGTACAGCGGCATCGTCACCTGCGGGATCAGCAGCCGGATCTTGGTGGGGGCGGTGTTCTCGAAGATGAACACCAGAGTGAGCACCGCGAGCGCGATGATGCCCGCCCGGCCCGGGGTGATCGACCCGCGACCCTTGCCGCGGTTCTTGGACGTGTGGGAGCTCATGGCCCCATCGTCTGCTCACGGCGGGCCGGGGGCTCAGTCGGACAGGGCCAAACGGGGGATGTCCGCCCGCTCGAATCCGAACACCTGCGCGTACAGGGACAGCTCCGCCTCCAGGGCCCGGACCATCGTGTCCGCGCGCCGGAAGCCGTGCCCCTCGCCCTCGAAGGCCACGTACGCGTGCGGTACCGACCGCCCGCGCATCGCGGCCAGCAGCCGCTCCGCCTGCGCGGGCGGACAGACCGGGTCGTCCAGGCCCTGGAGCAGGACGAACGGCGCGGTGATCCGGTCGGCGCGGGCCACCGGGGAGCGCTCGCGGCTGCGCACGGCCAGGGTCTGCGGGGGTCCGGCGAGGCCGTCGATGTAGCGGGACTCCAGGTCGTGGGTCTCCGCGGCGAAGCCGGCCAGGTCCAGTACGGGGTAGATGATCGCCGCGCACGCGTACAGGCCGGTGGATGCCAGCGAAACGGCCGCCGTCCAGCCGCCCGCGCTGCCGCCACGGATCGCGAGCCGGTCCGGGTCGGCGGTGCCCTCGGCGGCCAGGGCCCGTGCCACGGCGGCGCAGTCCTCCACGTCGACGACGCCCCACTGTTCGCGCAGCCGTTCCCGGTAGGCGCGCCCGTAGCCCGTGGAACCGCCGTAGTCGACCTCGACGACGCCGATGCCGCGCGAGGTGAAGTAGGCGATGTGCAGGTCGAGTACGGGCGGCACGTGGTCGGTGGGGCCGCCGTGCGCCCACACCGCGTAGGGGGGCAGCTCGTCGGCCCGGGCGCGCAGCACGGGGTGGTGCGGCGGGTAGACGTGGGCGTGGATCTCCCGGCCGCCCCGGCCGAAGAAGGTCCGGCTCTGCGGCTCCGGGTAGTACGCGGGGTCCGCCCGGTCGGCCGGCCCCGGTCCTCGGGTCCCGCCCGCCCCGACGGCCGCAGCAGGCCCGCCCGCCCCTTCGGTCCCGCGGTAGCCGCGGCCGCCCACCACCCGGGCGTGCCCGGTGGCCGTGTCCAGCTCCACCACCTCGTAGGCGCTGCGCGGGCTGGCTGCGACCCCGTAGACCCGGCTGCCGCTGACCGCGAGCGTGGGCTGCCAGTTCGTCCACGGCCCGGCCGCGTCGACCAGGTCCCCGCTCTCCGGGTCGAGCACGCCGAGCACCGACGAGCCCTGGCCGTGCAGGACGGCCACCAGTCCGTCGGGGAGCGCCGCGATCCAGCGCAGGCCGGGCTTCCACAGCGGCCCGCCGAACTCCTCTTCCCGGGGGCACAGGTTGACGGCCTCGCCCGACTCCCGGTCCACCCGGTACGGGTTCCACCAGCCGCCCCGGTCGCTCACCGCGAGGAGGCTTCCGCCGGTGGTCCACTCGACCTGCGCGACGGCCTCCTCCGGTCCGCCGAGCACGGTACGGGAATCCGCGAGCCGGCCGTCGGGAGTGACCTCGGCGAGCCGGAGCTCGGTGCCGTCCCACGGCATCCGGGGGTGGTCCCACACCAGCCAGGCCGCCTGCCGCCCGTCCCGAGAGAGCCGGGGCCCGGTACTGAACCGGTACCGGTCGTCGGTCAACTCCCTTACCCGTGAGCGGTCTTCGGCGGCCGACCCGTCCAGCGGTACGGCGGCCAGCACCCGGCGCACCTCGGTCGGCGCGGCTCCGGTGAACTCCTCCAGCACGCACCAGACTTCACCCTCGCGCAGCACCGGGTCGGCCCAGCGCAGCCCGCCGCCGACCGCCGAGACGGGGGTCAGGGCCCACGGGGCGGGACTGCCGGGCGCGTCCGGCTCGTACGCGTACAGCCGCTGGTCGGCGAAGTGGACGAAGACCACCAGCGGTCCGCCCAGGGGCCGTTCGGCGCCCGCCCAGGGCAGGCCGCCGTACTCGGTGACCCTGCTGCGCACGTTCCACGGCGCCGGCAGCGCGCAGACGGCGGGTCCGCCGTCCGCGGGCCGGCGGACCAGGGCGCGGCGGCCGCCTTCGGCCGGCCGGGGCTCCGTCCACCACACCTCGGTGCCGATCGCGCCGAGGTACTCGGGCCTCCCGTCGAGGGAGGCGGCGAGCGCGGCTCCGATGGGCGAGGGCCAGCTGCCGTAGGGGGCGGTGCCGTCGCCCCGCGCGGTGATCACAGGGCGCGCAGGGCGCGATCGAGGACGCGGACCCCGAAGTGCAGGGCGTCGACGGGCACCCGCTCGTCCACTCCGTGGAAGAGGGCCCAGTAGTCGAAGCCGGGCGGCAGCTTGAGCGGGGAGAAGCCGTAGCCGGTGATGCCGAGCCGGGAGAACTGCTTGGCGTCGGTGCCGCCCGCCATGCAGAAGGGCACCACGTGCCCTTCGGGGTCGAAGGCCTCGACGGACTCGCGCAGGATCCCGTACGTCCGCCCGTCCACGGGGGCTTCGAGGGCCACCTCCCGGTGGTGGAACTCCCAGTGCACGTCGGGGCCGGTGAGCTCGTCGAGGGTGGCGGTGAACTCGGCCTCGCCGCCCGGCAGCATCCGGCCGTCCACGTAGGCGGTGGCGGTGCCGGGGATGACGTTGAGCTTGTAACCGGCGCTGAGCATCGTCGGGTTGGCGCTGTTGCGGACGGTCGCGTCGACGAGGGCACCTGCCGGGCCGAGCTTGTTGAGGATCTGGTCGAGCTGGAATCCGGGGCCCCGCGGATCGACCGACATCCCCTGCAGGGCTGCGAGTTCGGTGATGCAGGCGGTGACGGTGTCGGTGAGGCGGACCGGCCAGTCGTGCTCGCCGATGCGGGCGACGGCGGCGGCGAGCCGGCTGACCGCGTTGGCCCGGTTGGGCTTGGAGCCGTGTCCGGCGGTGCCGGTCGCGGTGAGCTTCAGCCAGGCGGTGCCGCGTTCCCCGGCGGCGATCGGATAGAGGGTCTGCCCGGGGGCGGTGTGCACGGTGAAGGCGCCGGATTCGCTGATGCCCTCGGTGCAGCCTTCGAAGAGTTCCGGGTGGTGGTCGGCGAGGAAGCCCGAGCCGTCGATCGCGCTGTCCTCCTCGTCGGCGGTGTAGGCGATCACGATGTCCCGCCGGGGTCGGAAGTCCTGTCCCCTTTTGGCGGCCCGCGCCCAGGCCCGTACGACGGCCAGCACCATCGCGTCCATGTTCTTCATGTCGACGGCGCCGCGGCCCCAGACCACCCCGTCCCGGACCTCGCCGGAGAAGGGGTCCACGCTCCAGTCGGCGGCCTCGGCCGGGACCACGTCGAGGTGGCCGTGGACCAGGAGGGCGGGGGCGGTGGGGTCGGTGCCCGCGATCCGGGCCACCACGTTGGTGCGGCCCGGGGTGCGCTCCAGCAGCGCGGGCTCCAGGCCGATGTCCGCCAGCCGCTCGGCGACGTACTCGGCGGCCGGGCGCTCCCGGCAGTCGCCGCCGCCGCGGTTGGTGGTGTCGATGCGGATCAGGCCGGAGGTGAACTCGACGGCCTCGTCGAGCGCCACCCGGTCGACGGGGGTGCTGCCGACGAGGGCGTCGGCGCCCGGCTCGGACATGTCAGCCATATTGCTCCTCCACCGCTGCCGAGACGATCGTGGTGACCGCCTTGAAGGTCCGGATCCCCTCGTACATCGTCCCGCTGGTGTACCCGACCCTACGCTCACCCGCCCGCTCGACTCCGGGCACCACCGTGGCGGCCATCGCCAGGTGCTCGGCGTCGAACTCCACCTCCACCGTGAACGGCCCCCCGCGCACCGGCTCGTGGCGGACCGCGAGGGCCGCGGCCTCCTTGGCGGCGGCCCGGATGTCGGCGGCCGTACGGGCCGGGGTGCGGCAGACGGCGGCGTAGCGCGACACGTGGTCCTTGACGGCGACGGTCACCGCGTCCGGGGCGTAGCCGGCGGCGTCGGCGCAGGTCAGGTCGTCTCCGGTGACGAGGACCACCGGGACCCCGTACTCGGCGACCACGTGCGCGTTGAGCAGGCCCTCGCTGGCGCGGGTCCCGTTGATCCAGACCCCGGTGATGGAGTTGGCGAGGTAGGTGTGGGCGAGCACGCCCTCGGCTCCGGCGCCGGTGTGGTAGCCGACGAAGGCGATGCCGTCGACGTCCCCGTGCTGGACGCCCTCGACCATGGAGAGGGATTTGTGGCGGCCGGTGAGCATCTCGACGCGCGCGTCGAGCCGCTCCAGCAGCAGGTTGCGCATGGTCCAGTGGGCCTCGTTGACGAGGACCTGGTCGGCGCCCGCGTCGTAGAAGCCGAGGACGGCGGCGTTCACGTCGGAGGTGAACATGGTCCGGCAGCGTTCCCACTGCGGGGTCCCGGGCAGTACGTCGGCGGGCCAGGTGACGCCGGTGGCGCCTTCCATGTCGGCGGAGATGAGGATCTTCATCGGGCCCCCGGGCGGTCGGTAGCGCTGGGGCCCCACCCTAGCCCCGCGGCCCTCGCGGACCCCGGGGCCACGCCCGCGCGGTGGCACGCCTTCACCCTCCGTGCGGCGGGGAGGGGTCGTTTCACCCGATCCGGTGAGGCCCGGTCCGCGGCCTCACCGGCAACGGCCTTGCTCAGCCCTTGACTTCGGCGGCCAGGTTGGCGAGGAAGGTGTCGTAGATGCGGGCCAGGCCCTTGGGCGCGAAGGTGCGCTCGAAGAAGCCGCCGATGCCGCCCGCGCCGTCCCACACGGTGGTGACGACGGCCTTGGACTTGCCCTCGCCCGCCGGGGTGACCGTCCAGGTGGTGACCATGGAGGAGTTGCGGTCCTTCTCCACGAGCTGGCCGTCGGTGGGCTCGGTGACCTCCAGCAGGCAGTCGCGGACCCGCTTGCTCGTGGCCTGGAGCTTCCAGTGGACGAGGGTGCCCTCGCCGTCGCCGCCCTCGCGCACCTCGTACTCGCTGAAGTGCTCGGGCAGCAGCTTGCCCCGGGTCCCGGTGTAGTCGGCCAGCGCGTCGAACACGGTCTCCGCGTCCGCCCCGATGATGCGTTCCGTGGTGGCCTCGACCTGCGCCATGGCTACTCCTCCAACAGTTGTGATTCCAAGCGATTCCAAGCGTGGTGATCGCCCGTCGCGCCAAGCCAACCACCTCCGGCGCGGGCGCCCAAATCCGGGTGACCCGTCGCGAGGAAGGCCGACGGCGCCCAGGGGCAGGGACGTGGAGGGGAACGGCCACGGAGACGCACGGAGGCCTCCTGTCAAGTAACGAACAGCCGGGGCTACGACCCCGTCCCCGACCGGGGCACGGTGGAAATCCACCGTCCCGCACCAGAGCAGGACGTACCCGCACCCGGATCGGAGGCCCCGATGTCCCGTCGCGCAGGCGTCTTCGTGACCCGCCGTCCCGGGCTCGTCCTCTTCGCCGCCCTCGTGTTCCTCGCGCTGTCCGTCGTGTTCGGTGCGGAGGCCACGGGCCGGCTGAAGACGCAGGGGTACGACGACCCCCGGTCGCAGTCCAGCCGCGCCGCCCGCGTGGCCGCCGAGCGCCTGGGGGCCTCCCCGAACCTGGTCGTCGTCGCACAGGCCCGCGACGGTTCCGTCGACGGCCCGGCGGCCCGGAGCGAGGGCGAGGACCTGACCCGCCGGCTCGCCGCCCAGCCGCACGTGAGCGCCGTGACCTCGTACTGGACCGGCGGCGCGGCGGAGCTGCGCAGCCGGGACGGCCACGCGGCCATGCTGGTCGCGCACGTGGACGGGGAGGGCGAACAGCTCGGCGCCCGGGTCGAACGGCTGAGCGGGGAACTGACCGCCCCCGGCGCTCACGGCGCTCCGGTGGAACCGGGCGGCGAGCCGGCCCTGACCGTGCACGTGGGAGGGTCGGCGCTCACCGACGCCGAGCTCCAGGACATCGCGGAGTCCGACCTGAAGCGGGCCGAGGCCGTCGTGCTGCCGGGCACCCTGATCCTGCTGGTCCTGGCGTTCGGCAGCGTCGTGGCCGCCGCGCTGCCGCTGCTGATCGGAGTCCTCGCCATCGCCGGGACCCTGCTGGTCCTGAGCGTCCTCGGCTCCGTCACCGACGTGTCCGTGTTCGCGCTGAACCTCACCACGGCGCTCGGCCTGGGGCTGGGCATCGACTACGGGCTGCTGATCGTCTCGCGGTTCCGCGAGGAGCTCGCCGCCGGGTACCTCCCGCGGACGGCCGCCATCCGGACCGTGCGCACCGCCGGCCACACGATCGCCTTCAGTGCCGCGACGGTCTGCGCCGCGCTCGCGACGCTGCTGGTGTTCCCGCCGTACTTCCTGCGGTCCTTCGCCTACGCGGGCATCGCCGTGGTGGCCATCGCCGCCGTGAGCGCCGTGACCGTCCTGCCCGCTCTGCTCGCCCTGCTCGGCAAGCGCGTGAACGCCTGGCCCGTACCGTGGCGCCGCCGGGCCCGTACGGGCTCCGGATCGCGCTTCTGGGAGGGGCTGGCGCGGATCGTCGTCCGCCGCCCGCTGCTCGCGGCGCTGCCCGTGATCGGCCTGCTGGTGGTCCTCGCCGCGCCGTTCGCGCACGCCGGTTTCGCCACCCCCGACGACCGGGCGCTGCCGACGAGCGCGGCCAGCCGGCAGACCGGTGACCTGGTGCGCGACGCCTTCGACATGAAGGGCGCCGACGCGCTCACCGTCTCCGTGACGGGCACGGCACCCCGGTCGGCGCGGGAGGACTACGTCCGCACGCTGTCCGCGCTCCCCCAGGTCGCTCAGGTCTCCGAGGTCGACCAGGTCTCCCCCGTCGCCGGGCGCGCGGGCGACGGTCCGGCCCAGCTCTCCGTGGTGCCGCGGGTCGACCCCCGCTCGCGGGCGGGCCAGCAGCTCGTGCACGACGTCCGCGCGGTCCCCGCCCCGGCGGGCACCGAGGTCCTGGTCGGCGGCCCGAGCGCGGTACTGGTCGACGCGAAGGCCACGGTCGGGGACCGGATTCCGCTGGCGCTCGCCCTGATCACCGGCACCACGTTCGTGCTGCTCTTCGGCTTCACGCGCAGCCTGCTGCTGCCGCTCAAGGCCATCGCGCTCAACGCCCTGAGCCTGACGGCCGTCATGGGAGCGATGGTGTGGATCTTCCAGACGGGCCATCTGAGCGGCCTCCTCGGCTTCACGCCAGGGCCGCTCAGCACGACCATGCCGGTGCTGCTGTTCTGCATCCTCTTCGGACTCTCGGTGGACTACGAGGTCTTCGTCCTGGCCCGGATCAAGGAGGCGCACGACGCCGGGGCGAACAACACCGACTCGATCGTCAGGGGCATCGCCCGGACGGGAGGCATCGTCACCACGGCCGGCGCCCTGCTCGCGTTCACCCTCCTGAGCTTCGGTACCTCCCAGGTCTCCCTGCTGCAGTTCTTCGGCATCGGCGCGGGTCTGGGCGTCCTCCTCGACGCCACGCTCGTGCGGGGCGTCCTCGTACCGGCGCTCATGCGCCTGGCGGGCGGCCTGAACTGGTGGGCACCGAAGGCGCTGAGGCCCAAAGCGCCGCAGCCGCAGCCGGCGCCCCGGCCGCCACCGGCCGCCGCGAGGCGGTGCGCCCCGGGCCGTTGCTCCCCGAACCGCACCGTCGTCCGTACCCACGCCCACGCCCACGCGCGCCGCTGAGCACCTGGCGCTCCGCCCTCCAGCCCCTCCGTCCCCTCCAGCCCCGCCCAGCCCCGGCCGCCATCCGTCCAGGGCGCTACGACAAGGAAGACCCATGACTGACATCGCCATCGTCGGACTCGGCTGCCGCTTTCCCGCCGCCCCCGACATCCGCACCTACTGGAAGCTCCTGATGAGCGCGGAGCGCCAGTTCTCCGCCGTCCCGAGGGAACGCTGGAACCACGGGACCTTCCACGAGCCGGGAAACCGGTCGGCCCCCAACGCCTCGTACACCGACCAGGTCGCCTTCCTGGAGGACCTGGACCGCTTCGACGCCGCGCACTACGGGGTGCCGCCCGCCCGCGCCCGGGCCATGGACCCGCAGCACCGGCTGATGCTCGACGTCAGCCGCGAGGCGCTCGCCGACGCGGGGATGGGCCGCGGCGACTTCGACCGCGAGAACACCGGGGTGTTCTTCGGAATTTCGGTGTCCGACTACAAGGACCTCATGGCGGCCCCCCTCCGGGCCATCACCCTGGCCGAGGACGCGCACGCGGCGGACGACGGCGACGAGACCGGGGGCGCCGCCGAAGCGGCCAGGGAGCGGGCGCGGCAGCTCGGCACCATCGACGCCTTCACCCTGCCGGGGAGCCTGCTCAACATGGCGGCCGGGACCGTCAGCCGCCACTTCGACCTCGGCGGTCCCAGCTTCGCCGTCGACGCCGCCTGTTCCGGTTCGCTGGTCGCCCTCGACCAGGCCGTCGCCCAGGTGCGGTCCGGCAGCTGCCGGATCGCCCTCGTCGGCGGCGTGTACCTCAACCTCACCCCCGACAGCCTGGTCGGCTTCTCCCGCCTCCGCGCCCTGTCCGCCGCCGGCGTGTGCCGCCCGTTCGACGAGGAGGCCGACGGCTTCGTCCTCGGCGAAGGCGCCGGTGTCGTCGTCATACGGCCCCTCGCCGACGCCCTCGCCGCAGGCGACCGCGTCTACGCGGTGATCAAGGGCATCGGCTCGGCCAACGACGGCGCCTCCCCCGGCCCCCTGGTCCCCACCTCGGAAGGCCAGCTCCGCGCCATGCGCCGGGCCTACGACGACGCGGCGGTCGCCCCGTCCTCCGTGGGGTTCCTGGAGGCCCACGGCACCGGCACCGCCGCCGGCGACCGCGCCGAGGCCGAGGCCATGCGCCGACTGCGCACCGAGTACCCGGACGACGACCCCGCCCTGTGCTACCTCGGCGCGGGCAAGGCCCTCATCGGACACTCCCTCGCCGCGGCCGGCATCGCGGGACTCATCAAGACGGCCCTCGTCGTCCACCACCGCACGATCCTCCCGCAGCCGGCCACCACCCCCCACCCCGACCTGGGCATCTCCGCCGCCGGCCTGCGCTTCGCCGACACCGCACTGCCCTTTCCGGACACCGGCACCCCGCGACGCGCCGCCGTCAGCTCGTTCGGCTTCGGCGGCACCAACGTCCACGTGGTGCTGGAAGAGCGCCCCGAACCGGTCCGCGGCCATCTCCCGGAC
>NZ_JCAXEG010000025.1:0-72723 GCF_059758875.1 Streptomyces sp. GQ60 | reverse complement strand
ACAGTGCTTTCCTATCCTGACCCGAGCCACCGTCAGAATTCCGGGACTTGCGGGATTCTTCGGGCACTTCAGTGACGCAACCACTGACAACGAGTAACAAGCCAGAGTCGCATTCACAGAGCCGGGGCGGGGTGCCGGCCGCTGACGGAGTGTGAGGCCTCACGCTTCGCGGGTTTCGGGCTTGGGGGCTTCCGCTTCGTGGGCGGCTGGCTGCGAGGGGCCGGTGTTGGTAACGGTCCGTCGGGATGACGGGCGCGCAGGGGTCGTCCACCCATGGCCGCATCGTCCGCGGCGCCCGGTAGGCCCTTGCGCGTGAGCAGGCCCGCCGCGAGCGCTAGGCCGTCTCTTTCGGATCTTGCCGTCAGGCCCGCGTCGTTCGGTGCCGTGCCTCGCCGCGCTGCCGGGCGGCGCGGGCCAGACAAGATCCGAAAGAGACGGCCCAGGGCATTGGGCCATCGCGACGGCGCGCGCCAGTGGCAGCGCGGTGCGCGTCTTCGCCGTGGGGGAATGGCTTCGCGCCGGAACTACCGGTTGGTTGTTGGGTCTCGGCTCCACAAGTGGGCGGGGGGCTGCCCGTCCTGATTTTGCTTCAGTGATCCGACGGATTCGGAATCTTGTAGAAGATCTTGACAGTCGCTCAGGCCCCTGGTTTTCTGCCTCCAACGCCGATGTGCGAGCTGTAAATTGTTAGCGCTAACAATGCGCCGGCGTCCCCCAACGCTCCAGGGGCCACACCTTGTTGCCGCTCCGACGCGCCATGTCGGATCCAGCTGGATCCGCAGGTGCCGAGGACAGGTCGCCCCTGCCCAAAACGTGTGACAGCTCATCCGGTCACAAAGGAGATCTCCATGCGCAGACAAAGTTCCAGCCGCCCACGCCCGTCCGCGGTGCTCGCCGCCGTGGTTGCGGCCCTGGCCGCGTTGGCGGCGTTGCTCGTCGTCAGCCCGGCTCAGGCGGCCACCACCAGCGACGTGCGCAGTGTTGCTTCCGGCCGGTGTCTCGATGTGGCGGGCTTCAGCCAGACCGACGGCGCAGCGGTGCATATCTGGGACTGCCACGGCGCAACCAACCAGCAGTGGACGTTGACGGACAGCAACCAGCTGGCCGTGTACGGCAACAAGTGCCTGGATGCCCGGGGCGGCGCCACCACGGCCGGGACCCCGGTGCAGATCTGGACGTGCAACGGCAGTGAGAACCAGCAGTGGCGGGTGAACTCCGACGGCACGATCGTCGGCGTGCGGTCCGGGCTGTGCCTGGACGTCGCGGGCTGGGGTACGGCCAACGGCACGGGGGTGCAGCTCTGGTCCTGCCACGGCGGTAACAACCAGAAGTGGACCGGGCTGTCCGGGACGGGCGGCACGTGTGCTCTTCCGTCGACCTACCGGTGGACCTCGACGGGTCCGCTGGCGGAGCCGGCGAACGGGCAGGTCGCGCTGAAGGACTTCACCACCACGACGTACAACGGCAAGCACCTGGTCTACGCGACCACCTCCAACGGAACGAAGTGGGGCTCGACGATGTTCAGTCCCTTCACGAACTGGTCGGACATGGGGACGACCCCCCAGACCGGCATGAACGAGCCCGCGGTGGCGCCCGAACTGTTCTACTTCGCGCCCAAGAACATCTGGGTGATGGTTACCCAGTGGAGTCAGTGGCCGCTCTACTACCGCACGTCCAGCGACCCCACCAACCCCAACGGCTGGTCCGCCGCGCAGCCGCTGTTCACCGGCAGCCTCCCTGAGGGTCCCGGGGACCAGCGGGACGCCCCGATCGACCCGACCATGATCGCCGACGACCAGAACATGTACCTGTTCTTCGCCGCTGACAACGGCAAGATCTACCGGGCGAGCATGCCGATCGGGAACTTCCCGGGGAACTTCGGCTCCTCGTACACGACGATCATGAGCGACGCGAGGGACCTTCTGTTCGAGGCGCCGGAGGTCTACAAGGTCCAGGGCCAGAACCAGTACCTCATGATCGTCGAGGCGCAGGGTGCGAGCGGGCGCTACTTCCGCTCGTTCACGGCCTCCAGCCTGAACGGTCCGTGGACCGTCCAGGCCGGCAGCGAGAGCAGCCCCTTCGCGGGTACTGCCAACAGCGGCGCCACCTGGTCCAAGGGCGTCAGCCACGGTGACCTGGTCCGCAACAACCCCGACCAGACCATGACCATCGATCCCTGCAACCTGCGGTTCCTCTACCAGGGCCTCCCCACCAGCACACCGGATGGCACTGACTACCTGAAACTGCCGTACCGGCCGGCCCTGCTCACCCTGCAGCGCTGACCGGCCTGATCCACGGTGATCGCGACGGGGTGCGGTCCGCCGACGTGTAGACGAGCTGTCTGCGGCGTGGGCGGCTCCGCCTGCTGACCGGTACTCACCACCTTGAGGAACTCCAGCCGCTCATCGGCTGGGGTTCCTCATCCCCACGACCGGCGCGGCCCGTTTTTCGATGAACGGCGCCGACGGCGTGGCCGTTGTGGTGGTGGGGCGAGCGGCCAGCCGCAAGCCCCGTCAGCGCCCGGCAGGGGACGGCGCGGCCACCCTCTGCTTCCCTCGGCCCCCCACAGCGCCGGCGTCAGTTCGTTGCCCGGCGGTAGAAGGCGATCTTCTCGCGGACGTACGCCTGCTGTCCGCGCAGGTGGTCGATGCGCTCCTGCACCTGCGCGTCGTGCTCCTCCAACAAGGCCAGGCGCTCGGCGAAGGTCCCGTCGCCGTCGCGGACGAGGGCGGCGAAGCGCTGCATGGCGGCGATCGGCATCCCGGTGTCGCGCAGGGCGCGCAGCACGGCCAGCCACTGCAGATCGTGCTGGGTGAAGCGGCGGTGGCCGGTGTGCGAGCGGTGGACGGTGCCCAGCAGGCCGATGCGTTCGTAGTACCGCAGGGTGTCCAGGCTGAAGCCGGACCGTTCAACCGTCTCGGCCGGGGTCAGGTACCCGGTCGTGGGTGCGCTCATGCGCGGATCATGTCATCGGCGGTATCGGGCCGCCGAGTGGTTTGACCTGGACCGCGCTCCAGGTGGCACCGTTCCTTCCACGGCTCCCTGCGCCACGCGCCGGCGGCCCGACGCCATTCCCTGCTGTATCCATGGAGGAACTCCCATGCGTTTCCGTACCCTTGGCGTGCGCGCGGACGGCGCACCCGGCCCCAGGGTGAGCACGCTCTGCCTCGGCACCCTGCCGTTCGGCACTCGCATCGGCGAGCAGCGCGCGATCGCCCTGCTGGACCGGTTCGTCGAACGTGGCGGCACCTTCATCGACACCGCCGACTGCTACTCCTTCTGGCTCGACGGCGCGAACGGCGACGAGAGCGAGCTGGTGATAGGACGCTGGCTCGCCGCACGGGGCAACCGCGACGAGGTCGTGCTGGCCAGCAAGGTCGGCGCCCGGCCGACCGGCCCCGGTGAGTGGCCGGGCACCGCGGAGGGGCTGTCGGCGGCAGCCGTGCGGGCCGGCGTCGAAGGCAGCCTCAAGCGGCTCGGCACCGACCGGCTCGACGTCCTGTACGCGCACATGGAGGACCGCCGGCCGGCGCTGGACGAGACGGTCGCGGCGTTCGGCGGACTCGTCGCCGACGGCACGGTTGATGTTCTGGGTGTGAGCAACCAGGTCACCTGGCGCATCGACCGGGCTCGTGCGCTGGCCCGCGAGCAAGGGGTGGCCGGATACAGCTGCGTACAGCAGCAGTACACCTACCTGCGGCCCCGGCCCGGTGCGACCTTCGGGTCCTGCGAGCACGTGACGCCGGAACTGCTCGACTACGTCGGCAGCGAACCCGGGGTCACGCTGCTCGCCTACACCTCCCTGCTGGCCGGCGCGTACACCGATCCCGCCAAGCCCCTCCCGAGCGGCTTCGACCACCCGGGCGCGGCGGCCCAGTTGGCCGCGCTGCGCGACGTGGCCGCCGAGACCGGCGCGACCGCCAACCAGGTCGTCCTCGCCTGGCTGCTCGGTGGCGAGCTCCCCGTCCTGCCCGTCGTCGGCGCCTCGACCGTCGCCCAGCTCGACGAGGCCCTGGACGCCGTCAGCCTGGACCTGACCGCGGCTCAGCGCGCCCACCTCGACCGGGCGTAAAAGACGGTGTGTCAGACCATGGCGAGCCGGTCCACCAACAGCTCCACCCTCGACTCGGCGTCCTCGGGCAGCAGGCGGCCCGCTCGGGTCAGGGTCGCCAGGCCGTGCAGAGCCGCCCAGAACACCTCGGTGAACAGCCCCGGGTGGACGCCGTCGCCGGCGACCTCGGCGAGGCACTCGAGCAGGGCGGCGAAGGCGTCCTTCAGCGGCTCGGGGGTGTCCTCCTGCGCGTACACCAGGCCGCCGTCGAGCTGGAACAAGGCGTCGTAGACCGCCGGGTTGTGCTCGGCGAAGCCGAGGTAGGCGCGGGCGAGGGCGGCGACCCGCTGGCGCGGGCCGTCCGCAGCGGAGGACGCGGCCCGCAGCTCCGCCGCCAGCTCGGCGGCGCCTTCCAGGGCGACGGCGCCGATGATCGCGCGCTTGCCGCGGAAGTGGCTGTAGAGGACGGGCTGGCTGTACTCGATGCGCTCGGCGAGCCGGCGGGTGGTGACTGCGTCCCAGCCCTGCTGCTCGGCGAGTTCACGGGCTGTCGCCACGATGAGGCGCTCGCGCTCCGCCCGTTCGCGCTCTTTGCGTTCCTTTACCGACATACCTCGATTCTAGCATCGCTAGACAACCGATCGACAGTAGTACTACTGTCGCTTCATCATCTAGCAACGCTAGCTCACGGAGGGATCGTCATGCTCGACGCACTCGAGGTCGTCACCACCGTCGTCGTCGGCCTGATGGTGGGGGTGGAGGTCTCCGTCCTCTTCGTCATGAACCGGATCCTGGACGCGCTTCCCGAGGACAGCGGCCAGCTCGGCCACGCCCACGGCGGGCGGATGCTCGGCGCCCTGATGCCGTTCTGGTACATGGGCTCGGTCGTCCTCAGCGCGATCTGGGCCGTCGCCGGATGGCACCACCACGGCGCCGGACTCGTCGTCACCGCGGCCGGACTGCTGATCCTCAGTGTGGTCATGTCGATCCTGCTGCTCGTCCCGATCAACAACCGGAACAAGACCTGGACCCCCGAGAACCGGCCCGCCGACTGGAAGGAGCAGTTGGACCGCTGGAACCGCTACCACTACGTCCGTGTCGCCGTCATCGTCGCCGCGTTCACCCTGCTGGTCACCGCCCTCGCCTGATACCGCCGCAGCCCCGGCAAGCACTGGTTGCGCGCTGTGTCCCAGGCCGGGAGGAAGGGGTGGATTTTGTGGCTTTCGCCAAGGCTGAGGGCCTGCCCGGCTGGGAGAGACTGCCTGTCAGAGGGCTTGGTCCGTCGCGGTCGTGGGCGGAGCCGGGCCCCTTTGCACGGTGAGGAACCACGGGGAGGACGGCACTGTGAGTGCACAGCAGCAGTACGACAAGATCGGTGAGGCGTACGAGGGGTTCAAGGCCCTTCCGCTGGAGCAGTGGGCGATCGTGCCCGGGTTCCTGGCGCTGGTCGGGGACGTGGCGGGCAAGTCGGTGCTCGACCTCGCGTCCGGTACCGGCTTCTACAGCCGGGAGTTCAAGCGCCGCGGCGCGTCCGACGTGCTCGGGATCGACATCTCCGGCGAGATGGTCGCCGTAGCGCAGGCGATCGAGGAGCGCGATCCCCTCGGTGTGCGCTACGAGGTGGGCGACGCGGCCGAGCTGCGGTCCTTCGAGGAGCCCTTCGACATCGGACTGGCCGTCCAGCTCCTCAACTACGCGTCGGACATCGCCACCACCGAGCGGATGTGCCGCAACATCCACCGGAGCCTGAAGCCAGGCGCCGAGCTCTTCCTGATCAACCAGTCGCCCGACTACCGCTTCGACGGGCCGACCCCGGAGAAGTACGGCTTCCGCACCGAGCTCACCGGTGAGGAGGTCGAGGTCGGCTTCAAGGTGCGGACCACGGCGCTGCTCGACCCGCCGGTCTCGTTCGTCGCCCACTTCCCGCGCCGCGAGGTGTACGAGACCTGCCTGAAGGCGGCCGGCTTCAGCGAGCTCACCTGGATCCCGGTGACGGTGTCGGAGGCCGGCGTGCGGGAGTTCGGGGCGGAGCACTGGGCCGACCTCGCCGACAACCCTCCGCTGGAGATGCTGCGCTGCCGCGCCTGACGATCATCCACCGCCTGACGACGCACCGGATGCGGTGACGGCCCGGCCCCGGAAGCTTCCCGGGGCCGGGCCGCCGTCGGTGGTTCACCCGGTGCCCGGCTCAGCCGGACGGGCTCCGTGTTCGGCTGCCGTGCGGTGGTGTTCCTCGCGGTGGGCGAGCACGTCGGTCATGTGCGTTTCGGCCCAGTCCTTGAGGCCGGCCATGACCTGGTTCAGGGACAGACCGAGGTCGGTCAGCTCGTAGGTGACCGTGACGGGCACGGTGGGCGTGACGGTACGGGTGAGCAGGCCGTCGGCTTCCAGGGAGCGCAGGGTCTGGGTCAGCATCTTCTGGCCGGCGCCCGCGAGCCGGCGGGACAGTTCGGAGTAGCGCATCGCCCGGGGCCCGTCCTCGTGGTCGGCCCCGGGGCGGTGCGGGCCGTCGCTGCCGAGCGCCGCGAGGATCAACGCGACCCACTTGTCGGAGATCCGCTCGAGCAGCCGGCGGCTGGGGCAGCCCGCTATGAACGCGTTGTAGCTCGTCTTCTCCTCGGCCCGCTGCTGGGCCGCTGTGCGTGTCGACATCGATCGCTCCTTCACCACCCGAGGGGGGCTTACGCACTTCCAAGTGCCCGCTTCCGCCCAGAGGTTAACGAAACCAGCATGGAGCCCGTAAGCGATCACCCCACCGCGAGGGAACCAAGCCATGAGTGCTGCCACCTTCCGCACCGCCGTCGTCCGCGTCCCGAACGGGCCCGACTCGATCGAGATCATCGACGTGCCCGTCGCCGAGCCCGGCCCCGGCCAGATCCGCGTCGCCATCGGCGCGGCGACCGTCAACCCCACCGACCTGGGCGTCGCAGCGGGCTTCTTCCACGCGATCGGGCTGGTGCAGCAGCCCGAACACACCGGCCTGGGCTGGGAGTTCGCCGGTGTCGTGGACGCGGCCGGCCCGGGCGCCGACCTGGCCGTCGGCACCCGGGTGGCCGGTCTGGTGGTCGGCTTCGACCGCGACTACGGCACCTACGCCGAGCAGATCGTGGTCGCGGCGGCCGACGTCGTCCCGGTCCCCGACGAGCTGGACCTGCTGGCCGCGACCACGGTCCCCCTCAACGGGCTGGCCGCCGCGCAGGTCGTCGACTTGCTGGGCGACGGCCCCGCCGGGGCCGCCCGGCTGCTGGTGACCGGCGCCGCGGGGGCGGTCGGATCGAACGTCGCCGTCCTCGCCCGGGAGCGCGGCTGGCAGGTGACCGGGCTCGCCCGCGCCGGCGACGAGGAGTTCGTCCGCGGCCTCGGCGCCGGCTTCACCACGCACGCCGAGCCGGAATGGGACGCCGTCGTCGACCCCGCCCAGTTGAACGGAGAAGCGCTCAAGCTGGTCCGCGACGGCGGAGCCTACGTCGGACTGCGGCCGGGCCTCGAACCGTCCGCCGAGCGCGGGATCTCGGTCGTCTCCCTGGTCACCGCTTTCGACGGCGCACGACTGGCCGGCCTCCTCAGCCGCACCGCGTCGGGCGACCTTCCGGCCCGCGTCCACGCGGTCGTCCCTCTGGACCGGGCCGCCGAAGCCCACCGGGCCACCGCCGCGGGCGGCCTCCGCGGCCGCTACGTCATCTGCCCCTGACCAGCCGGTCCCAGCCCGCTCCCCGCTGTCGGCGATGCGGTTGCGATGCCTCGCGAGGCGACCCGGTGCCCGCCGTCTGCCCGTTCCGTCCTGCCCCGCCGTACGACACCCTCAGGAGACCCGCCATGACCATGAAGCGCCTCGCCACCGTCCTCGCCGTCCTCGGCGGCCTGTTCCTCCTCTACACCGGGGTCAGCTACCTGCTCGCACCGCAGGCGACGGCCGAAGGGTTCGGGCTGCCGACCTGGCCACAGGACCAGGGGGAGGGCTTCCTGGCGGTCAAGGGCATGCGGGACATCGGCTTCGGACTGGTGATGCTCGCCCTGCTGTCGGCCGGGCAGCGCAAGGCGCTCGGGCTGGCGATGGCGGTCATGGCCGTCGTCCCGGTCGGCGACATGCTGATCGTGCTGAACGCGGGCGGCCCGGCGGCGACGGCGTACGGCGTCCACGGACTGGCTGCCGCGACGGTCGCCGTGACCGCGGGACTGCTGCTGCGCGAGCGGCCGGCAGCCGCCTGAGATCCGCACGAAGCTCAGAGGCTGCGGGCGGTGATGTCGCCGTACGAGGTGGTGGCGTGGATCTCGAGGCGGTCGGCGGCGCCTTCGGTGTTCTTCAGCGCATTGTGGATCCGGCCGTACGAGGTGCCCGCGTCCAGGGAGGCGGCGACTCCGGCGGCGGCGCCGACCGAGACCTCGCCGGACTCGGTGCGCAGGACGACCGTGCCGCGCACGGCCTCGGCGATGGTGATGTCGCCCTTCTGGGTGCTGATCTCCGCGGGGCCGCCCAGGCGGCCGACCGAGATGTCGCCGGCCTGGACGGTGAGCCGGGCGCTCGCCGCTTCGTCGATCTTGACCGTGGCCTCGGCGCCCTCGAAGGCGACGTCTCCGAGCCGTCCGACGCCGCGGAACTCGGCGGCGGCCGCCTTGGCTTCGATGCGGGAGCCGGCGGGGAGCTGGACGGTGACCTCGATGGACCCGGCGGCGCCGAGGATCCGGTTCTTCGGCTCGGGGACCTCGATGCGCAGGACTCCGTCGGCGTAGGCGACCGTCGTCTGCTCCGCCGTCTTCAGGTCGCGGCTCTTCGAGGCGTCCGCGGGCAGGACCTCGACCGTGGCGTCGGCCCGGTCGGCGGCGATGAGGCGGATGCGGCCGGCGGGGATGTCGAGGACGGCGGCGATCGGGGCGGTGGTGGCGAACTTCTGCATGATGCTCTCCTGTGTCTCCGCTGTGCTGCGGTGTTTGTTTCCGACAATAGAAAAGCTACGTTGCATTCCAATACCCTGCAACATGTTCGTTGCGTAGAACGTGTGTTGTTGCAGTTCACGCGCCTATTATTGTTGCAATGGCCCTGAATTCAATGCAACGACGGGTGGGCGAGCGTTGCAATGGACTGGGAGTGAACGCTATGCTGGGGATCATCAGGGCAGGGCACGGGACCTACAGAGGGAGATCACGGTGCCGGGAGGCAGACTCACGCAGCAGGAGCGCCAGCAGATCGCGCTGGGGCTGGCCGACGGGCTGGCCTACGCGGAGATCGCCCGGCGGCTGGACCGGCCGACCTCCACGGTCACCCGTGAGGTGATGCGCAACGGCGGCCCCTCCTCCTACCGCTCCGATCTGGCCCACCGCGCCACCGAACGCCGTGCCCACCGGAGCAGGCAGGCCGCCCCCCGGGGGCCGCAGGCCTCCCCGCAGGCCGACGGGCGCGATGCCGAGGCCGTGCGCGCGTACGAGGAGACGTTCGCCGGCATCTTCATCCAGTCGGGCCTGTCCAGGATGACGGCCCGGGTGCTGGCCGCGCTCTACACCACCGACGCGGGCAGTCTCACCGCCTCCGAACTCGTAGGGCGCCTCCAGGTCAGCCCGGCGTCCGTCTCGAAGGCCATCACCTTCCTCGAGGGCCAGTCGCTCGTTCGCCGGGAGCCGGGCGAGGGCCGCCGCGAGCGCTACGTCGTCGACGACGACGTCTGGTACCAGGGGATGATCGCCAGCGCCCGCGCCCACACCCTGCTCGTGGAAACGGCCCGACAGGGCGTCGGCGTCCTCGGGCCCGGCACTCCGGCCGCGACCCGGCTGGAGAACATCGCCCGCTTCGTCGACTTCGTCAGCGAGGGCATAACCCGCGCCGCGGAGCAGGCCCGCGAAGTCCTCCACACCAAGGCCGGGCAGCCCTCGGACGAACGACCTCACCAGCCGTAAGGCCAGCCCGGCAGCTGAACCGCGGCCGGGTCAGACACCGAGGAGGCGGGTCAGGGGGCGGCGGGCCAGTACGAGGGAGGTGGCCACGACCAGGGCGGCCAGGCCGAGGGCGAGGAAGTAGCCCGGGCCCGGGACCTGGTCGCCGGAGACCTTGAGGGCGTTGCCGCCCACCCCGCCGCCCAGGGCTCCTGACAGCCAGAACAGCGAGACCATCTGGCTGGTGAAGGTGGCGGGGGCGATGGCCGTGGTGGCGCTCATGCCCACGGGGGCGAAGGCGACCTCGCCGGCGGCCAGGAGCAGGAAGGCCGTCACGAGCCAGAGGGGTGAGACGCGCTCCCCGCCGGAGGCGGCGAGCGCGGCGAGCGCCATGAGCAGGTAGGCGCCGCCCGCGGATCCCATGCCGATGGCGTACTTCACGGCGGTGGGGATCCGGTCCCCGGAGCGCTTCCACAGCCAGGCGAACACGGGCGCGGTGGCCAGGACGAAGAGCGGGATGGCCGCGTGGAACCAGCTGGCGGGCACGGTGGTCCCGAACACCTCCCGATCGGTGGACTCCTTGGCGAAGAGCGTGAAGACCGAGCCGCCCTGGAGGAACAGGGCCCAGAAGACCGCCGAGGCCAGGAAGAGCCAGATGTAGGTCTTGACCCGGGTCCGTTCCCCCGCGGTCAGCAGGGGGTTGCGGATGAGCCGCCAGAAGCAGATCACGGGCGAGACCACGCACAGCAGCCCGATGAGGGCCATGACGTGGCCGATCTCGAAGGACCCCAGCAGGGCGTCCGTGCCGTACACGGCGAGTACGAGGACGGCGGCCGCGAGGGAGACGCGCAGGACGCGGGCGCGCTGGAGCGGGGTCGCGAGGCGCTCGGGCGCACTGCCCACGCCGGAGAAGTGGCGGGCGCCGCGGACGTACTGCACAAGTCCCGCGCCCATGCCCAGGGCGGCCAGTCCGAAGCCGAGGTGCCAGTTCACGCCCTCGCCGACCGCGCCCACGACGAGCGGGGCGATGAGGGCGCTGACCTGGACGCTCATGTAGAAGACGGCGAATCCGGCGTCACGGCCCGCGCGGTCCTGGCGCTCGTAGAAGGCGCTCAGGAGGCTCGCCATGTTCGGCTTGAGCAGGCCGGTGCCGGCCGCGATCAGCAGCAGACCGGGGTAGAAGAAGCCGGTGACGGGCACGGCCATGGAGACGTGGCCGAGTCCGATCATGACCCCGCCGTAGAGGACCGCGCGGTACGAGCCGAGGACGCGGTCCCCGATCCAGCCGCCGGGCACGGAGGCGATGAACACCGAGGCCATGTAGAGGCCGAAGAGGAGGGCCGCGTCCTCGTTGGACATCCCGAGGCCGCCCTCGGAGGACGGCTCGGTCGCGAAGAGGACGAGGATCGCCGCCATGCCGTAGAAGCTAAAGCGCTCCCACATGTCCGTGCCCCACAGGGTGAGGAACCAGCGGGGCTGGCCGAGCAGTCCGGTGGCGGACCGCTCGGGCTGATGCGGAGCGAGGCGGGGTTGGGTCGGGGCGGCCATCGGGATTCGGCTCCTCTCGTGCGCACGGTCGTTCGGGTACGGGGAGAGGGTCGCGGGGGTCCTTCGGGAACGGGTCGAAGGCCGGTCGAAAGCGGGTCGCGGACGGCTCGCGCGGCGGGCGGCTCGCGCGGCGGGCGGGGTAGTGCGGAACTGGCCGGGAGACAGAAGTGCGGCGCCTGAGGAGGGGGGCCCAGGCGCCGCAGTGGGGATGGCCGGATCCAGGGCGGTCCACCGGCGACGGGGCGGGGGTTTACCCGCCGTCGGTGGGGCCGCCCTGGCGCTTCGCCCCGCACACCGTCATGAAAGCGCCCGCTGCTCGCGACGGACTACAGCCGTGCCGGACCTGCGCGGTCGGCCGGCGGCGGGCAGCGTGCCAACGGCGGCCCGGAGGCCGGAGGCCGGACCCGCGGTGGCCCGGGGCCGGTGGCCCGGGGCGGGAGCCGGACGCGCGGCGGGCCGGGGCGGGAGCCGGACGCGCGGGGGCCCGGGACGGGGGTCGTCCCGGGCCGCCGTGCGCTCCGTGCGGGCGGGTCAGCCGTGCTTCTCGATGTTGACCTTGGGCAGGACCCGGTCCAGGCCGGCCGGGATCCACCAGGCCTTGCGGCCCATCAGCTGCATGGCGGCCGGGACGATCAGGAGGCGGATGACGAAGGCGTCGACGAACACCGCGACGGCCATCCCGAAACCGAACTGCTGGAGCATCCGGTCGCCGCCCAGCATGAAGGCGCCGAAGACCGCGATCATGATGAGGCCGGCGGCGACGATGAGCGAGCCGGTGTGGGCGATGCCCTCGCGGATGGCCGTGTCGGGCTCCTTCGTGCGGTCCCACTCCTCGCGGACGCGGGAGACCAGGAAGATCTCGTAGTCCATGGAGAGGCCGAAGACGATCGCGAAGATCATGATCGGGAGGTAGGCCTGGATCGGCCCCGGCTCGACGCCGAAACTGCCGTCCTGGAAGACCAGCGTCATGGCGCCCAGCGCGGCGCCGATGCTCAGCAGGTTCAGCAGGGCGGCCTTGAGCGGGATCAGGATCGAGCGGAAGACCATCACCAGGAGGATCAGGGACAGGCCGACGACGATCGAGATGAACACCGGGATGCGTTGGGCGACGGCGTCGGAGTAGTCCACGACGGCCGCGGTGGCGCCGCCGACGAGGTACGTCGCCTTGTGCTGCGCGGCGAGTTCCGGCAGGACGTTGTCCCTGAGCTCGTGGACGAGGTCGGAGGTCTTGGCGTCCTGCGGGGCGGAGGTGGGGAAGACGATGACGGTGTACGCCTGCTGGTCCTTCGCCGGGAAGGCGGGCGAGGCCGCGGCGATGCCGGGGGTGGCCCTGAGCTTGGCGGACAGGGCCGCGCCGGCCTGGCTGTCGCCCTCGGCGACCACGACGAGCGAGCCGTTGAAGCCCGGGCCGAAGCCGTCGGCGAGCAGGTCGTACGCCTTGCGGCTGGTGGACGTGGCGGGGTCGTTGCCGGCGTCGGCGAAACCGAGGCGCATGCCGAGGGCCGGTGCGGCCAGCGCGCCGAGGGCGACCACGGAGAGCAGCAGGACGGCCAGCGGACGGCGCTGCACACCGATCGCCCAGCGGCGCCAGGCGGCCCCTCCCTCGGCCGACTTGCCCTTGGCGACGCGCTTTTGCGCCTTCGCGGTGAACTGGCGGGCGAACCGCTTGCCGAAGATCGCCAGCAGGGCGGGCAGCAGGGTGAGCGAGGCCAGCATGGTGACGAGCACGGTCATGGAGAGGGCTACGGCGGTGCCCTGGAGCGAGCCGAGGCCCAGCACCACCAGGCCGAGCAGCGCGACGATGACCGTGCAGCCGGCGAAGAAGACCGTGCGCCCGGCGATGTCGAGGGCCTTGGCGGAGGCCGCCTCCGGGCTCGCCCCCCTGACCAGTTCGGCGCGGTAGCGGGCGAAGATCAGCAGCGCGTAGTCGATGCCGACGCCGAGACCGACGAGGATCAGGACGTACTGGGTGTAGCTGGCGATGTTGAAGACGTGCGAGACGAGCACGACCCCGCCGAGGGTGGTGCCCACGGCGAACACGGCGGTGATGATGGGCAGTCCGGCGGCGATGACCGTGCCGAACATGAACGCGAGGATCACCAGGGCGGCGAGCATGCCGACGCCTTCGGAGGCCCCGCCCCCCGAGTCGGTGAGCTTGCGGGCGGCCTCACCGCCGAGCTCGACCTGGAGCTTGTCGCTCTGGGCCGTGCGCGCGGTGTCGAGGATCTTCAGGGTGTCGGCCCGCTCCATGAGCCCGCTCTTGCCCTTGAGGACGACGGTGGCGTAGCCGATCGTGCCGTCCTTGGAGACGGCCGAGCTCTCCGTGTAGGGGCTCTGGACCCGGTCGACCGTGGGGAGCTTGGCGACCTCGTCCAGCATCGCGGTCACCCGCTGCTTGTTGTCGGCGCCGGCGATCCCGGCCTGGTCGCGCAGCACGATCTTCACGCTGTCGCCGGCCTGGGTGGAGCCGTGCTTCGCGACGACTTCCAGTGTCTGCTGGGTTTCGGTTCCGGGCAGTGAGAAGTCGTCGCGGTAGCCGTCTCCGACGGCCGAGGCGCCGCCCCAGACGCCCACCAGGATGACGGTCCACAGTAAGAGGGCGGTCCAGCGGTGGCGCTGGCTGAAGGCCGAGGTGCGTTCCAGAAGGGTCTTGCGCGGGGGTGGCGGCGTGGCGGGGCTGCCGACGCCCCTGACCGGGGTGGTGGTCACCATGCACTCCTTGTCTAGGCAACTCGACCAGACCTCCACAGCGGCGTCGAGCGCGGCCGGAGTCTCGCTCGAGCCCCGGGCGAATGTGCCTGGACTCCGCTGGTCGCCATGGCCGGCGGGCAGGGCTGCCGGTGACCGGAGTGTGGCGTGCCGCGCTCGAGCGGCGGTGGTGCGGGCTCGAACAGCGGCGCTCGACCGGGGCTCAAGCCGGACTCGACCACAACTCCCTTTGATGAGAGGCGAATTCACTATCCTGACGGATATGTGGCTCATCGGAATTGGTGGCGCATTTGCCGTGATCGTCCTGCCCGCGATCCTGGGCAGGCGCATGCTCGGCATGGATGCGGGCGTCCTGCGCGTGATGATCGCCGCGGTGGTCGGCGTCTCGGTTTCCGGAACGCTCATCGGACCGCAGCTACAGGTCAGCGGTCCCCTTCTGTTCTCCCTGATGGTCGGCGTGGGGCTGCTGACCGCGATGGTCTGCCTCGTCGTCCTCGATCTGGTGGTGCCGCCGGGCGGTATCCGGCCGCTGGGCCGGATCCAGTCCGCCCGCTCCTGGTTCTCGCGGACCCGGCGCTACTCCGAGATCCTCGCGATCCTCGGTCGCCACGGTCTGCGTCCCTATCTCACGGGACGGGCGAGGAACTCCGGCGGCACCCGGCACACCCATCTGGCGCGGGAGCTGCGCGGGGCCCTCCAGGCGGGCGGTACCACCTTCGTGAAGCTGGGCCAGGTGATGTCCACCCGGCGGGACCTGCTGCCCGAGCCGTACGTCGAGGAACTGAGCCGTCTCCAGGACCAGGTGCCGCCCGCGCCGTGGCCCGCGGTGGAGGCCATCCTGCTGGAAAGCCTCGGGGCGCCCACGGAAGAGGTGTTCGCCGAGTTCGACCGCGAACCGCTCGCCGCGGCCTCCGTCGCCCAGGTGCACGCGGCCGTGCTGCGCGACGGCACGCGCGTCATCGTCAAGGTGCAGCGGCCCGGGATCCGCGAGGCGGTCGACCGGGACCTGGACATCGTCGCCCGTCTCGCCGCGACCCTCCAGTCCCGGGCGGAATGGGGCCGCAGCCTCGGACTGGCCGAACTGGCCGAGGGGTTCGCGGTGGCGCTGCGCGAGGAGCTGGACTTCCGGGTCGAGGCCCGCAACATGACCTCCGTGAGCCGGGCCGCCGAGGCGCGCCGGGACGACAGTGTCGTCTTCCCCGTCCTGTGCGAGGAACTGAGCGACGACCGCGTCCTGGTGATGAGCCGGATCGACGGAACACCCCTCGGCAAGGCCCGCCCCGACAGCCCCGAGCACGGCAGGAAACTGGCGAAGACCCTGCTCACGGCGCTGCTGGACCAGATCATGTACGACGGGGTGTTCCACGCCGATCCGCATCCGGGCAACATCCTGCTGCTCCCCGACGGAAGCCCCGCCCTGCTCGACTTCGGCTCGGTGGGGCGACTGGACAGCGGGATGCGGTCCAGCATGGCCGGGCTGTTCCTCGCCGTGGACCGCGGGGACCCGGTGGCGCTGTGCGACGCGCTGCTGGAGGTGACCGACCGGCCGGAGGAGGTCGACGAGCAGCGGCTGCAGCGGGCGCTCGGGCAGTTCAGCGGCCGGCACCTGGGGCACGGGTCCGCTCCCGACGTGGCGATGTTCACGGCCCTGTTCCGGCTCGTGGCCGAGTTCCGGCTGACCGTGCCGCCGGAGCTGGCGGCGGTGTTCCGGGCCCTGGCCACCCTCGAGGGAACCCTGCACCGGGTGTCGGACGGCTTCGACGTCCTGGACGCGTCCCGCTCGTACGCCGCCGCGCGGTTCGCCCGGCAGCTGGATGCGCAGACCTTGCGGGACACCGCGCGCGACGAGATGCTGGCGCTGCTGCCCGTACTGCGCCGGCTCCCCCGGCGCCTCGACCGGATCGGCGGGGCGCTGGAGGAGGGACGGCTGGGACTGAACATCCGGCTGCTCTCCGACGCCCGCGACCGGCGGGTGATAGGCGAGCTGCTCAGCCGGGTCCTGCTGACCTTCCTCGGGATCTTCTTCGGGGCGCTGGGGGCGCAGCTGCTGAGCATCGGGGGCGGGCCGGAGGTGACGCCGGGGCTGAGCCTGTTCGGGCTGATCGGGTACCACCTGCTGGTGCTGTCCGCCGCGCTCGTGCTCAGGACCGTCTACGTGCTGACCAGGCCGCTTTCCTGATCCCCGGTCCGAGAACGCCTGGTGGAGAAGCGACGGCCGCCCCCGACCCGATCCCGGGTCGGGGGCGGCCGTCGGTCTTCGGCTCGCGTGCCTACGGTCACACGGTCACGGCGAGGGATTCCTCCGCGTCCTTCGGGGACGGGCCCAGGACGGCCCGGGGCGTGCCGCGCCGGACGATCCGGCCGTCGGCCATCACCAGGACCTCGTCCATGGCCTCCAGGCCCTGGAGGCGGTGGGTGGCGAGGATCAGCGACCGGCCGCGGGTGCTGTCGAGCACGTCGGCGAGGACGGCGTCGGCGGCGTCCGCATCGAGGCCCTCCGTCGGCTCGTCGAGGAGCAGGACCGGCGGGGCGGCGAGGAGCGCGCGGGCCAGCAGGAGCCGTCGGCGCTGGCCGCCGGAGAGTCGGCCGCCGTCGGATCCCACGAAAGTGTCCAGGCCTTCGGGGAGGCTGAGGACCCAGTCGAGCAGGCCGGCATGGCGCAGCGCCTCGCGGATCTCGGCGTCGGTGGCGGCGGGGCGGGCGGGCCGCAGGTTGTTGCGGACGGAGGTGTGGAAGACGTGCGCGTCCTGGAGGGAGCCGCTGATGGTGCGCCGCAGGGTGGACTCCGGTACGCGGGAGAGGATTTCGCCGTCGAGGGTGATGCCACCCTTGACGGGGACGACGAGTCGGGCGATCGCCGCGAGCAGCGTCGACTTTCCGGAGCCGCTGGCGCCGATGACGGCGATTCTGCGGCCGGGGGGCAGGTCGAGGCTGACGCCGCGCAGGGCGGGCGGGGCGTCGGGGCGGTAGCGGACGTGGAGGTCGCGGACGGTGAGGTGCGCGGTCTCCGGCGCGGCGTCCGGAGAGGGGGACACCCCGGACGCCGCGGTCGTGAGTGCGAGGTGGAGGGGCGCGCGCCGCACGTCTTTTGAGAAGCCGTCGGTGCTCGCGGAGTCCTTGAGCGGGGCCGGATGCGGGGCCGGATCACGCAGGAGCTCGTGGACGCGGCGGGCGCTGGTCGTCAGGCCCGAGAGCAGCTGGGCGGCCGCCGGCAGCGGCGTCAGCACCTCGAAGGAGGCCAGGGCGAGGAGGGGCAGGGCCACGGCCCATACGGGGGACGCCGAGCCGGCGCACAGGAGGGCCACGAAGAGGGTGGTGGCGCCCTGTACGACGGTCAGGGCGGCGACGGAGACGGCGGAGAGGAGGGCGGCGCCGCGGTCGTGGGCGCGCAGCCGGTGCGCGGTGCGGACGGCTCGGTCGGTCTCCCGGCCGGCCGCGCCGAACACGGCGAGGTCCTCGGCGCCGTCCAGCAGGTCGACGGTGTGTACGGCGAGTTCCGCGCGGAGGTCGGCGCTGCGGCGGTCCGCCCGGGTGGCGGCGAGGGCGGTGAGCGCGGGCAGGAGCACCCCGCCGGCGGCCAGGCCGAGGGCGAGGACGAGGGCGGCGGACGGGGAGACGAACGCGGCGCCGCAGATCGCGGCGGCCGAGACGAGGACGGCGGACAGGGCGGGCAGCGCGACGCGCAGCAGGGCGTCCTGGACGAGGTCGACGTCGGCGACGAGCCGGGAGACGGTGTCGGCGTCCCGTACCGTACGGGCGTCCTCGTGGGCGGGCCGCCGCGCGAGCGAGCCGAACACCCGCCGCCGCAGCACGGCCACGGCGCGCAGCGCGGCGTCGTGCCCGGCGAGCCGCTCCCCGTACCGGAACAGCCCGCGGGTGACGGCGAGCGCCCGTACGGCGACGATGGCGACGGACAGGACCCCCATGGCGGGCTGCTCGGCGGCGCGGGCGATGAGCCAGGCGGCGAGCGTCATCAGAGCGACCCCGGCGAGATCGGCGGCCAGTCCGAGCCCGGCGGCGGGTGCGAGGGTCCGCAGCGGCCCGGCGGTGCGCAGCACGAAGAGCAGCGCCTTGAGAGGCCCGACGGCCGGCGCGCCCGGCGGCGCGGCGCGGTCCGCCGGCGCCGCGCCCGTGGGTACGGCGCCTGCCGGTGCGGGGCCCGGCGCCGGGGCGGTTCCTGCCGGGGCCGACGGCGGCGGGGCGGTGGCGTCGGTCGGGCCGGGGGTCATCGGGGCACCTCGCGTTCCCTGAGGGTTCCGTCGGATACGTGGAAACGGCGGTCGGCGCCGCGCAGGAGGCGCGGGCGGTGCGCGACCACGAGGACCGTGCGGCCCGCGATCAGGCGTTCGCTCGCGGCCAGGACGGCCTCCTCGCTTTCCGCGTCGAGTCCGGCCGTCGGCTCGTCGAGCAGGACGAGGGGCGCGTCGCGCAGGAACGCCCGGGCGAGCGCGACGCGTTGGCGCTGGCCCGCGGAGAGTCCCGTACCGCGGGCGCCGAGGCGGGTCGCGTAGCCGTCGGGCAGGGCGCTGATGAAGCCGTCCGCGGCGGCCGCCCGGGCGGCCCGTTCGACCTCCTCGTCCGTGGCCCCGGGGTCGCCGAGCCTGATGTTGTCCGCGACCGTCCGGTCGAAGAGGTACGGCCGCTGCGGCACCCAGCCGATCCGGCGCCGCCAGTCGTCCCAGCCGTCCGGGTCCAGTTCGGCCAGGTCCCGGCCGCCGGCGAGGATCCGGCCCTCGTCCGGCCGCACGAGCCCGAGGAGCAGGGCGAGCAGCGTGGACTTGCCGGCGCCGCTGGGGCCCGTGAGCGCGACCCGCTCGCCGGGGGCGATGACGAACGAGACCTTGGACAGGACGGGCCGGGGGCGTCCGGGGAGGCGGAGCGTGACCCCTTCGAAGGCGATGGGCCGCTCGGCCGGGGCGGTCCGGGTGGCTGCCGGGAGCGCCGCCGCGCGTGCGGACGCGGGGACCGGGGCGGGCCGGCCGGCGGCCGCGGGCGGCTCGGCGGCGTCCAGTTCGGCCAGCGCCTCCCTGGCCACCGTCATGCCCTCCGTCGCCGCGTGGAAGCGGTTGCCCAGGGACCGCAGGGGGAGGTAGGCCTCGGGGGCCAGGAGGAGGACGGTCAACGCCGTGGTGAGGTCCAGGGAGCCGCCCAGGAGGCGGAGGCCCACCGGGACCGCGATCAGGGCCACCGACAGGGTGGCGACCGTGTCCAGGACCAGCGTGGACAGGAACGCGATGCGCAGCGTGCCCATCGTGGCCTTGCGGTGCTGCTCGGCGACCTCGCCGACGATGGCCTCCTGGGCCTCCGCCCGGCCGAACGTGCGCAGGGTCGTCAGCCCGCGCAGGGCGTCCAGGAAGTGCCCGCCGAGCCGGGCCAGCGCCGCCCACTGACGCTCCGTGGCGTCCCTGGTGTGCAGGCCGACCAGTGCGCCGAAGACGGGGATGAGGGGGAGGGTGATGAGGAGGATCACCCCGCTGAGCGGGTCGTGCAGCGCCATCGTGACGACGATCGTGGTCGGTACGAGCGCGGCGGCGAGCATCTGCGGCAGGTAGCCGACGAGGTACGGGTCGAGGGCGTCGAGGCCCCGGGTGACCAGGGTGCTGGTCTCTCCCGTGCGCCGGTCCGCGGCCTGGTAGGAGACCCTGCGCGCGGCTGCCGCCAGCAGCCCTGTCCGCAGCCGGAGCTTGATCTCCGCGGCGGCCCGCTGCGCGGCGGTGGCCTGGAGCCATCCGGCGGCGCCGCGGAGGGCGACGGCCGCCGCGACGCACAGCGCGGTGGCGAGCGTCGGCCCGGCGGAGGAGAAGGCCTCGCCCAGGAGCACGGCGAGGGCGAGGGCCTGGCCGATGACTCCGGCGGCGCCGAGGGCGACGGCGGTGAGGACCAGCAGTCCGGCGGACCGGGTGTTCCCGGCCAGCCCGAGCAGGCGGGCGCGTACGTCCCGGTCGGTCGGCTGCTGACGCGGTGAAGCCGCCGGGCGTTCGGCCCGGCGGCTCGCCTCCGTACGGACGCGTCCCATCAGAAGTACGCCGGGGAGCGGTCGTCGGCCTTGGCCCGGAAGGCCCACCACTGCATGGCCTGGAAGGCGAGCAGTACGGGGAAGACCAGCAGCACCACGGGCCCGACGACGCTGAGCGTGGACGGATCGGCGGCGGCCTCCGCGACCGAGACGTGCTCCGCGGAGCCCGCACTGCTCACGACGGCCTGCGGGTAGTGCGCGACGGCGAGCAGCAGCACCGGGGACAGGGCGGCGAAACCGCTGACGGCCGGGGCCTTCCAGCCCCCGCCGGCGATCAGGCGCGGGGCCAGCCACAGCGCCGCGACGCCGACGGCGAGGACGAGTGCGGCGGAGACCGGGTTGAGGAGCCCGTCGCGGGAGGTGCCGAACGCGGTGGCCGCGACCGCGGTGAGCACGGCGAGGACGATCGCGACGGGCGCCAGCTTCGCGGCGAGCTCCGCGGCCCGGCCGGAGACCGGCCCTTCGGTGCGTACGGCGAGGAACACCGCGGCGTGCAGGGCGAAGACGGCGACGGCGGTCAGCGCGGCCAGGATCGGCAGCGGCTGGAACAGCACGCCCAGGTCGACGCGGAGTTCACCGTTCTGGACCGGTACCGCGCCGAGCACGGCGCCGCCCAGCGCGCCCCACATGAGGGCGAGGACCAGGCAGGCGACGTGGACGAGGGCGTCCCAGCGGCGCCGCCAGCCGGCGCCGGACAGGCGGCGCCGGAACTGCATGGCGGCCTCCCGTACGAGCAGGCTCGCGACGGCGAAGACGATGACCGGGTACATCCCGGCGATGACGGTGGATTCCAGGCCGGGGAACCCGCCGAGCATGATGCCGCCCGCCGCGACCAGCCAGACCTCGTTGCCGAGGAAGAAGGGTCCGGTCGCCGCGGCGACCGTGTGCCGGTCGCGGTCGTCCTTGGCGAGCCAGCGGCCGATGATTCCGGTGCCGATGGTGATGCCGTCCAGGGCGAGGTAGCCCGCGACGAGCAGCCCCAGCAGCGCGTACCAGATGTTGTGCCACACGTTGAGACTCCCAGCGCTGTCAGAAGGTCGGGGCGGAGTTCTCGGAGACCCGTTCCGCGCCGGCGCCGGAGCCGGAAGCGACGGGCACGGACTTGTCGCCGGGGATGAGGCCGAGCTGCGCTCCGTCGGGGCCGCGCCGGGCGAAGCGCAGGAGCAGCGCCCAGTCGGTGAAGAGCAGGATGACGACGAGGGTGCCGAAGACCAGCAGCGAGGTGAGGACGGTGCCGGAGGTGAGCCCCGGGGTGAGCGCGTCCTCGGTCTTGAGGAGTCCGTAGACGGCCCAGGGTTGGCGGCCGACCTCCCGGAAGATCCAGCCCGAGATCATGGAGACGTACGGGAGGATCAGGCCCGCGGTCAGGAACCAGAGCAGCACCTTGCGGCGCATCAGGTTCCGCTTGATCATGAACGGGATGGCGAGGACCGCCACCAGCATCATGAACAGCGCCGGGATGATCATCACGAACTCGGCGGTCTGCGCGAAGCCCGGCGGGTAGTAGTTGTCGGGGCCGAACTTCTGGGTGAAGGTCTCCACCAGCGCCTGGGCCCGTTCGGAGCGCGTCCCGTACTTGGTCGGCGTCTGCCTGACCGAGTAGCCGATCTGCAGTCCGCCGAGCGCGGCGGTCGCCAGGGCGAGGACGGGGATGGGCGGCAGGGCGAGCTTCATCGAGGACCAGAAGAACTGCTCGTGGCCGGTCTTCCTGCGCAGGTGCCAGGCGCTGACGGCGACGATGAAGAAGGATCCGGTGAGCATCGCGGCGGCCACGATGTGGAGCGAGGCGGAGAAGGCGTTGTTGTTGGAGAGCAGGGCCCCGAAGTCGGTGAGGACCGCCTTGCCGTCCTTCATCGCGTAGCCGACGGGGTGCTGAAGGAATCCGTTGGCGGTGAGCACGAAGAACACCGAGGAGTACGCGGTGAGCGCCACCAGCCACAGCATCGCGGTGTGCAGCTTGCGCCCCATCCGGTTCCAGCCGAAGATCCACAGGCCCAGGAAGGTCGACTCGGCGAAGAACGCCACCAGGGTCTCGATCGCGAGCGGCGCGCCGAAGACGTTGCCGACGAAATGCGTCAGCCCGCTCCAGCTGAGCCCGAACTGGAACTCCATCACTATGCCGGTGCCGATGCCCAGCGCGTAGTTGATGACGTAGAGCTGTCCCCAGAACCGGGTCTGCCTGCGGTGTTCTTCCTTGCCTGTGATCGCCCAGCGTGTCTGCATCACCACGAGGTAGGCGACAAGCCCGAGCGTCAGGGAGACGAACAGGAAGTGCGCGATCGCGGTGATGGCGAACTGGAGCCGTGCGAGTTCTAGCACGTCCACGATGGTTCCCCTCGGTCGGCTGTGCAGCCGTCTGTCTGTTGGTCGCTGTGGTCAGGAATGGAAAGACGGCCTTTCCACTTCAGCCGAGGACAGTGGAGTACCGCTCGGTCCTCGGTGGAGGCGCGGTGGAGCCGGGGCACGGGAACCGGTGGCTGCGGCCGCCCGCCCTCATCGGGCGGCCGCAGCGCTTCTCGGGAATGGCGGCAGGAACCGGTGGCCCGGCTCAGGAGTGGCTGGCGTAGGCGAGCTCGTCGTGCTCGATCGCCATCTCGTCCGTGTAGACGAGGTCGAGGTAACGCTCTCCCCGGTCGGCCAGCAGCGTCAGGATCCGGCTGGGCCTCGGCAGCTCCGGCAGGAGCTCCTCGATGGCCGCCACCACGGAACCGGAGGATCCGCCGGCGAAGATCGCCTCGTGTCTCAGCAGCCGGTGGCAGCCGTGGATGGCGGCCGCGTCGTCGATGTGCACGACCTGGTCGATCTCGCCGGGGGTGAGGAGTTCGGGGACCCGGCTGGAGCCGACTCCCGGGAGCATCCGCGGGCCCGGCGGGGCGCCGAAGATGACCGAGCCGACGGCGTCGACGGCCACCACCTTCAGGCCCGGCCATTCGCGGCGCAGTCCGCGGGCGAGACCGTGCAGGGTGCCGGTGGTGCTGACGGCGGCGACGAGGACGTCCACGGGTTCCGGGCAGTCCTCGATGACCTCGCGCGCGGTGGTGACGGCGTGCGTCTCCCAGTTGAGCTCGTTGGCGTACTGGTTGATCCAGACCGCGTCCGAGTCGTCGGCCAGCAGGTCCTGCACCCGGGCCAGCCGGGTGTGCAGGTAGCCGCCCGCGTGGTCGGGCTCGCTGACCATCTCGATCTCGGCGCCGTACTGGCGCAGGATGCGCAGGTTGGTGCGGGAGGCGTTGGGGTCGACGACGGCCGTGAACCGCAGCCCGTAGCGGATGGCCACCATGGCCAGCGCGACGCCGAAGTTGCCCGAGGTGCTCTCGACGATCCGGGTGCCGCGGCGGATCATGCCGTCCCGGATGCCCCGTTCGACGATGTAGCGCGCGGATCGGTCCTTGACGCTGCCGCCCGGGTTGAGCATTTCGAGCTTGGCGAGGACCTCTATGCCGGGCTGCGGGAAGAGTCGGCCGAGCCGGACCAGCGGGGTTCCGCCGATGCAGTCGGTGATGGAGTTGTGGATCACGCCGGCTCCCGGGGTGCGGAGGAGTGGTCGGGTGCGGTGGCACCGAACAGGCCGCGGCAGAACTCGAGTCCGTGGATCTCGGTCGGGACCTCGGCGGCGGCACTCAGCTCCCACTGGTCGCGGGTGAGTCGCCAGCGGGTGAGCACCGTGGGCTTGCCCTGGCGCTCGGTGAGTTCGATGCCGTCCGGCTGGTAGCCGAACTTCTTGTTGACTGCGATCGCGGCGGCGCCGTCCTCGTAGACGGCCGAGGTGGCGTGTCCCGCGCCCAGGCCCTCGAAGGCCAGGCGCAGCGCCGCCGCGCGCATCTCGGTGCCCAGGCCCCGGCCTTGGAAGCCGCGGGCCAGCCAGCTCTCGGAGGCGACCTCGCGCAGCTGGGGGAACCGCCTGGCCTGGAGGCCCTGGACCCCGACGGGCCGGCCGTCGAGGAAGGCGACGAGACCGAGGTTCCAGTAGTCGGGACGGCTGAGCGCGAGCCCCTTCCAGAGGTATTGCAGGACGCGGCCGGCGACGACCTGCTGGGGCACGTCGCTCCAGCCGCCCTGGAAGGGCACGGTGCCGCGGTCGTGGATGCCGTGCTCGGCGACGGTTTCGGCGAGTGCGCGCAGGTCGCTCTCGTCGGCCACTCGGAACTCCAGCCTCGGGGTGGTCAGCCGCAGCCGGAGCTGCGGAATCCAGGCCGCGATCGCCGTACGGTCGTTTCCGGGCTTGCTCCCGGGTGTGGTGTCAGGGGTGTTCTCTGCCATGAGGGGATGCTCCGCAGGCGGTCTCAACGGGCGGTGGAAGACGTCTCGACCGTCGGACGGTCGGCCACCAGCCGGACGGTGGGGGGCTGGACGGACACGGGTCGTCCGGGTGCGCGCTCTTCGGGTACGGCCTCCGGGGCGGCCTGCCGGCCCCGCGCGCCCCGGGTGAACCGCACGACGCCGGTCACCAGGCCCGTCAGGATGACCACGGGCCATAGCGCGTCGGGGATGGCCCCGACCACTGCGCCCAGGCCCAGCAGGAGGAAGGCCCCGGCACGCAGCCGGCGTATCCGAGCCGGTCCCTTGAAGGGCACCGCCATCAGCGCTGCGGCGACGAGGACCAGGGCGCCGGCTACCGGGGCGAGGCCCTCGAGCGCGGCCATGGCCTCGCCGAACGAGCCGTTCATGGCGGCCAGCGGTGGCACGATCCAGAAGAAGCCGAGCCCGGTGATCGCGAGCAGTCCGCCGGCCTGCGAAGCCGGTCCGTACCGGCGCCCGCGCATGCCCCGCTCGGCGAGGTCGATGGCGTTGAACGGGCCGTACAGCACCGGCCGGAAGCCGAGCACCAGCGTCGGCAGGACGGCCAGCTCCAGTCCGCCGTAGCCGATCAGGCCCGCGAAGAGCACGGAGAACTCGGTGTAGAGCGCGACGCCCAGGGCGGCCGCGTCCGGGAGCACGCCGATCGGGTAGATCAGCATCGGCAGGAGCAGCAGCGCACCGCCCGGCCAGCCCGACAGGCCGCGGGAGATGCCCTGGGTGAGCCGGGGCTTGAGCAGGGCGAGAGCGGCCGTGAAGGCGACGGCGATGCCGACCGCGGTGGTGAGCGAGACCAGGTTCTCGCCGGTGCCCCGCTCGGCGGCCTTGGTGGTGACCAGATGGGTCAGCGCCGCGGCCCCCGCGAGGACGCGGACGATCCGGCCCGCCGTACCCGCGTCCCGGCCCAGGACGGGCCCGCCCCTGCGGGCGGTCCGCGCCCCGGAGGGGGCGGCGGCCATCAGAGCTCCACCCGCACGCCGTAGCGGCGCAGCCAGTCGTTGAGGCCGAGCAGCATTTCGACGTTGGCGCGGGCGACCCAGGCGCGCATACCGCTGTCGAGCACCGACGGGTCCTCGATGAGGGCCTTGATGCCGGCCGCGTTGGCGAGCGGACCGGCCGGCGCGGTCGGGTCGGCGAGCAGCGCCGCCATGCCCTCGCACAGGGCGTGGCCGTAGGCCGGGTCCTGGGTGACCGGGTAGGGGCTCTTGGCCCGGTTGATGACGTCGTCCGGGAGCAGGTCGGCGACGGAGGCGCGCAGCAGGGACTTCTCGCGGCCGTCGAAGCTCTTGAGCGCCCACGGCACGTTGTAGGCGTACTGCACCAGCCGCCAGTCGCAGAACGGCATCCGGGTGCCGAGCCCGGCCACGGCGCCCAGGGACTCGTCGTGGCTGAGCAGGGTCTCCAGCCAGCGGGTGAGGTGGAAGTAGGTGATCTCCCGCATCCGCAGGGTCAGGCCGTCCTCGCCTTCGAGGCGCGGGACCTCGGCCATGCTGGCGTCGTAGGCGCCGCCGCAGTAGCCGTTGAGGTCGAGCTTCTCCAGCAGGGCCGGGTCGAGGAGGTCGCCGCCGAGGCCGTGCTTGCCGCCGCCGAAACGGGCCATGGCCACCCACGGCAGGGTCGGCGATTCGACGAGTTCCTTGTTGTGCACCCAGGCGAAGCCGCCGAAGACGGCGTCGGCGATCTCGCCGGAGAGCACCGAGCCGACGTGCTCGCGGACGGCGCCGGTGAGCAGGTACAGCGAGGTGTTCATGTTGCCGAGCGGGCTCGGCACGTCCTTGGCGCGCAGGACGGCGGCCCGGACGGCGGGGTCGATGATGTCCGCGGTGTCGAGCACCAGGTCGGTGTGCTCGGTGCCGAGGTGGCGGACGACGGACTGGACGAACGGTGCGTCGGGGCTGCCCCAGATCTCGTCCTCCTTGAACTCCCCGGCGTTGTCGAAGGAGACCGTGAAGGTGCGGACCGGGCCTTCGCCGCGCTCGGCGAGCGCCTCGTGGGCGAGCGCGGTGACCGCGCTGGAGTCGATGCCTCCGGAGAGCAGGACGCCGGGGACGGCGCCCGCGCCGAGGTTGCGGCGGACCGAGTCGGCCAGCAGCTTGCGGATGTGGGCGACGGTCTGCGCCTGGTCGTGCGTGTGCTCTTCGGCGGTGAGCTGCCAGTAGCGGTACGAGGTCTCGCCCTCGCGGTTCAGCCGCAGCACGTGGGCGGCCGGAACCTGGCGGAAGCCCTTGAGGATGCCGTGGCCGGCGGTGCCCGCGTAGGAGAACAGCTCGCGCAGGCCGTCGGCCGTGATGACCGGGTCGACGCCGGGGTGCGCGAGGATCGCCTTGCGCTCGGTGCCGAACAGCACGCCGTCGCCGTGCCGGTAGTAGAACAGCTGCTGGTTGCCCATGCGGTCGCGGGCCACCACCAGTTCTCGGGTGCGCGCGTCCCACACGACGACGGCGAAGGCGCCGTCGAGGTGCTCGGCGAAACGCTCGCCCCATCGCAGGTACGCGCGGCCGGCGAGTTCCGCGTCGGTCGCGGGCCCGGTCACGCCGAGCTCGGCCCGCACTACCTCGGGCTCCAGCAATATGCCGGTGACGGCGGCGGTGACGACCGTGCGTCCGTCTTCTTCGAACACCCAGGGCTGCTCCGGGGCGCCGTTGCCGGCTACGTCGGACCAGCGGGTCCCGATCGCGGCGGTCTCGGACACCCAGAGGCGCTCCCCGAGCGGGCCGCGCTGGGCGAGGGCCGCGGTCATGGCGACCAGGGTCGGCCGTTCCCGCCGCAGGTCGCGCTCGTAGTCGATCCATCCTGCTATTCCGGACACCGCAGGGACTCCCTTCGACAGTGGAGCCCCAGGCTGACCGGGTCACCTCAAGGTTCCCTGGACAGCCTCTCCAGTAGCGGCGCCGACCATCGGTCAGCCGGATCCGTACCGGGTCCCGGTTTGGAACCTGAAGGGAGCGCTGCCGTGGGCAAGGAGCCCGAGGAGCTGACGGACGTTCTGATCGTGGGCGGAGGGATCACCGGACTGAGCTGTGCGCTGTTCCTCCGGCACCACGGGGTGCGGGCCGTGCTGGTGGAACGGCACGCCTCGACCTCGATCCACCCCCGGGCCTGGGGGTGGTACCCGCGGACCCTGGAGGCGTTCAGGTCCGCGGGCCTGGAGGAGACGGTGCTGGAGGCCGCCGCGGGGTACGCGGGACACCGGCGCCAGGCGACCGTGGAGTCGCTCAGGGGCAAGGAGCTGAAGGCGGTGATGCTGCCGGAGCCCGGCGACCTGAGCTCCCTGACCCCGTCGCGGCAGATCTCGCTGGGCCAGGACCGCATGGAGCCGCTGGTGCGCGAGGCGGCGGACCGCGCCGGCGCGGATCTGCGCTACGGGACCGAGCTGGTCTCCTTCGAGCGGCCCGAGGGGCCGGGAGGGCCGGTCGTCGCCACCCTGAAGGACCGTGCGACGGACGAGGTGCGCCGGCTCGGGGCCCGCTGGCTGGTGGCCGCGGACGGCGGGCGCAGCCCGGTCCGCGAGGCGCTGGGGATCGGGCGCACCGGCCGCGGCACCCTCCAGCACCAGGTGAGCATCCTGTTCCGCGCGGACCTCGAAGGACCGCTGGACGGACGCCGGTTCTCCATCTGCCAGATCGAGAACGACGAGATGAACGGGGCCGTCCTGGGCCACGACGACACCCTGGGACGCGGCACCCTGATCCTCCAGTACCACCCCGAGAACGGGGTGACGCCGGACGATTTCACCACCGAGGAGAGCGTGCGGCTGGTCCGTTCCGCGATCGGCGACCCCGAGGCCGACGTCGACATCATCGGCGTGCTGCCCTGGGAGCTGGCGGCCCTGTCGGCCGAGCGGTTCAGGGACGGCTCCGCGTTCCTGATCGGGGACGCCGCGCACGTCGTCCCGCCGATCGGCGGCTACGGCGCCAACACCGGTGTCCACGACGCGCACAACCTGGCGTGGAAGCTGGCGGCGGTGCTGCGCGGCGAGGCGGGCGAGGGCCTCCTGGACACGTACGACGCCGAGCGCAGGCCCGTCGCGGAGGCGACGATCGCGCAGGCGCAGCTGCGGCTGATGGTGCGCTCCGGGCGGGCGACGGAGGAGCAGCGCAAGGCCACGGTGGAAGTGCTGACCGTGATGCTCGGGCACGCCTATCCGTCGGTGGCGCCCGAGGCGGGCCTGCCGCAGTTCCGGGAGCCGGAGAAGCTGAGCGGCGAGCCCGGCACCCGGGCCCCGCACGTGCCGGTGCTGCTGCGCGCGGGCGGCGCGGCGGGCGGGTCGGGCGCGGAGCGCAGCGGTTCGGTGCTGGACGCGTACGGCTCCTCGTTCGTCCTGCTCACCGGGGCGGACGACGCCGGCTGGCGGGCGGCCGCCGATCGGGCGGCGGAGCGGACCGGGGTGCCGCTGGCCACGGCCGGTTTCGGCACGGAGCTCGAGGACCTCTCCGACCGCGGCTGGTACGAGCGGTACGGGGTGACGGCGGACGGGGCGGTACTGGTCCGCCCCGACGGGTTCGTGGCCTGGCGCTCGCCCGGCGTCCCCGAGGGGGCGCGGGAGCGTGCGGAGGCCGTGGCGCTGGCGCTGCGCACGGCGGTGGCGCGGGTCGGCTGAGACCCGCGGGGCACACCACGTGGGGCCGCTGATCCGGAAGGATCAGCGGCCCCACGTGGTGTGCCTGCTGCGTGAATGCTGTGCGGCGGATGCCTCGGAAGGGCTAGGTCACGTTGAAGTTGGCCATCATCGCCATGTCCTCGTGTTCGAGGTTGTGGCAGTGGAAGACGAACTTGCCGGCGTAGTCGTCGAAGCGCACGACGAGGCTGAGCTTCTCGTTCGGCTGCATCCGCGCCGTGTCCTTCCAGCCCACGTCCTCCGGCTGGACCGTGGTCGAGCTTCCGCGCTTCCAGACCTGGAAGGGCGAGAGGTGCAGATGGATCGGGTGGTGGGTGGTGGAGGTGAACTCCCAGATCTCGATGTCCCCGCGCCGCACGTCGGCCCAGCTGCGGTCGGTGCTGAACGGGAAACCGTTGATCTTGTAGACGTTCTGGGAGTCGCGGGCCAGCTGGAAGGACCGGGTACGCACGGCCTTCGTCGGGTCGAGCCGCTGGATGGTGGAGAGCGTCGCGGGGACGCTCGTGGTGTCGGTGATCTTGGCGCCGACGACGAACTGCATGATCTCGTTGGTCGTCCCGCTGTCGCCCAGGCTGTTCATGAGGGTGACCTTGGTGCCCGGCGCGTACTTGGCGAAGTCGACGATCACGTCGAAGCGCTCGCCCGGGACCATGTAGATCGAGTCCATTTCCCGCGGCTTGTCGAGCAGACCGCCGTCGCTGCCGATCAGCGTGAACGCGTCGGAGCCGGAGGGCTCCGGGCTCAGCTTGACGCGGTAGCGGCGGGAGTTGGAGGCGTTGAGCAGCCGCAGCCGGTACCGGGCGCCCTGGACCTCCAGCTTCGGCCACGGCACGCCGTTGACGAGGATGACATCGCCGGTCATGCCGTTGTGCGCGGCGCCGACGACGCCCGGGGTGGTCGTGAGCGTCGGGTCCACGGAGGGGTAGGACAGCGTGCCGTCCGCGTTGAACGCCCTGTCCATGATCATGACGGGGAGGTCGCGGGTGCCCTTGGGCAGCGGCAGGGCCTCCTCCTCGTCGTCCCGGACTATGTAGAAGCCGGCCAGGCCGCGCCATACCTGCGGTCCCGTGAAGTCCATCCGGTGGTCGTGGTACCAGAGGGTGGAGGCCCGCTGGGCGTTCGGGTACGTGTAGTCCCGGGTGCCGTTGGTGGTCTCGCCCTCCATCACCATGCCGGCCGCCGTGTGATGGCCGGCGCCCGTGTGCGCGGTCCAGCCCGCGGTGGGCAGGATGAGGTCGGTCGGATAGCCGTCGCTCTCGGCGGGCGTCTTCCCGCCGTGCAGGTGGGTGACGATGGGCACCGGCAGGTCGTTCCGGGTCCGCACCACGGCGGTACGGCCCTTGCGGACACTGAACGTCGGCCCGGGGAAGGTCCCGTTGTAGCTGAAGATAGGCGTCTGCACACCGGGCAGGATCTGCGCGGTGGTGGCGTACGCCCGTACGTCGAAGTAGTCGGTGGTGCCTTCCGACGAGGTCGGCTGGATCACCTGGGGCGTCCTGAACGGCAGGGTGAAGTGGGCCGGGATCGCCGCCGCCGACGAGGACTCGAGGGTCTCGCCCTCGCCGCCGTCGCTGTCACGGCCGATGACGAAGGGGAGCGCGAGTCCGGCGGAGGTGACGCCGACGGCGCCCAGGAACCCGCGTCGTGAGAGAGGAGACATGGAACCTTCCTAATCGATGACGGTGAGGGAGCGGTCCAGCGTGGTCAGGAGCCGGTTACCGCCCGATCCGACGACGAACGGGTCCTCTACGTGAACGCCGCCCAGGCCGAACTCGTAGTAAGGCGTCTCCGAGTTGACGACGGTTCCCTCTTCGATCACGTCCGTGTTCCCCGGCGTGATGAGGACGGGTTCGTAGATCTCCGCGCCGATGCCGTGCCCGACGTGCTGACGGCGGTAGTGCGGCACCCCGGCGGCGCGGACGGCGTCGACGGTGAGGTCGAACAGTTCCCCTCCGGTCATCCCGGGCTTGGCGCCCTCCAGGGCGGCCTGCTCGCCGGCCAGCATGGCCGCGTACACCGAGACCAGCCGCGCCGAGGGCTCGCCGAAGCTGAAGGTCCGCGCGATGTCGGACCAGTAGCCGCGGTGCGTGCAGCCCACGTCGAACCAGATGGACTCGCCGTGGCGCAGCGGGGCGTCGGAGGGCCGGGTCTGGCCCAGGACGGCCTCCCGGCCGAACTTGATCAGGGTGAAGCGGGGACGGCCGCCCGCACGGGCGACCGCCGTCTCGAACTCCCTGACCATGTCCCGCTCGGTGACGCCCTCCGCGGCGATGCCGGTCGCCGCCCGGATGCCCGCCTCCGCGATCGCCGCGGATTCGGCGATCCGCTGCAGCTCGGACTCGGTCTTGACCTTGCGCACCTGCTGGAGCAGGGCGCCCGCCGGGCTGACGGTGCTGCCCCGCAGTTCCTCGCCGAGCCGGTCGAGGAAGCCGAGCGGGGCCGCGTTCTCGTCGATCCCGATCCTGGCCCCGGCCAGGCCCGCGCCGGTGAGGACGCCCGCGAGGGCGGCCAGGGCGTTCGCCGGCGGTTCGGCGTCGTGCCCGACCTCCTTGAACCGCGTTTCCCGCTCGGTGAGCTCGACGCCCTCGGGCAGCTCGCGGAAGAAGGTGCCGTAGCCGACGACCCCGCTGAGCGCGGTCGTCGCGTCGAGGAACTGGTCCACGTCGCTGCGCGAGCTGAGGTAGTACGGCGCGTCCGGGCGCTCGCGCGTCACGACGGCGAGCGCCCGGCTGCTGTACGGGTGGTTCTGGCCGCCGACGCTGGAGATCCCGGTCAGGTACAGGACGTTCTCGGCGGACGTCGCGACGAGCGCGTCGAGCCCGGCCTCGTCCATGTGGCGGGCCAGCCGCTCCACGCGCGAGGTCACAGCGCCAGCCTCACCCGGTAGTGGTCCAGCCAGTTGTTGAGCTGGAGCATCAGCTCGATGTCCGCGCGGGCCATCCGGTCCTTGGTGAGCCGCTCCAGGCTGGCCGCGATCACGGAAGCCGCCTCGACGTCCATGATCTGGCGCACCGGCGCCTGCGGGTCGGCGAGCACCGCCTTGATGGCGCGCTGGAGCCCCGCGGGGTAGTCGGGGTGGTTGGAGACCGGGGACGCGCTGCGGTGCCGGTCGAGGACCGACTCGGGCATCAGGTCGGCGACGGCCGCCCGCAGGATGCCCTTCTCGATGCCGCGGCGGTTGTGCATCTCGTTGGGGATGTTGTACGCGTACTGCACCAGCTCGGGGTGGTTGATCGGCGTACGGAGCTGGAGTCCCGCGGCGGAGTACGAGCCCGCGTCGATGCCGAAGCGGGTGTTCATCAGGTAGGCCACGCGCCGCATGTGGCGCTGCCACTCGTCCTCTTCCGGCAGGTATTCGACCTCGGCGACGGCGGTCGCGTAGACGTCCTTGTAGTACGTCTGGAAGTCGAGCGCGGCCAGCGCCTCCTGGTTGAACAGCCCGGTGCCGAAGCCGTTGGCGGCGCCGTGCTTCTGGGCGAGCGCGAGCCACGGGAAGGTGCCGGAAACCACGAGGTCCTTGTGCGTGTACCAGGTGGCGCCCTGGAAGTACTTGTCGCCGCCGTAGCCGGCGAAGACGACCTTGCAGCCCTCCTGCGCGGCGCGCTGCACCGTCAGGTACTGGGCGGTGTCCATGTCGTACTGGCGGGTCGGGAAGTCCTTCGACTTCAGCATGCCCAGCCGGACGATCGGGTCGAGGATGTCGCCGGTGTCGAGCTCGACGAGGGTGTGGTTCGCGCCGATGTGGCCGGCGACCTCCTCGGCGAACGGGGTGTCGTGGGTGCTGCGCATGACGTCGGCCTGGAAGTCGCTGCGCTGGAAGCCGATGGTGAAGGTGCGCAGCGCGCCCTTGCCGGCGCGCCCCAGCGAATCGGCGGCGAGGCCCGCGACGGCGGAGGAGTCGATGCCGCCGGAGAGCATCACCAGCAGCTGCGAGGGGTCGTCGGTGAGGTTGTCCTCGACGCTGCGCGTGAGGATCTCGCGGACCTTGGCGACCGTGGTGTCGTAGTCGTCGGTGTGCGGCTGGGTGCTGATGCCCCAGAACTTGCCGCGCTGCCAGCCGCCGCGCCCGAAGCGGGCTATCTCGGCGGCGCCGATCCGGTCGAAGCCGGAGAAGATGCCGCCGTGCGGCAGGGCCTGGGAGACCGCCTCGCGCAGACCGGCCGCGTCGACGACCGGGTCCACCTCCGGGTGGGCCAGCAGCACCTTGCGCTCGGAGCCGAACACCACGCCGGTGGCGGTGCGGGTCCAGTACAGCGGCTGGCCGCCGAGGTGGTCGCGGGAGAGGACCACTTCCTCGGTGCGGCCGTCCCAGATCGCCACCGCCCAGGAGCCGTTCAGACGGGCCAGGAAGTCCGCGCCCCACTCCCGGTAGGCGTACGCCACCAGGGCGGCGGGGCCGGTGTCCCCGGGCAGCGCGATGCCGGCCGTGGCCAGCTCCGCGCGGATGGCCGCGGTGCCGGTCGGCCAGCCCGTGACGACGGCGACGATCTCGTGCTCGCCCGCGCGCACGACGTACGGCTGCTCGTCCTTGACGCCGTCCACGGTGAGCAGGCGGGCACCGAGCGCGGCGTGCTGCCCGACCCACACGGCCTCGCCGTCCGGTCCGCGCTGCGCCAACGTGGAAGCGAGCGCCGTGACAACCGGCCGGTGTCGGCGCAGGTCCCTGTCGAAGTCGATCCAGCCAACGAGACCGGACACGTTGCCACCTCTCCTCATGTGTCGGTTCTGGTACGTGGCCAGCATCCTGCGGCACAGTCGCGCGGCGACCGCGCGGCACTTGAGGGACGGTCGATCCCGCGGGCCGCGGGCGGGGCCCGAACGATCCTCGAGCGGTCTTGTGTGCCCGGACCCGAGAGTGCGCCGAGGCGTGCACGACCCGCAACCCCGCACCCGTACCCGTACCCAGAGAAGGGCGACATCCGTGTCCGGACCCCCGACAGGCGCGAACAGCGCTGTACCGCGCAGCTCCTGGCTCGCGCTCGGTGCGGTACTGCTCGCAGGATTCCTGCACACCTTCGACATGACCGTGGTGAGCATCGCGGCGCCTTCCATCCAGGACGGGCTCGGCGCCTCGGACTCGGCCGTGCAGTGGATGCTCGCCGGGTACAGCCTGGCCTTCGCCCTGCTGCTGGTCACCGCGGGCCGGCTCGGCGATGCCTACGGGCGGCGGCCGCTGGTGCTGTGGGGCATCGTCGCCTTCACCGCCGCCTCCGCGCTGTGCGCGGCGGCCCCGGGCACCGGCACGCTCATCGCGGCCCGTGTGGTGCAGGGGCTCTCCGCGGCGCTCCTCGCCCCGCAGATCGCCCCGGTGATCATGCTGCTGTTCCCGAAGGAACGGCGCGGCCCGGCCTTCGGCGTGCAGGCCGCCGTCATCGCGGCGGCAACCTGCGGCGGTCCCGTGGTGGGCGGACTGCTCGCGCACGCGGATCTGTTCGGCCTCGGCTGGCGTGCGGTGTTCCTCGTCAACCTGCCCGTCGGCGTGCTCGCGCTGGTGCTCGCGGCGCGCTGGCTGCCCGTGGAGCGGGCGGCGAAGGGTGCGCGGCTGGACCTGGTGGGGATGGCCGTGGCCACCGCCGGTCTGCTCCTGCTGCTCGTCCCGCTGGTGCAGGGGCGGGAGGCCGGCTGGCCACTGTGGCTGATCCCGCTGTTCGTCGCGGGTGCGGTGCTGCTGGGGCTGCTCGCGCCGCTGCAGCGGCGGGCGCAGCGGGCCGGGCGTACGCCGCTGCTCGCGCCCGAGCTGTTCCGGGGGCGTGCGTTTCCGGCCGGTGCGGCGGTGAACTTCCTGGTCATGGGCGCGGTCGCGTCCTTCTTCCTGGTGTTCGTGGTGCACCTGCAGGACGGACTCGGCTTCAGCGCGAAGGAAGCGGGGTTCACCCTGCTGCCGTTCGCGCTGTCCGCGGCCTTCGCCTCCGGGGCCTCCGTCCCGCTGACCGGCAAGCTGGGCCGCCCGATGCTGGAGTTCGGCGCGCTGCTGATGGCGTCGGGCACGGGCGTGCTGATCTGGCTGACCGTCACGCGGGGCACGGATCTGCGCCCGCTGCACGTCCTGCCGGGGCTGGTCCTGTGCGGCGCGGGCATGGGCCTGCTGAGCCCTCCGCTGTACAACATCACGCTGTCCGCCATGTCCCGCGGCGGGATCGGCTCGGCGAGCGGGGTGTTCTCCACGTTCGGCCAGGTCGGCAGTGCCACCGGTGTCGCGCTCGTCGGCACGGTCTTCTACGGGATCGCGGGCGGGGCGGGGTACTCGCGGTCCGCGATCGCCTGGGCGCTGGCGGCCCAGCTGACCATGTACGTCCTGGCCCTGGCGCTCCTGCGCTTCGCCCTCCCCCGCCCCCGCCCGGCCGGCCGGGCCGCGGGCCCGGACGCGTCCTTCGACCGCCCGTCGGAATCGAAGGAGACGGCGCTGCGGTAGTGCCGCGCGGCCCGTGCGCGGCCCCGCGAACCACGAAGACAGAGGCGCGTGCCGGTCGTCCTGACACGACCGGCACGCGCCTCTGTCTTTGGGGTTCGCCGCGGGAGTCTTGCCCGGGCAGGCCGGGCTACGCCCCCGCCGGGACCCCGTCGCGGCTCGAGAACTGGACCACCGTCGTCAGCAGGCTGCGCTGGAAGGTCGCCACGAAGCCCTCCGGGGTCTGCGTCTGCCGCGGGCGGCTCAGATACGGCTTGATCTTCGCCTCGAAGTCGAGCACGCCCGGCTGCATCGCCATGTGACGTGCGACCGCGTCCAGTTCGCCCGTGTACTCGATGACGCGCACCAGCGTGTCCCCGCGCAGGAACACCGCCGTCGCCAGCAGGGTGCCGGCCTGCTGCCCGGACTCGTCCTTGACCTGGTTTCCCTTCACCCTCTTGAAGTCCTGGAAGATCGCCGTGAGCTCCTTCTCGTAGCCCGGCTTGATGTCGTACGTGATCGCCGCGAATGCCATGGCAAGGTCCTCCGCCGTCGTGAGTCGGTCCGCGGCAGGGGACCCGCCTCGACTCGCGGCTGGCTCGAACTCGCCCCACCAGCACGGCTGGAGGGGAAGCCGAGCCGCCCTCCAGTTCGCGGTGAGACCTTTCCTCGCAACCACCGACCCCTTCGGGAGGGACCACCGTGCATCGCACTCTGATCGTCGCCAAGCTGCGGCCGGAGAAGACGGACGACATCGCGAAGATCTTCGGCGAGTCGGACGAATCCGAGCTGCCGCACATGATCGGCGTCTCCCGCCGCACTCTCTTCAAGTTCCACGGCCTGTACTTCCACCTGGTCGAGGCGGACGAGGACATCAACGCGAACCTCTACCGGGCCCGCAGCCACCCGCTCTACGACGACATCAACACCCGTCTCGCGGAGTGCGTCGAGCCGTACGACCCGAACTGGAAAGAGCCGAAGGACGCGATGGCAGACCCCTTCTACATCTGGACCAAGACCGAAGGACGGATCAAGTGACCACCGCCATTTCCCGCACCGTGAAGGTGGCTTCCGACGAGGTCGAGGCCAACACCAAGCGCGGCGGTGATATCCGTGTCACCCTCAGCCCCAAGACCGTGGGCTGCACCTCCGGCTTCGGCGGGGTCATGACCCTCGATCCGGCCGACTGGATCACCGAGCACTACCACCCGTACTCCGAGGAGTTCCTGCACGTCATCGACGGCACGCTGGAGATGACGCTCGACGGGCAGAAGATCACCCTCGGCGCCGGCGAGTCGCTGCTGGTCCCGATCGGCGTGCGCCACCGCCTGGTCAACGTGGGCGAGACCACGGCCCGCTGCGCCTTCCACCTCTCGCCGCTCGCGCCGAGCCCCGAGTACGGCCACGTCGACACCGAGGTCGCCCAGCGTCCCGAGCAGGCCAACCCGGATGTCGGCGGTGCCAAGTGACCCGACGGGCCGTCATCACCGGCATCGGCACGGTCGTGCCGGGCGGGGTGGGCCGTGAGGCGTTCTGGGGAACGCTGTCCGGGGGACGCACCGCCACCCGGCGGATCTCCCTGTTCGACGCGGGCGCGTTCCGCTCGCAGGTCGCGGCCGAGGTCGACTTCGACCCGGCCGCCTCGGGGCTGACCCCGCGCCAGATCCGCCGGATGGACCGCGCCGCGCAGTTCGCCGTCGTCTCCGCCCGGGAGGCGGTGGCGGACAGCGGGATCGAGCTCTCCGCGCTGGCCCCCGAGCGGCTCACCGTCTCCATCGGCTCGGCCGTGGGCTGCACGATGGGCCTGGAGGAGGAGTACGTCACCCTCTCCGACAGCGGCCGCAAGTGGCTCGTCGACCACGAGTACGGCGTCCCGCACCTGTACGGCTACATGATCCCCTCCACCTTGGCGGCCGAGGTCGCCTGGGAGGTCGGGGCCGAGGGCCCGGTCGCGCTGGTCTCCACGGGCTGCACCTCGGGCCTGGACTCCATCGGGCACGCCGTCCAGCTCATCGAGGAGGGCTCGGCGGACGTCGCCATCGCCGGCGCCACCGACGCGCCGATCTCGCCGATCACCTCGGCCTGTTTCGACGCGATCAAGGCGACCACGGCGAACAACGACGACCCGGCGCACGCGTCGCGACCCTTCGACGGGACGCGCGACGGCTTCGTGCTCGCCGAGGGCTCCGCCGTCATGGTCATCGAGGAGCGCGAGGCGGCCATCGCCCGCGGCGCCCGCATCTACGCCGAGATCGTCGGCTTCGCCGGACGCAGCAACGCGTACCACATGACCGGTCTCAAGCCCGACGGGCGGGAGATGGCCGAGGCCATCAGCGTGGCCCTGAACCAGGCCAAGATCGACCCGACGGCCGTGGGCTACATCAACGCCCACGGCTCCGGCACCCTGCAGAACGACCGGCACGAGACCGCCGCGTTCAAGCGGAGCCTGGGCAACCACGCCTACGACATCCCGGTCAGCTCCATCAAGTCGATGGTCGGCCACTCGCTGGGCGCCATCGGCTCCATCGAGGTCGCGGCCAGCGCCCTGGCGCTCGAACGGCAGGTGGTCCCGCCGACCGCCAACCTGACGACCAAGGACCCGCTCTGCGATCTGGACTACGTCCCGATCACGGCCCGCGACCACTCCATGGACGTCGTTCTCAGCGTCGGCAGCGGCTTCGGCGGCTTCCAGACGGCCATGCTGCTCGCGCGCCCCGGCTCCGCCGCGGCCGCGGCCGGAAGGAGCTGATGATGGCCCCCTCCCCCGACCACCGCCCCCCGGTGATCACCGGCCTCGGGATCTTCGCTCCCACCGGCGTCGGCGTCGAGGCCCACTGGGCCTCGGTGCTCGCCGGCAAATCGGGGATCGGGCGCATCGGCCGGTTCGACCCGTCGAGCTACCCGGTCCAGCACGCCGGACAGGTACCGGGCTTCACCGCCCAGGAGTCCGTCAAGCCGAACCGGCTCATCTCGCAGACCGACCACTGGACCCATCTCGCGCTGGCCGCCTCCGAGGCGGCGCTCGAGGACTCGGGCGCCGACCTGGAGGCCATCCCCGAGTACGAGATGGCCGTCGTCACCTCCTCGTCCTCCGGCGGCACGGAGTTCGGGCAGAAGGAGATGACCGCGCTCTACCAGAACGACCCGAGCTGGGTCGGCGCCTACCAGTCGATCGCCTGGTTCTACGCGGCGACCACCGGCCAGGTGTCCATCAAGCACAAGATGCGCGGACCGTGCGGGGTCCTCGCGGGCGAGCAGGCCGGCGGGCTCGACGCCATCGGCCAGGCCCGGCGCCTGACCCGCAAGGGCTCCCGGCTCGTGGTCACCGGCGGTACGGACGCCTCGCTGTGCCCGTACGCCCTGACCGCGCAGCTGACCAACGGGAAGCTCTCCACGGTCCCCGACCCCGAGCGCGCCTACGTGCCGTTCGACGCGGAGGCTTCCGGGTACCTGCCCGGCGAGGGAGGCGCGATCCTCGTGCTGGAGAGCGCCGAGGCCGCCGACGAGCGGGGCGCGCGCACCTACGGGCGGGTCCTGGGCTACGCCTCGGGCTTCGACCCGGCGCCCGAGTCCGAGCGGCCGCGCGCGCTGCGCCGTACCGCCGAGGCCGCCATCGCCGACGCCGGGCTCACCCCGGCCGACATCGACGTCGTCTTCGCCGATGCCGCGGGCGTTCCCGCGGACGACCGCGACGAGGCGCGGACCATCACCGAGATCTTCGGCCCCCGGGGCGTCCCGGTCACCGCGCCGAAGACGCTCACCGGCCGGCTGTACGGCGGAGGCGCGCCACTCGACGTCGCCACCGCCCTGCTGTCGCTGCGCGAGGGCGTGATCCCCCACACCCCCCACATCCGCGCGCTCGCACCCGGCTTCGAGATCGACCTGGTCACCGGCGCCCCCCGGGAGCAGTCCCTGCGCCACGCACTGGTCCTGGCCCGCGGTCACGGAGGTTTCACCTCCGCTCTCGTCCTCGGTCGCTGACCCCGCCGCACTTCCCCCCACACCGCCGACACGGCTGAAGACACGAACCGAGCCGACACCCAGAGGAGCACGGACACCGTGGCTGGACACACCGACAACTTCATCGTCATCGACGCCCCCATGGACGTCGTCTGGGACATCACCAACGACGTCCCGAACTGGCCGAACCTGTTCAGCGAGTACGCCACCGCCGAGGTCATCGAGGAGGAGGACGACACCGTCGTCTTCCGCCTCACCATGCACCCCGACGAGGACGGCAACGTCTGGAGCTGGGTCTCGCGCCGCACCCGCGACGCCGCGGCCCGCACGGTTTCGGCCCAGCGGGTGGAGACCGGGCCGTTCGACTACATGCACATCAAGTGGGAGTACACGCAGGAGCCCTCGGGCGGTGTGCGGATGCGCTGGATCCAGGACTTCCACATGAAGCCCGGGGCCCCGGCCACGGACGACGCCATGACGGAGTACCTGAACCTCAACACCAAGATCCAGATGGAACTCATCAAGAACCGGGTCGAGGCGCAGGCCCGCACCCTCGTTCGCTGAGCGGCCCGCGGTGCTGACCTTCGTCGCTCCGCTGGTCCTGCTGGTCAACGGGCTGGCCGCCGGAGTCCTCTTCGGCACCCAGCTCGGCGGATTCCCGTACCTGGCCTCGCTGCCCGCCGACCGCTACGTCAACGCGCACGCGTTCTTCGGGACCCGCTACGACCCGGCGATGCCCATCTGCCTGCTGGGCACGATCGCCGGTGACGTGGTGCTGGCGATCGGCGCACCGCAGGACGGGGCCCGGACCCTGTTCGCCGTGGCCGCGCTCCTCGCGCTGTTCACGGCCGCCATCTCCGTCGTCAAGAACGTCCCGGTCAACCGGTGGATGCGCACCCTCGACCCGGACGACCTGCCCAGTGACTTCGCCGAGCGCGACCCCCGCAAGGTGTGGGGCGCGTGGAACCGCCGGCGCAGCTGGCTGACCATCGCCGCGCTCGCCGTCAACTGCACGGCACTGGGCTTCCTTCTCTGAGCGGCCGCCCGGCCGCGCCACCGCTTTCCCTCGAACCGCAACTTCACGGAGGAACACCCATGGACCTCGAACTCCGGGGCAAGAAGGCCCTGGTCACCGGCGGCACCCGCGGTGTCGGTCGCGGCGTCGTACTGGCGCTCGCCAAGGCCGGTGTCGACGTCATCACCTGCTACCAGCGCGACAGCGACTTCGTCACCTCCCTGGAGAGCGAGCTGAAGGAGATCGGCGGCAACCACCACGTGCTGCGCGCCGACCTCTCCCAGCCCGAGGAGATCGCGGGCCTGCTCGAGCAGGTCGGCGAGCTGACCGGCGGCCGCCTCGACCTCCTGGTCAACAACGCCGGCGCGATCAGCCACGTCCCGTACAAGGACCTGCCGCTCGACGAGTGGAACCGGATCCTCGCCACCAACATCACCGGCGCCCACCTGGTCATCCAGAACGCGCTGCCGCTGCTCGGCGAGGGCTCCTCGGTCGTCTCGATCGGCTCCCGCGCCGTCGACGCCGGCATCCCGCTGCGCGCGCACTACACCACGACGAAGGCCGCGCTCGTGGGCCTGAACCGCTCGCTGGCCAAGGAGTTCGGCTCGCAGGGCATCCGCTTCAACGTGGTCGCGCTCGGTGTCATCGAGACCGAGAACTTCTTCGCGATGCCGCCGGAGCAGCAGAAGCTGATGTCGGAGCGGTACGGCGCGAAGACCGCGCTCGGCCGGCTCGGCACCCCCGACGAGGTGGCCGGCGCCATCCTGTGGCTCGCCAGCGACCTGTCCCGCTACGTCACCGGCAACACGATCGGTGTCGACGGAGGTATCTCCTGATGGCCTTCCGCGTGATGCTCCGCATGGAGATCGAGCCCGGCAAGGAAGCCGATTTCGAGAAGGCCTGGCACGAGGGCACCGAGGCGGTCACCGGTCACCCGGCGAACCTCGGCCAGTCCCTCGCCCGCGAGGACGCCCGCACGGCCGGCGACAAGACCATCTTCGTGATCATCAGCGACTGGACGGACGAGCCGCGCTTCCGCGAGTTCGAGGACAGCCCCGCGCACCTCGAACACCGGGCGACCCTGCACCCCTTCCGCAAGGGCGGCTCCTTCCACGTCATGGAGGTGCTCACCACCATCGAGGGCAAGGCGGCCGCCGATGCCCGGTGAGGTGAGGGTCCTGGTGTACCAGGCGGCCTACGACGAGGAGCAGCTGGCCGCCGTACGGGACGCCTACCACCTGGTCAGCAAGCGGCTCGCGGCGGTCCCCGGCATGCTCGGCAACGAGCTGCTGCGGTCCCCGAGCGATCCGACCGCGCTCGTCGTGGTCAGCCGCTGGGAGTCCATGGCGGCCTTCCAGGTCTGGGAGGAGGGGGCGGACCACCGCGAGGACACCACCCCGCTGCGACCGTTCCGCGACACCCGCACGGGCACCCCCTTCGCCCTCTACGAGGTCGACGCGGCGTACTGACGGCCCCAGGACCCGCCCTCGATGCCGCTCGCCCCGGACTCCCGAACCGGCAGCCCGGCCCCGGAAACGAAAGAGAACTTCCCATGACCAAGCGACAGTTGGCCTTCATCGGCCTGGGCAACATGGGCGGCGGCATGGCCGGCCGCCTGGTGGAGTCCGGGTACGCCCTGACCGTCTACAACCGGACCGCCTCCAAGGCGGCCGGACTCGTCGAGGCGGGGGCGAAGCTCGCCGACGCCCCCGAGCGCGCCGCCGCCGGCCACGACCTCGTCGTGCTGAGCCTCTCCGACGAGAAGGCGGTCGAGGAGATCCTGTTCGGCCGGGTGGTACCCGTACTGGCCCCCGGCACCATCATCGTCGACACCTCGACCGTCTCGCCGGGCTACGCCCGCGAGGCCGCCGACCGCCTGGCGACCAAGGGCCTGAGCCGCGTCGAGGCCTGTGTCGTCGGCAACCCGCTCCAGGCCCGCAAGGGCCAGCTGCGCGTGTACGTCTCCGGCGACCCGGCGGACCTCTACGACGCCCGCCCGGTCCTGGAGGCGATAGGCAGCGAGGTCACGCATGTCGGCGCCCCCGGCAACGCGGCCGCCATGAAACTGATCCTCAACCTGCTGCTCGGCGCCCAGGTCGCCTCGCTCGCCGAAGCCGTCGCCTACGGCACCTCCGCCGGACTCGACCGCGACCAGCTCATCGGCGTCGTGTCGCAGAGCGGATTCAGCTCCATGGTCATGCGCTTCCGCGCCGACCTGATGCTCAAGCGCAGCTACGAACCGGCCTTCTTCCGGTCGGAGCTGATGGAGAAGGACATCCGCATCGCCCTGGAGGCGGCCGCCGAGTACGGCACCCGGATGCCCGTCCTGGACCTCGTACGCGAGCAGTTCGCCTCGATCGTGGCGGCGGGCGACGGCGACAAGGACGCGTCCGTGCTCGTGGAACACCAACCGCAGCAGGGAGTGTGAGGCTGTGCTGAGTACCACCCGGAGCACGCTCCGGAACGCCGATGTCCTCGTGGTCGGCGGGGGGCTCGCAGGGTTGTCCACCGCCGTCTTCCTCGCCCAGCAGGGGGTGGACTGCCTGCTCATCGAGCGGCAGCCCGAGCTCTCCGGGCATCCGCGCGCCCGCGGGGTCCATCCGCGGGCCATGGAGCTGATGCGCTCGGCCGGTGTCGAGCAGGAGATCAGGGCCACCCCCTCGGCCCGCCTGCTCGCCGAGAACTCCGGTGTGGTGACGGCCCGTTCACTGGCCGGGCCGGAACTCGGCACGCTCGACGAGAAGTACGTCATGGACGTGCGGGCCGACATCGGCCTGCTGTCGCCGACCGGCTGGGCCCTGTGCCATCAGGGCGAGCTGGAGGACGTCCTGCGGGGACGCGCCGAACGGCTCGGCGTGGCCCTGCGGTTCAACACCGAGCTGCTCTCCCTCGACCAGGAGGGACCCGAGGGCGAGGAGGTCACCGCGTACGTCAGGGACCGCACCACCGGCGTCGAGCGGGAGATCAAGTCCCGCTACCTCGTCGCGGCGGACGGCGCGCACAGCGTGGTCCGGCAGTCCCTGGGGATCCCCTTCGACGGGGAGGTGCTCGGCCATTACGTGAACGTGCACTTCCGCGCCGACCTGACCGAGCAGCTCGCCGGCCGCCGGTTCCTGATGTGCTACACGTTCAACGAGCAGGTCCGGGGCGCGCTGATGCCCCTCAACAACGCCGACGAGTGGCTGCTGCACATCGTCCACGACCCGGAGTCGGAGCCGCTGGCGTCCTTCACCGCGCAGCGGTGCGCGGCGCTGGTCCGCGCGGCGGCCGGGGTCCCCGACCTCGCACCCGAGATCCTCTCCGTCTCCCCCTGGGAGAGCGCGGCCCGCACGGCCTCCTCGTTCCGCGGTGGCCGGGTCTTCCTGGCCGGGGACGCGGCGCACGTGATGCCGCCCAGCGGCGGTTTCGGTTCCAGTACGGGCATCCAGGACGCGCACAACCTGGCCTGGAAGCTCTCCGCCGTCATCGACGGCTGGGCGGACCCGGCCCTGTTGGACAGCTACGACGAGGAACGCCGCCCGGTCTCCGCCGCGACGGTCGAGCAGGCGGTGCTGCGCTCGAAGGACCGGGTGCGCCTGGACGGCCGCGAACGGGAGCCCGCCCACCCCGACATCGTCGAGGACCCCATGGTCTGGCTGTCCTGGCGGTACAGCTCCTCCGCGGTGACGCACTGGGACGAGGGCATGCTGTCGGGGCACGGAGTGTGGTCCGCGGAGAACTACGGCCGGCCGGGCAGCCGGGCCCCGCACCTGCGCCTGCTGAAGGGCGGCTCGGAGATCTCCGCCCTGGACCTGTTCGGGGACCAGATGGTGCTGCTCACGGGCGCCGACAACCGCCCGTGGCTGGACGCGGCCCGCACGGTCTCGCACGAACTGGGCGTACGGCTGGCGGTGTACGGAGTCGGCTCGGAACTGACCGACCTGGACGACCGCTGGCCGGAGCTGTACGGGGTGACCGCCCAGGGCGCGGTCCTGGTACGGCCCGACGGGGTGGTCGCCTGGCGTTGCGGCGACGCCCCGGTGTTCACCCGCAACACACTGCGCTCCGCCCTGGAGCGCCTGCTGGGAAGGCATGAGGAGAGATGACCCACCGAGTGATCCTGCGCATGGAGATCTTCCCCGAGCTGGTCCGGGACTTCGAGCAGACCTGGTCGGAGATCGGCGAGTCGATCTCCCGCGAGCCGGCGAACCTCGGCCAGACGCTGGTGCGCGACACGGAGGAGGAGGGCGTCTACTGGGTCCTCACGGACTGGGAGGACGAACCGCGCTTCCGTGCCTTCGAGTTGAGCGCCCGCCATGTCGTCCACCGCCAGCGTCTGAAGCCGTACCGCAAGGGCGGCGGCATGAACGTGACGGAGATAGTCCGCCACATCGCCCCCGCCTCGGCAGCCTGACGGCGGTCGTGTCCGGAGTGCCGGCGCCGCGCGGCGTCGGCACTCCGGCGTCTTCCGGCTCGGTGCCCGGCAGCTTCGGGCGGCTGCTCCTGCCGGACCTTCGCGGTGTCGCGAGTCGCCACATGGGCACCGCACTGTTCGGCGTGGGCCCTATCCGGGCGGGGACCTCGAAACCGTTGACTGTGCCGAGCCCCCGCGCGAAGAGGCAGGGCTGCCACAGCCGCACCGGCCTGCTGTGGCGATCGCGTCACCCGGCCCGCACACGCCGACACCGGGAGGCCGGCCCCCTAGGTACGGGGGCCGGCCTCCCGGCGGTGCGCCGAGCGGCGCGGCGGGACGCAGCCGGTCAGAGTGTTGCCACCCCGGCCGACGTGACGAGCAGCGCCAGGACCGCCAGGGCCGTCCGCAGGTGGTGGTAGCGGCGCCACAGCGGGCGCGGGTCCTCCCAGTCCGAGGGGATCGCGGACTCGTCGGTGATCGACTTGACCCGGCGGTTGATCGGCACGTTGCAGAGGTGGGAAACCCCCGAAACCCCCAGTAGCAGCACGGCCGCGGCCCCGAAGAGCAGCCGCGCCGAGCCGTCCGCCAGCACCGCCAGCACACCGTTCACCAGGGTGCTGGCGAGCACGATGACCGGCATCGTGGGATCCCAGTTCCGGCCCAGCAGCTTGTGTGCGTAGATGTACGTACCGGCCGGCATCGCGAAGAGCGCCGGGACGATGCTCAGCGCGACGGCGAACAGCACTCCCGCGGTGACGCCGCTGCCGAGCAGGGCCGCCACACCCAGCACCTCGGTCATGACGCCGGGGCACCCACGGGGTGGGTGTCCACGGTCAGCTGCTGGACACTGCGCATGATCGCGTTGCGGAAGTACTCCGCGAAGGCCCCCGGCGAGGCGGTGTCCCGCTGCTCCGCGAGGAACGGCGCCAGCTTCCCCTCCAGGATGTGGACGCCCTTCTGCGTGGCCATGTGCCGGCCGACCGCCGCGAAGTCGCCCTCGTAGTGGATGACCCGGACGATGTTCTCGTCCTTGACGAACACCGCGGTGCCGAGCAGCCGGCCCTCCGTCTCCCCGGTCTCCCCCGCGAAATCGGGTGTGTCGACCCGCTCGAACGCCGCGAAGATCTCCGCGATCTCGTCCTCGTGGCCGGGCTTCACCTTGTACGTGATGGCTGCGTAGGGCATCAGATTCCTCCGTCGACTTCGATCGTGGTGCCGGTGACGTACGAGGCCGAGTCCCCGGCGAGGTAGAGCACCGCCCCCGCCACGTCCTCCGGCTGCCCGAGGCGCCCCAGGGCCGTCAGCGCCGTGAGCTTGGCGGCGAGCTGCGGAGGCAGTCCGCCGCCCGGCTCCGTCTCGGTGACTCCGGGCGCGACCAGGTTGACCCTGATCCCGCGCGGCCCGAGCTCCTTGGCGAGCGCGCGCGTGAAGCCGACCAGGGCGGCCTTGGAGGTGCTGTAGTGGACGCCGAGCGGCCGGCCCCGCAGGGCCACCGAGGCGCCGATGTTCACGATCGCACCGCCCTCGCCCGTGTCCCCCATGGTCTCCAGCACCGCCTGCGTGACCAGGTACGCCGACGTGGCGTTGTGGTCCAGCACCCGGTGCCACTCCGCCTCGGAGAGCTTGGCGAAGGGAACGTGCCCGTCGACCCCGAGGTTGTTGACCAGCACGTCGACCCCGCCGAGCCGCTCACCGGCCGTCGCGGCCAGCGCCGTGGCGCCTTCGCGCGTGGTCAGATCGGCCTGGACGAGCTCGAACTCCGCGCCGAGCTCATCGAGTTCGGCGCCCAGCGCCTTGGCCTGCTCGCCGTCGTTGCGGTACGAGACGACGAGCCGGGCACCGGACCGGGCGAAGGCGAGAGCCGTCGCCCGGCCGATGCCGCGGGTGCCGCCGGTGACGACGACCCGCTTGCCGGCGAAACCGGCAGGACCCGCGAGACCGTCGGTCACCGTACGGCCCCGGCCCGCGGAGCCGTACGGATCAGGTTGAGCAGCAGCCGGGGGGTCTCCGCCTCCGCGACCGCGTCGTCGTTCAGCACGATGCCGTACGTACGGTTGATCACGCTCGTGACCTGCAGCAGGGCTAGGGAGTCGTAGCCGAAGTCGAGGAACGGGGTGTCCAGGGCCTCGTCGCCCTCGAACGCCATTCCCTCCTCCGGCGCTCCGACGCACTCGAGCAGCAGCTCACCGAGTTCGGACAGGGTTATGTCGCTCACGATGATTCCTCTCAGGAGAATCAGTTGGCCCTCGCCAGCAGCGGAATTCCCGAGGCGCCGGACAGCGTCCGGGTCCCCTCCAGGTCGAGCTGCGGCGAAGAGTCGAGGACCGCTCGGTGCAGGTACTCGATGCTGTGTGAGGGGTCGAGCCCCAGACTCTGGTTGAGGGAGGCGCGCAGCTGCCGGTAGACGACCAGGGAGTCACTGCGCCGCCCGGCCCGGTACAGCGCGAGCATCAGCTGCTCGTGCAGGGCCTCGTGCAGGGGGTGCCGGGCGGTGAGCCCGGACAGTTCGCCGATGAGTTCATGGTGGCGGCCCAGCCTCAAATCCGCCTCGATTCGGCGGTGAAGCACGCTCATGCGCGACTCGTCCAGGCGGGTGGCCTCGACTTCGAGGTACACCCCGCACTGGACGTCGGCCAGCGCCCGCCCGTGCCACAGGGAGAGGGCGCGTCCGAAGTACGCGGAGGCCTGCTGCCAGTCCCCGTGGTCGAGGGCGCGGTGGCCCGCGGAGGACAGCGCGTCGAACTCCTGCGCGTCGATGAGCCCGCCCTGGGTGTCCAGCCGGTAGCCGCCCGGCTCGGTGACCAGGACGCTCTTGGCCCCGCGGGGCAGTCCGGCACCGGCCGGCTCCTCGGACAGCGCGGCGCCGATGAGGTGGCGGATCTGAAGGATGTAGGTCTGCAGGGTGGTCTGCACACTGCGCGGCGGGCTCTCTCCCCATACCTCCTCCACCAGCGAGGCCACCGAGACGACCTCGTCGGCCTGGAGGGCGAGCAGCGCGAAGACCTTGCGCGGCTTGACGGCGGTCAGGTGAAGGGGAACACCGGACTGAGTGGCTCGGAATGGACCGAGCACGCTGATGTCCATACCTTGAACAGCTCCTCGTGGTTGGGGGTGGGGATCGCCTCGGTGATGCGTCTCGGTGAGGGGCCGCACGGCTGCGCCCCGGTGAGCGGCTCAGCTCGCCGCGGCCGGAAGCGGCGGAGCTTCGGCGAGCACCGATTCGGGGTGCAGCGCCTCCCCGACGAGACGGGGCAGTTCCTCGCCGCGTACGAAGAAGTGGTGGGCACCGGGCAGGGTCCACATGCGGAACCCCGCTGTCGTGCAGTGGGCCCAGGCGCTGACCTCGGCCGGGGAGACCAGCGGGTCCTCCGATCCCGCGAAGGCCCTGACGGGGCAGGGCAACGGAACGACCGGCGCGGACCGCAGACTGCGGGCCAGCAGCAGATCGGCCCGCAGGGTGTCCAGGGTGAGTCTGAGCCAGCCGGGCCGCGCGAGCAGCTCCCGCGGCAGGCTGTCCTCGTCCCCGAGGGCCCTGATCAGCTCTTCGTCCGGGGCCTCGGGCCGCAGGGCGCGGGCGCCGTCGAGCAGGGCGGAGGGCAGCTGGGGTGCGGGGCTGGCGCCGGCCAGCAGCATCAGTGGCGGGCGCCGGCCGGTGCGCACGAGGTGGGTGGCGAACCGGTACGCGACCATCGCGCCCAGGCTGTGCCCGTAGAAGGCGTAGGGTTCCGGCTCGTCCAGGAGCTCCCCGAGGTCTTCGGTGAGCGACTGGACCAGTTGGTCGCCGTCGGTGATGCGGGGCTCCCGCACCCGGGACTCCCGGCCGGGTAGCCGTACCGGCAGTACGGAGACTTCGGGCCCGACGGCCCGCTTCCACCCGGCGAAGGTCATGGCGCCGGCGCCCGCGTGGTGGAAGCAGAACAGCCGGATTCCAGCCGGACCGGCCGGCGGACGGACCGCGAGGAAACGAGGCATCCGGGCTCCCCTTCCGAAACTCACCGGTCCGCGGTTGACATCTGGCCAACTGCGGGATCAGAGAGTCACCGCCGGTCCTCGCCCCCCGCTCAACTGGCGCTGGAGCGGGGGTCAGTGAGGACTGGAAGCAGGGGCAGCACTCCGGAGGATCGGCGCCGGGCTTCGAATCCGGGGTCGTAGAGGGCGGCGCTGACCGTGTAGGAGTCGGCCGCCTGCCAGCTGTGGAAGGACCATTCCCAGCCGGTTCCCGGCGTCCCGTCGGGCCGGAGCATCCGTACCGCCTGGTCGTGCCGGCCGAAGCCGAACTCGGTGAAGCGGAAGCGCAGCCCCTGGCCGATGGCCTTGCTGTAGGCCTCCTTGAGGGTCCACAGGCGCACCAGCTCCCGGTTGCGCTGCTCCAGCGGCACCTCCTCCAGCGCTTCCAGCTCGTACGGGGTGCAGACCTGCCGTTCCGTGCCGAGGCCGAGCATCCTGCGGTCCGTGAACTCGGTGTCCACGCCGATCCGGCCGAACCGGGTCAGGCCCACGACGAGCAGGTCATCGGTATGGCTGAGGCTGACGTCGAGCTGGTCGATCCCGCGCAGGTGCGGGCGTCCGCCGATCTTGTACGCGAGTTCCAGCTCGCTGGGCCGCGTGCCCAGTACGGCGCTGGCCGCCGATTTCACCAGCAGCCTGGAGGCGACGAACCGGGACCGGTTCTGGGCATGGGTCATCCGCCGCATCCGTCGGTGGTCGGAGCCGAGGTCGGCGGCCAGAGCGGGCGCGTCCAGGTCCCGCGGCAGCCAGTCCCCGACGGCCGCGTAGACGACACAGCTGCCGCGGGTGGCCACCTCGCTGCACACCGGCTGCCAGGAGTCCGCGGGCCCCCGCTGCCGCAGCGGACGCATCACCGAATGCGCGGGGCCGTCCGCCGGGCGGTCCATCACGCCACCGTGAGCCGTGTGGGGCGCCCGACGCGGCGGGCGGGGTCGGCGACGGGCCGGCTGGGCCGCGGGGAAAGCGGACTCCCCGGCACCCGTCCGATCTCATCCCACACCGCTTGCGCCACCGCTGAGTTGCTCATCGTCGTACCTCCAGGGTTGTACGTCAGCTGCCGATCGCGGTCGCGTACAAGTCGTAGCTGCGGGCGTCGTCGAAGCGGTGCAGAAGCTCGGTGAGCAGGCGCTCCTCGCCGAGCGGCAGGATGCGGGCCGCGGACTGGTCGAGCCGGCCGGCGATCCGGGTCAGCGCCATCGCGACCCACGCGGGGTCCGCGAGGAACCCCCCGGTCTCGCGCTGGTGGCGCCAGACGCCGAGGCAGGCCGAGCCCGCGGCGATCAGCGCGTACCGGTCGGCCATGGCGTACGCGCGGGGGCTCACGGGACGGCCCCTCGGGCGGGCGGTCAGCGCCGCGCAGGAGTCCAGGAGCTCGCGCACCTGCTCGGTGAGCGCCGCGGTGGCGCCGGCGAGCGCCTCTCCCAGCTGTCCGCCGACGGCTGCCGCGTATCGCGCCGAATGCGCCAGTGAGGCGAGCAGCGAATCGCCCTCGGGGACGGGGACGTCCGCCTCCTGCCAGTAGGGGGGGAGGTCGGCGTCGAACGGCCGGAACAGGGCGGCGGGCGCCTCCGCTCCGCAGGACGCGGGCAGCTCCGGCAACCGCAGCAGCTGGGCGATGATCACCGCCCGGCTGGCGGCGGTGCCCGCGCTGCCGAGGCCGATCATCGGCAGATCGCGGGCCGCCTTCTGGAACATCCCGTAACTCCCGCTCCGGGTGTAGGACTCGGCGCCGAGCACGATCGACAGGTCGTAGGCGGCCTCGTTGAGCACGGTCGGAAGGAGGTACTTGGCGACCGCCCCCAACAGCCGGCTCTCGCCGGGCAGCAGATGCACCGAACGGGTGGCCACCAGCGAGACGCAGTCGCAGATCAGCAGATCCGTGAAGGCGTCCACCAGGGCGGTGCGGGTCCGGGCCGTGTGCAGCGAGGCCCGGCTGCGGGAGCGGTGCGAGCGCGCGAAGGCCGTCGTCGTGCGCAGCGCGGTGTCGGCGCAGCCCAGCGCCATGGAAAGGCCGGTGCTGCGAGTCAGCGGGAAGGCCCGTTCCGCGAGCCGCGAGCCCGCGCCGGCCGCCCCGATCACCATCCCGCGGTCGACGTGGTACCCGTCGAACTCCAGTCCCTGGACCGCGCAGCCCCGGATGCCGACGGTCCGGCGCCGGGGCGTAAGACCCAGGTTCGCGCCGCCCGGGCTGTCGGGGCCCGGTAGCAGGAAGGCGGTCAGCTCCCCCTCCTCGGCGCCCGGGGTGTGCGCGAACAACACCAGCGACTGGGCGGAGGCCGCGCCGTTGAGGGCCTCCTTGCGGCCGGACAGCAGATAGCCGTCGCCGTCCGGCCGCGCGGTGAGCCGATTGGCCAGGAAATCGTTGCCCTGGGCCGGCTCCGGGTAGGCGCACGCCATCCGGCCGCCGCCCAGCAGCAGTTCCGCGGTGTCCCGGCGCTGGTCCCGCGTACCGTCCGCCCAGATGATGACGGACGCCATGTAGGAGTTCAGTCCGTAGCCGAGACCCAGTGCCGCGTCCCGCCGGAACACCGCGCGCAGCACCCGGGACAGGGCGTCGAGCCGGTCGAGCCTGCCCCCGAGCTCCCTGGGTACGAACTCGGCGTTGAGGCCGAACCGGTCGAGCAGCCGCTCGGCGGCCGGCAGCAGCCGGCCGCGCTCGTCGGCGGCGAGGAACTGTTCCGCGCCCATCGGGTTCCCCGGGTCGTCAAGATCACCGAAGTCTTGTTCGAGTTGCGCGATGCGTCCCTGAACGGCGGCCTCCGAGGAGTCCGCCCTGTTCGCCACCGTCGTCATGGCTGCTCTCCGTCCTCGTGTGCGGCCCGCGGGTTCCTGCTTAACCGGCACGGCTCAAGAGGCCCTCAAGGTCTCCCGGTCAGGCTGAAACCGATCGCCGCTGCCGGGCACCACCGGCTCGCCCATCGGATGGGGGACAACGGTTCCGTCGTGGCCGTACTGAAGGTGGTATTGACCGGCCGGCAACCACAGGGTTCCGTAGATCACCAGGGCGTTCCACAACGGCCTCAGCAGCCGCCTGCGCACCAGGCCGGCGAACGTGCGGGGGTGCGTGGCGGTCTGCGTGGCGGTGTGCGTGCTCGAATCGGACATGGTCGTTACTTCCCTTCTGAACAGCGGGAGGGCACGGTCGTCCCGACGGCTCGGCGGAGCCTTGAGGAACCCTCGCGCGCGCTCGCGTTCGAGCGGGACTCAAGTGGGGTGTGCTGAGATGCAGAGTCGATCCACGTGCAGGAAAGCAGGAGGGGGTCCGGCCGATGTCCCAGCGTGAGCGCGGCCCGCAGGTGACGGTCATCGAGCGCCTGACGACTCCCCTCGATCCCGCCGAGTTCGAGCGGGAGCTGGTCGCGTACGCCCGCCGCCGGGAAGGCCACAAGGGCTTCGAGGCCCTGGTGACGGCCGAGTCCATCACGCGTCCCGGTACGTATCTGCACCTCGACCGGTGGAACTCCCTGGACCGGATGCTCCAGGTGTCGCACGAGGGCGGCGAGTCGGCCGCCCGGCTGACCGGCCTCGGTTCCGGTACGGCCGTGCAGAGCGAACTCATGGTCAGCGCGGGCCGGATGACCGCCCGCGGCAAGCTCGTGGACGCCGCGTGCGTCGTCTTCGTACACGCCGTGTTGGAGGGCGAAGCGGAGCAGTTCGAGCTGGACTTCGGCGCCCTGGTCGGGCAGTGCGTACCGGATGCGGGTTTCGGGGGCAGCTATCTGCTGCGCTCCGCAGCTGATCCACGCGCGTATACCGGAATGCTGTGGTGGCTGGATCCCGAAGGGTGCGAGCAGGTGCGGTCCGGAGCCGGCTACCTGGACCGTCTGACGAAGCTCTCGGCCTCGGCGCGGATCACCGAGGAGCCGGCCCGGCTGCTCTGGGCCGCCTGAGCGGCGGCTCGAGCGGATGCCTTGCCGCACTCCGCCCGTACTCCAGCCGCGCTCCTGTCGCGCTCCTGTCGCACACGCACCCGACTGCGAGTGCCCTGCGAGCGCGAAGGCGCAGCATCGTACGCATGGATGAGTCCAACGATGCGCAGATCCGTTTCGCCGTTCTGCGAGGACGGCCGGACGCCGTGGAACTCGCCGCGCTGACCGCCGTACTGTGCGCCCGGCTGCGGGCCCCCGGTGCGGACCAGGCCGGAGAGGACGGGACCACGACGCCCACCGCGCCCTGGGGCGGCACGAGCCGCCGCCGCCCGCGCGTCGGGTGGGCCACCCACACCTGATCCCCCGGACCCCTCGCGCAACCGGGCAACCGGAGAACCGGAGAACCGGTCGGAGGGTCCCAGTGACGGTCGAGCGTCCTGAGCGAGGGTCGAGCGGCCTTCGAGACGGCGCACCTACGTTCCTGCTCCGGGCGGAGCGGGCACCGAGGCGCAGCGTGCTTGCCGCGCCCACATGACATTGCCAGGGGGACCCGGAAATGGCCGACTATTACCACAATTTCACCGAACTGATGCTCGACAGGGCCCGGCAGGCGCCCGACCGTGACGCGTTGCTCCTCCTTCCGGAGAGCGACGAGCGCGGCCGCCCCGCCTCGGTGTCGTACCGGGCACTGGACGCCGCCGCCCGCCAGCTCGCCGGCTGGCTTCAGGAGCGCGGCGCCGCCGGAGAGCGGGTGCTGCTGCTGCACGCCTCCCGCCGCCAGTTCACCGTCTCCTTCCTGGCCTGCTTGTACTCGGGCGCCATCGCCGTCCCGGTCCCCGTGTCCGGGGGCCGCAGCCACCACGAGGAGCGGGTCGCCGGGATCGTCAAGGAGTCCGCCCCCTGCGCGGTCCTCACCGATGCCGCGCTGGCCCCCGACGTCTCCCGGCTGCTGGCCCTCCAGGGTCACGGCCACGTCCTGTGCCTCGCCGCCGACGCGGTGCCCGGACACGCCGAATGGCGGCTGCCGGACCTCGGCCGGCACACGGTGGCCTATCTCCAGTACACCTCGGGATCCACCGGCAGCCCGCGCGGAGTGGTCGTCACCCACGGGAACCTGCTGTCCAACCAGGAAACGCTGGGCCGGCTGCTGGGCACGGGCCCCGGCGCCCGCATCGGCGGCTGGCTGCCGCTGCACCACGACATGGGCCTGGTCGGACAGTTGCTGCACCCGCTGTGGCTCGGCGGCACCTCGGTGCTGCTGACGCCCGAGGCCTTCGTCAAACGCCCCGTCCGCTGGCTGGAAGCCATCAGCCGGTACGGCATCGAGGTCAGCGGCGCCCCCGACTTCGCGTACGAGCTGTGCGTCCGCCGGATCACCGACGAGCAGCTCGCCGGGCTCGACCTGTCCCGCTGGCGGGTCGCCGTCTCCGGCGGGGAGCCGGTGGGCTCCGGGACCCGCCGCGCCTTCACCGAGCGCTTCGCCTGCACCGGGCTCCGCCCCGGGACGATGCGTGCGGCGTACGGCCTCGCGGAAGCCACGCTGCTCGTCACGGGGGGCCCCGCCGCGGACTCCGCCGCGGACGAGGAACTCACGGTGGACGCCGAGTCACTGGAACAGCACAAGCTGCGCGGGCCGCGCCCCGGCAAGCCGGTCCGCGCCCTGGTCTCCTGTGGCACGCCCGACACGACCACGACCACGACGGCGGCGACCGGGGCGACCGGGGCGACGACGGTGAGGATCGTCGATCCCGAGACGCTCGAAGAGCTCCCGGACGGCGAGATCGGCGAGATCTGGGTCGCCGGACCCGGAGTCGCACAGGGCTACTGGCGCGACCGCGCGGCCACGGCGGAGCGCTTCGAGGCCTCGACGGGCGGCGTGGGCAACCACCTGCGGACAGGGGACCTGGGTGTCCTGCACAACGGAAGTCTCCATGTGACCGGCAGGCTGCGGGACATGATCGTGGTCGCCGGACGCAATCTGTACCCGCAGGATCTCGAGAACGCGGTGCAGCGGATCAGCACCCTGTTCGGCACGGGTACGGCGTTCGCCATACCCGCCGAACGCGAACGCGTCGTCGTGGTGCAGGAGCTGCGCACACGCGAGCGCTACGCACTCGACCTCGAGGCGGTCGCCAAGGAAGTGCAGCGCTGCCTCGCCAAGGAGTTCGACATCGCGGTGGGCGGGGTGGTGCTGGTGCGTCCCGGCACGGTTCGGCGAACCACCAGCGGGAAGGTGGAGCGCGCTGCGATGCGCCGGCTGTTCCTCAGCGGCGGCATCCAGCCCCTGTACCAGCATCTCGACAAGGAACTGATGGCACCGGCCGGGTCGTCGCGCTAGTCGCGGCCAGTACGGCCATCGAGTCGGAAGGGAGCTGGACGTGAACGCGGATGCACCGGGCGAACCCGACGAGCGGGTTTTCGCGACGTGGCTCGCCGAGCGGATCGGCGGGTACGCACGACGGGAAGTCCCTCAGGACGAGCCGCTGTCCGAATGGGGGCTCGACTCGGTCGGCCTGCTCGGACTGTACGGCGACATCGAGGAGAGGTTCGGCCCGCTGCTGGAACCCGCGGACATCTGGGCCCATCCCACCATCCGCGATCTGGCCCGCTTCCTCGCGATACGGGACGGCATGGGGCGGCGCCGCGGACAGGTGCGCGCCGCGTTCGTGTTCACCGGGCAGGGCTCCCAGCACCCGCGGATGACCGCCGCACTGTACGAGCACCTGTCGGGCTACCGGCATCACCTCGCGGTGGCCGACGCGGCGATCCGCCCCTACCTCGGCAGGTCCGTCACCGAGCTGATCCTCGACGGCGATCCGCGGGTGCACCAGACGGCGCTGACCCAGCCGGCGCTGTTCGCGGTCGAGTACGCGCTGGCGATGACGCTGCTGGAGGAGGAGCAGGTCCGCCCGGTCGCCGTACTGGGCCACGGCATCGGCGAGATGGCCGCGGCCACCGTCTCCGGCGCGCTGACGCTGCAGGACGCGGCCCGGCTGGTGTGCTTCCGAGGCTTGTACATGCAGTACCTGCCCACCGGGGGCGGGATGATGGCGACCTGCGCCGATCCCTTCGAGGCCGCCGAGGCCAGCGCGAGCGAGCCCGGCGTGTCCATCGGAGCCTTCAACGCGGCGCGGGCGACCGTGCTGTCCGGCGAGATCGAGGGGTTGGAGCGGGTACGGGAGCGGCTGGCTTCGGTCGGGATCGCGAGCGCCTTCCTCCAGGTGACCCACGCCTTCCACTCCCCTCTGATGGAACCGGTGGCCCCGCGCTTCGAGGCCGCCGCCCGGCATCTGGTGGGTGCCCGGCCCAACGTGCCGTACTACTCCACGGTGTACGGGCGCAGGATCGAGGAACCGCTGGACGCCGCGTACTGGACGGCGCAGATCACCTCTCCGGTGCGGTTCGTCGACGCGGCGCGGCAGATGTTCGCCCAGCAGGCCCCGAGCCATGTCGTGGAGATCGGCCCCAAGGCGGTTCTGACGCCGTTCCTCCGGCGGATGGCCGGTTCGAGGGGGGCCCGGTGTCTGGCGGTCTGCCGCGGACCCGAGACGAACGCGGTGGACCTGGCCGGGGTCCTTTCCGCGCTCAACGCGGGCCCGCTGGGCCTGGGATGAGCGCGACGGGCACGCTACGGGATCCAGCCCGCCTCCTCCGCGATCCGGATGGCATCGATTCTGTTGCGGGCACGGAGCTTGTCCACGATGGCCGTCAGATAGTTCCGTACGGTGCCCTGGGTCAGGAAGAGCTGTACGGCCATCTCGGCCGTGTCCGCACCGCGGGCCGCCAGCCTGAGCACCTGGGTCTCCCTGGGTGAGAGCGGGTTGTCCGGTGCCTCCCAGGCGCTGAGGGCGAGATCGGGGTCGATGACCCGCTGCCCCGCGGCGACGGCCCGTACGGACTGCGCCAGCCGGGCCGGCGGTGAGTCCTTCAGCAGGAACCCCGAGACCCGGGCCGACATCGCCCGGCGCAGGGTGCCGGGCCTGCCGAGGCTGGTCAGGATGAGCGTGCGGCAGTCCGGCAGCTTCTCGTGCAGCTCGGCAGCGGCCGTCAGCCCGTCGGTGCCGGGCAGGTCGATGTCGATGATGGCGACGTCGGGCCGCGTTTCCAGCGCGGACGGCACGATGAGGTCGCCCCGGTCGACCGACGCGACCACTTGGAAGTCGGCCTCCATTTCCAGCAGTGCGACCAGTGCGCCGCGGACCATGTGCACGTCCTCGGCGAGAAGAATCTTCAGAGTCAGCATCGGTTGTTCCCCCGTTCAATCCTTGCCGCCTCAGGCTGCGGGTCGCCCCGCGCCCTGGGCCGCGGCCGGCGTGATGCCGATGCCGGGGCCCCCCTTCCTCTGTGGCTCCGGGACCTCGGCCTGATCGGCCGTGACCGGCCTGAGCGGTGCCTCGGCCGTCAGACGGAACCGGCCGCCGGGGGCGGGACCCGCGGTCAGCCGGCCGCCTATGGCGGTCAGCCGGGTGTCGAGATTCCCCAGCCCACTGCCCCGGTGTGCGGAGTCCGACGGGCAGCTCTCGCCCACGCCGTCGTTGTCGAGCACCAGCCGCACCGTCTCCTCCACGATCTCTGCTCGGATGGTGCAGCTCTGTGCCTTGCTGTGCCTGAGGATATTAGTAACTCCCTCGCGCAGGGCGGTGGCGAGAACAGTGTCCACGAGAGGGTGAAGCCGACCGCAGTCGACGTCCACCACCGCGTCGACATCGGCCGCGGCCATCACCTCGGCCACCGACTCCGCCTCGGTCGCCAGGGACATGGACCGGTAGCCGCTGGCGACGAGTCGTACGTCGGCCAGCGCCTGCCGGGAGACCCCGAGCACCGAAATGACCTCGGTGGTCGCCCGCTCCGGGTTGGCGACGACGAGGCGCTGGATCAGCTCGCACTTGAGCGAGATCGCGGAGAGGCTGTAGCCGAGCAGGTCGTGCAGGTCACGCGCGAACCTCAGCCGTTCCTGGGTGACGGCCATCCGAGCCATCTCCGCCCGGGCCTCGTGCACGTCCCGGACCAGGTCCTGGAGCCGGGTGAGGCCGTAGATGACCAGTCCGGTGAGCGCGGTGGCGATCACGAAGTAGGCGACGTCGAGCGGTTCCTGTCCCTTCGCGATCGTCCACACCAGCATCCCCAGCGGCAGCAGGGAGAAGGCGGGCCACGCGTACCGGCCGGGGAGCAGAAGCAGGATGGTGCCCCCGAGCGGGGCGGCCATACTGCCCCATCCGATGTCCATCCAGGCCAGAGGAATGCAGGTCAGGACGAGTTGCACGCCGAGGGCGAGCGCCCGGCGGGCTGGAGACCAGCGTCGGGCGTTCGCCGTCGTGAGCGTCAGCTGGACGGCGAAGAGCGCGATGACGATGACGATGCCGGGTATGAACAGATGCGGGCGGCCGCGGAGTTCGTGCTCGACATTGAGGACGGAGATGATTCCGTAGCCGGTCAGAACGGCGACGACGACCGATTGGGCCAGTCGCGGCGCCAGTGACCCCCGGGAATCCGGATGACTGGGCTCCGGAAGAACCCCCTCCATTCCGTCCTTGCGCGCATACCGAAAACGGCCCGTCATATGGCTCTCCTCGGCATGAAGTTTCGAGAGGGTCAGAAATTGACTATATGACGAGCGGGGCCGGTCCGGTGCCACTCGCAGACGGCTCGGGATCTACGCGGGGAGCGGAATCGGGTTCAGTTCGTCATACGAGCACGGCCTGGGCATATGACCGAGACTCACGGGTACGTCGTAGAGGCGCCCCGGCGCGAATCTGGCGTAGAAGGGACGCATTGCCGGAACGATCACCTTGACAACGGGTATCCCGGTGTCGGGCCGCGTCTGGTCCAGGACCAGCAGCTCCATCCCGTGCCCGGCCACTAGGCCCCTGATCTGCTCGATGTCGTCGAGGAGGTCCTCGTTGCCGCCGGCGTACGGCCACGAGCGGGGTGTTCTCGGCGACTGCGCGGGATCCGGCAGCAGCTGCGACCGCCCCTCTTCGCCCACCCGTTCGAGGGCGGTCGGCGAGGGCGAGGGCGTGGACGGGGGCAGCATCTGGACCATCTCGGTCATGGCCCTGCGCAGCGCCGACCTGGGGTCGAAGTGCGCCCCGAACCCGAACACGTGACCGCCCCCCGCATCGCCGGTGAGCCTGGAGACCGCCACCACGACGGGGATGCCCAGATCCGAGGTGAGGTCGAGCGCCCAGACCTCCCGGCCCGCGCGGCCCAGCGTCTCGCGCATGAACGTCAGCCACGGCTCGTCGAAGGAGCCGAGGTCGAGTGCGGGCATCCGGAGCCGGTTGTACCACCACAGGGCGACGGCATCGCGCTCGACCAGTTCGAGGAAGCCCTGCACCACGGCGTCCTCGACGCTGCTGCCCGCGGCGTTTCCGTTCGAGTCCGCCCACAGTCCGTCGCGGGAACCGGCCGGCGAGGAGTCGAAGTACAGGGTGGAGGTGGGCAGCAGCCGCTGGGTGCGCGAGGAGAGCGACCACACCGGCGACCACTCGGTCGGCGCCGCGGGGTCGAAGGGCCGGCTCACGTGGTGGAAGGGTGCCTGGCGGGCGTTCCACCGGTCGCGGTCGGCGTACTGCCGCTCGTCGAAGAGCTGGTAGCCGTTGGGATGGACGGCCGCCCCGCCGAGACCCGCGAGGGAGTCGATCACCACCAGCTCGTCGCCCTGCCGGGAGCCGCTGTACCGTTCCACCGCCTCGCACAGCGCGCTGACCCGCGCCTCGTTCGCGGTCACGCCCTTGCCGCCGCTGCGGGCCCGCAGGACCTGTCTCGCCCCGGCGAGCGAGTGCCCGCGCAGCGCGAGGTTGTGCCCGGAGTCGTACGCGTGCAGGCCATCGGGTAATCCGGTGAGCGGGCGGATGTCGGTGACGATGCCGGTGACGGGACCGATCAGCCGGCCGTGCCGGTGCAACATCTGGCCCACGGAGAGCGCCCGGTCGTTGGTGCCGCCGTCCGCGGACTTCAGCCGGGACCTCAGCTCGACCGGTCGGCTCGCCCGCGAGGCCACGACCGAGGGGTCTCCGCAGGACGGGCACTGCGGACGGCGCTGCACCGCGTGGTGGGTGGTGCGCAGGGTGAGGCTGTCCAGGACGCAGACCGCGCCCTGCTCTTCGTACCGAAGTCCCGCGATCCACTTCGACGCCTCCAGTACGGCGCTCTGCATGCCGAGGGATCCGACGGCCGCGAGCGACGGGGCCGGCCGGGGCGCGGGGCCGTCCAGCCCGAGGGCCCGTTGTACGGGCAGCTCGCTGCGGCGGTGCTCGGCGAGCCGGTGCGCCAGGCAGGACCAGCACGCCCCGGGGCCGTGCGGATCGAAGACGGGTCCTGTCCACGGTTCGGCGCCGAAGGGCCTGGCCAGCAGCCAGGCCCGGCCCTGCCGGCGCAGCCTCGCGGCGAGGGCGGGCAGTTCGGGAGCCGAGTAGTCCTCACAGACGACCAGCGTGAAGGGGGCGTCGGCGTGCTCGCCCACCGGGTTGAGCCCGGAGGTCCTGCAGGCCGCGTGGGCGGCCGCGCCGTCCGCCCCGCCGACCGCGATCACCGCGATCGGCGCCCGGCTGACCTCGGCCGCGGCGGCGAACCCGTCGAGCCCCGCCCGGTCCCAGTAGGCCTGCGCGGAGATGCTGTCGGCGCAGGCGAGTTCGGCGGCCTGCCGGTAGCCGACCAGATTGGCCTGGGCGAGTCGGCGTACGACCCGTCCGACCTCGGCGACGGGCATCGCGGCCGAGGCCTCCTTCAGCAGTTGCGGCAGTGTGCGGGTGCCGTCGAGGAGCGGTACGAGAGCCTCGATGCCGCTGCCCCGCAGGGTGGTGACGCCCTTGTCGGACAGGAGGAACACGGCCTCGCCCGGAACGGTCTCGGCCCGGACGTGGCGCTTGAACGCCACGAAGGGGCCTCTGGCGGAGTGCTCCACCGCGTTCACGCAGCGACCCGCAGCGCGGGGCGGGCGCCGGCGTCGAGGCTGATGCCCGTGTCGATGCGGGCGCTTGAGCAGAAGCACCGCTCGGCGGACGCGCCGAGGCCGAAGGCGTCCGCGGAACCGCTCAGGTCGTCGATGAACAAGGTGTCCTCGCCCGCCCAGCCCCCCCTTTCCACGGGCAGTTCGAACTCCATCAGGACCGCGACGGGGTCGCTGTCGAAGCGTGCACCGAGCTCCGGCTCGAGTCCGGTCCTGGCTGCGAGTTCCGCGAAACGGAAGAGTTCCTCAGCAACGTTCATGACTTTCCCCCTGTGACGAACGATGTTGTTTCGGCGTCTGCGTCGAGAGTCTGGGGGGAACCCTCATGCAACCGGCAGTGTGACGCTCACCGGACACACATGACATTTTCATGAATCGGCTCATGTGTGGCTCACTGGGCCACGACCACCCCCTAGTGCGAGTCTGCTGAACCTGACTCCAAAAGGGTCGTCGCAGGGTTTGGCCGGCGGCCGTGGCCCGACAAGGGGGAGCACGCAAATGGAGATCAAAGTACTCGGGTCGCTCGCCGTCCACGAGCGCGGCGTCTCGGTGGTTCCGAGCGCCGCGAAGCCCAGGCAGCTGCTCGCGCTGCTCGCCCTCCACGCCGAGCGGGTCGTCACCGTACCCACGCTGATGGAGGAGATCTGGGGCGAGGACATCCCCCGCAGCGCGGCCACCACCTTGCAGACGTACATCCTCCAGTTGCGCCGGAAGATCGGCGCCGCACTGGACGGGGATCCCCTGGTAGACGCCAAGGACGTCCTCGTCACCCAGTTCGGCGGGTACCTGCTCCAGGTGGCTCCGGGCCAGGTCGACGCCCACGAGTTCGAAAGGCTCGCCGGCCACGGCCGGGCCGCCTACGACGTCGGCGACTACCACGCCACGTCCGACCTGCTCGGCCGCGCGCTCGCGCTGTGGCAGGGCCCGGCGCTGGTCGACGTACGGGCGGGGTCCGTGCTCGAACTCGAGGTGCTGCGGCTGAACGAGGAGCGCACGACCGCCCTCGAGCGGCGCATCGAGGCGGACATCCAGCTCGGCCGCCATACCGAGGTGATCCCGGAGCTCCGGGTGCTGGCGGCCCGCCATCCGCTCCACGAGGGCTTCTGCGGACAGCTGATGCGCGCCCTGCACCGGGCGGGCGGGGGCTGGCGTGCTCTCGAGGCGTACCAGAGGCTGCGGGGGTCTTTGGTGCGCGAACTGGGGCTCGAACCGTCCGCGCCGCTCCAGCAGCTGCACCAGGCCGTGCTCTCGGGCGATCTGGACCGGCTCGACCCGGTCGTCGCCGCCTACCCCGGATTCTCCAGCCCGTGGCGGCGGCCGGCTGCCGAACTCGACTGGGCGATGTCGGGGCCGCCCGGCTGGCAGCGCGTGCCCGGGGCCGGTGGCACCCGAACGTGACGTACGCGCAGGGCGGTGGTTGACCGATGTCGACCGTGGCGGTTCCTGGAACACGCCCTGGTGCGGCCGAGTGGCAGCCACCGTCGGCGGCGCCGGTCGAGCGAGGCTCCAGCGGGCCTGGTCACGGCTTTTGAGGGGTCGTTCCTAGCTTGGGCCGATGACGACCTTCGACGAACTGCTGACCACGCTCGCTCCCGCTCCGAGCCTGCACCGGTCCACCGCAGAACTCAACCGGCTGAGGGACGAAGTACGCCGCGGTCCGGATCCCGAGGCGACGAAGCGGCAGCACGCCAAGGGCAAACTGACCCCCTACGAACGGCTCGATCTCCTTTTCGACGAAGGCACGTTCACGGAGATCGAGCCGCTCCGCCGGCACCGGGCCACCGGTTTCGGCCTCCAGCACCGCAGGCCCCACGGCGACGGCGTCGTCATCGGCTGGGGCCAGGTGCACGGCAAAACGGTGTTCGCGTACGCCCACGACTTCCGGGTCTTCGGCGGCGCGCTCGGCGAGGCCCACGCCGCCAAGATCCACAAGGTGATGGACCTCGCCGAGACGGCCGGCGCGCCCCTGGTCTCCCTCAACGACGGCGCCGGTGCCCGCATCCAGGAGGGCGTCTCGGCGCTGGCCGGATACGGCGGCATCTTCCGCCGCAACACCCGCGCCTCAGGGGTGATCCCGCAGATCAGCGTCATGCTCGGCCCGTGCGCCGGCGGCGCGGCGTACTCCCCGGCGCTCACGGACTTCGTGTTCATGGTCCGCGAGACCTCTCAGATGTTCATCACGGGCCCGGACGTGGTCCGCGCGGTGACCGGCGAGCAGATCACCCAGAACGGCCTCGGCGGCGCCGACGTGCACGCCTCCGTCTCCGGCGTCGCCGGATTCGCGTACGACACGGAGGAGGAGTGCCTCGAGGACGTCCGCTACCTGCTCTCGATGCTCCCGCAGAACAACCGCGAGCTGCCCCCGGTGGTCAGTGGCGACGACCCGGCCGACCGCCGTACCGACGCTCTCGCCGACATCGTCCCGGCAGACCCGGGGCAGGCGTACGACATGCGCAAGGTGATCGAGGAGATCGTCGACGACGGCGAGTTCTTCGAGGTGCAGGAGGCCTGGGCGCAGAACGTCGTGTGTGCCTTCGCCCGGCTCGACGGACACGTGGTGGGCATCGTCGCCAACCAGCCGTCCGCCCTGGCCGGCGTCCTGGACATCCACGGCTCCGAGAAGGCCGCGCGGTTCGTCCAGACCTGCGACGCCTTCAACGTCCCGCTGCTGACGCTCGTGGACGTGCCCGGCTTCCTGCCGGGCGTCGACCAGGAGCACAACGGGATCATCCGGCACGGCGCGAAGCTGCTGTACGCGTACTGCAACGCGACGGTCCCGCGGATCTCCCTGGTCGTGCGCAAGGCCTACGGCGGCGCGTACATCGTCATGGACTCCCGGTCCATCGGTGCCGACCTGGCCTTCGCGTGGCCGATCAACGAGATCGCGGTGATGGGTGCGGAGGGCGCGGCGAACGTGGTGTTCCGCAAGGAGATCGCCTCCTCCGACGATCCCGAGGCGACACGGGAACGTCTGGTCAAGCAGTACAAGGCCGAACTCATGCATCCGTACTACGCCGCGGAGCGCGGGCTCGTGGACGACGTCATCGATCCGGGCGAGACCCGTCGGGTCCTGATCCGCTCCCTGGCGATGCTGCGGGCCAAGCACGCCCCGCTGCCGGAGCGCAAGCACGGCAACCAGCCGGTGTGAGCCCGCGGCCGGGCCCGGGAGGGGTCACTCCGGGAGCGGGGTCCGCAGGCCGTCCAGCCAGGATTGCCAGGCGGGGGCGCGCAGCGGGGCGCCGGCCGGGAGCGCGCCGCCCGTCCAGTCGGTGACGGGGCGCAGGCCGTGGAGGGCGTTGGCCACCCAGACCTCGCGTCCGGCCAGCGCGGACAGCCGGCGCCGGACGGGCCGTACGGTCACGCCGGTGCGCGCCGCCCGGTCGAGCAGCAGCGAGGCGGTGACCCCGGGGAGGACGGGGAGCTCGGCGGGCGGGTGGCACAGGACGTCGTCCTCCCACCACAGGAGCGAGGAGTTGGCCGCTTCGAGCACCACCCCGTCGGCGGTGATCAGGAGCGCCTCGTCGGCGTCCGCGGCCGTGGCCCCGGAGCGGACCGCGGCCAGGGCGCCCAGGTCCGGTCCCTTGTGCCGGGGCGCCCGGCGCGGGTCACGGACGGCCAGCCCCCAGACCCTGGCCGTCGTGGAGCGCGCGGGGGCGGGGCGCAGCCGGTACAGCAGGCGGTGGCCGCCGGGCAGGACCGTGTCCGGGGACGCGTCCGCGGGCGCGGGCGCCAGCTCGACGCGCGGGAACCAGTGGCCGTCCTCCCGGGGCAGCAGGACCGCCATGGCGGTCCAGAAGGTGTCCAGGAGCGCCCCGGGGACGCCGGCGGTCTCGGCGCAGGTGGCGGTGAAGCGGCGGCGGTGCCGGTCCAGGGCGCGGACCCGGCCGTCGGCGACCAGCCAGGAGTCCGCGGCGAGGAGCGTGCCCGGTCCGTCCGTTGCGGGGATCTCGCGGAGGGCGCCGGACGGGGTGAGCGCGTAGAGGCGGTCGGCGCGGCCCGGGGCGGTCGGGGCGGTCGGGGCGGTCGGGGCGGTCAACGGATGTGCTCCTGGTTCACGACGGCGGTACGGATGGCGAGGCCTCCTCCGGTGGTTCACAGTGGCGGATTCGCCACCCCGGCCCATCGTCTCGGATCACGACGGGCTCCTGCCAGTGCGCCTCGTCCGGGGGTGGAACGGATGGACGGTGAAGGTGCCGTGGTGATCCACCGGAGCGTGCGGGTTCACCTCAGGGGGCGCCGAGAGGACGGACTCGGCATACGGAACCGGCAGAAGAACCCGATGCCGAATTCCGGACGGGCGGCGCGATCGGGAAAGGCCGTCTCGACTTCGAGGGAGCGCATCCCCGGGATCTCGATTTTCCGCGGCGGAACTCGTGAGACGACTGACATTCACGTTCACCACCGGCACGCCACGGGAAGTCGGTGCTCAGTCAGATGTATCCCGCTCCGCGCACCCGTCCGCACCGGGTGACCGAGGAGCAGGAATAGACGGTTCCGCCCGTGCGCAATTCCGGTGCCGTACTTTCCCTACGGGGCTTCGGAGCCCCGAGTGGCCTTTCCCCTTACCCGGAACCACTGTGCGGGGCAGAGCTGACCGGCAATGCGGCGGACATCTCGACGGAGACGGGTCCCTTCGTGATCGGCGCTGTCGGGTCGGACGCGGGCCCGCTGCGGAACGACACGGCGGAAGCCGGTTCGAGCACCCGCTTCCGCGTCCCCGCCACACCGGCGCCGAGCCCGCCGCACGCATCGGCGAACGGCTGGATCACGCCGGTCCGTACCGCGGGCGCGGACGGGCTGGGGGTGCGCAGGGCGAGGAGGGTGGCGGGCCAGGCGAGCAGGACCATCGCGGTGACACCGGCGATGAACCAGCCGGAGGCCCCGTGTTCGCCGAGGTAGGTGGCGAGCGCCGGGGCGATGCCGCCGAGGACCGCCGAGGTCACCGCGTTGGGCAGGCCCATGCCCAGAGCGCGGTTCTCGGCGGGGAAGAGCTCGGAGAGGATGCCGGGGAGCGTGGTGGTGGCGCAGACGAGGTAGACGGTGCCGCTGAGGTAGGCGAACAGCAGCCTCGCGAAAGTGCCGTCGATGGTGAGGAAGCTGTACGAGCCGGTGACGGCGAAGAGGACGGTCGCGCCGAGCAGGAAGCGGCGGGGGCCGACCTTGTCGGCGAGCAGGCCGATGGGCACGTTGATCACCATCAGGATGGCCGTCGCGCAGACGACGACCCCGAACATGGTGCCGGGCCCGCTCAGGCGCTGTCCCATGGCCGGGATCACGGAGGTCCAGGTGCCGCCGATGGTGCCCATGCCCGCGATGAACAGGACGGACATCAGCACCTGGCGCCGGTAGGTGACCAGTACCCGGCGCAGCGAGCCCCGGGTGGCCCGGGAGCTGACCTCCCGCTGGAAGACCTCGGTCTCGGCGAGCCCGCGGCGCAGGAACAGCAGGACGATGCCGAAGACGCCGCCGACGAGGAAGGGGACGCGCCAGCCCCAGGCGGCCATGGCGTCGGCGCCGAGGACGCCGGTCAGGAGGCCGCCGAGCATCGCCGCGGTGAAGGCGCCCGCGGCGGTGGTCAGGGAGAAGAGGCTGCCGTAGAGCGACTTGCGCTGGGGCGGGGCCACTTCCATGAGGTAGGCGGCCGCCGCGGGCCATTCACCGCCGGAGGAGATGCCCTGGGCCACGCGGGCGAGCAGCAGGATGACGGGGGCGAGGATGCCGACCAGGCCGTAGGTCGGTGCGATGCCGATGAGGAACGAGCCGGCGGTCATGAGGCCGATGGCGAGCATCAGGGCGGGTCGCCGGCCGCGCCGGTCGGCGAGGCGGCCGAGCAGGATGCCGCCGAGCGGACGGACGAGGACGCCCACTCCGAGGACGGCGAACGCACCGATCAGGGAGGTGACCGGGTTGCTGGAGGGGAAGAAGTGGGGGGCGAGGAGCGGGGCGAAGAGGCCGTAGCCCAGCCAGTCGAAGGACTCGACGAAGTTGCCGACGACGGTGGCGGTGACGGCGCGGCGGTGGGTCCGCCGGGTGGCGCGGGCCTCGGGGGACGCGGTTGTGGACATGGTCGTCAGGCCTCTCGGACCGCGCCGGCGTAGCCGTGGGCGGTGATCCGGCGGCCCGCTTCCTCGTAGTAGCCGGGCTCGGCCGGAACGGCGGTGGCGAGGCAGCTGACGTACCGGTTGTACATGCAGAAGGCCGCGGCGATGAGCACGGTGTCGTGGAGGTGGCCGTCGGTGGCGCCTGCCGCGCGGGCGGCGGCGATCGCTTCGTCGGAGACGGGCGCGGCCTGGGCCTGGACCTCGGCCGCGACCCGCAGCAGGGCGCGCAGCAGCGGGGACAGCGGGGCGGTGTCCACGTCGTGCTGGACCGCCTTGACGAGGTCGGCGCCGCCTTCGAGCTGGGCGGCGGCGGCCGCGCCGTGGGTGTCGGAGCAGAAGCGGGTGCGGTTGAGCTCCGAGACGTACGTCGCGATCAGCTCGCGCTCGCCGCGCGCCAGCGGGGACGGCCCCCGCAGCAGGGTGTCGGCGACGGCGTTGAGCGGGGCGGCCGATCCGGGACGGTCGGCCATCAGCCCCCTGATGCCGGGGAGGTCGCTGACGATCGTGATGTGCGGCACCGGGTGCGTCCTTTGCTGGAGGGTGGCTCGCGGGTCGGTGCCATCGTTGGCGCGGGTGGCACGAGCGTGCCAACTCCTGCTGTGCGGGATTCGGTTCGTGCGCACTTCGCCGGCCGCGGGCGGCTGCCGGAGCCCCAGGCCGCCCCGCGCCCACGGCGCGGGCGGCCGGGCCGCGGGAGAGCACGGCACAAGGTGCGGTTGTCCTGCCCCGGCCGACAGCCTCGTGAAGGGGGACCGTCCCGGCACGCCCCGCTGTCGACATCCGGAAGGAACCATGAAGACCACGCGTACCGCCGCCTTCGTGACCGCGGCCGCCACGGCCGTCGCCATCGCCCTGATCCCGCAGCCCGCGTCGTCCGCGGGCCCGGTCGACTGCACGTACGCCAAGAGCGGTCTGGTGCCGCTGAACGACCTGGGTACCGGGACCTACCAGGGGCTGATGGGCGGCCTGTACCCGGGCGGCAGCAACACCCGCCCGGCCGCGCACAACACCGCGGGCGAGAACATCGCGAACAAGGACGTGCTGCCGCGCAACGCGGCCGGGCAGGTCGACCTGGTCAACGGCAAGGTGGTGCTGATCTCCATCGGCATGTCGAACACCACGCAGGAGTTCCAGAAGTTCATCCAGACCGCCGGCGGGTACGCCAACCTGAACTCGAAGCTCGTCATCGTCGACGGCGCCCAGGGCGGCAAGGACGCCACCGCGTGGGCGGACCCGGCGAACGCCACCTGGTCGGTGCTCGCCTCCCGGCTCTCCACCGCCGGGGTGACCCCCGCGCAGGTACAGGCGGTGTGGCTGAAGGAGCAGCTGGTCGGGGACAACATCGGCGCCTTCCCGGCCGGGGCCGCCGCCCTGGCCGACACGCTCGGCACGATCGCGCGCAACGCCCGTGCGAACTACCCGAACCTGGCTCTGGGCTACGTGGCCAGCCGGATCTACACCTACAACCCGGCGCGCAGCGCGGGCGCGTACCAGCAGGGCTGGGCCGTCAAGAAGCTGATCCAGAACCAGATCAACGGCGCCTCGAACCTCACCTACGGGCAGGGCGGCGTAGCACCGTGGCTGTCCTGGGGCCCGTACCTGTGGGCGGACGGCCTGGGCGCGGACGGCGTGGCCGGCGGCACCCCGGGGCGCAGTGACGGCCTGGAGTGGGCGTGCTCCGACCTGGTGTCCGACCGTGTGCACCCCAGCGCGACCGGTCAGCAGAAGGTCGCCGACCTGATGCTCGACCAGTTCAGTACGGACTCGACGACCACCCCCTGGTTCAACAACTAACCGGAGAAGGAGTACGTACCGTGCCGCACATCGAGATTCCGGCCCCGGTGCCGGGGATCCGCGGTCTGATGGCCAGCAAGCCCGCCTCCGGGCGGCGGCTGAGCGAGCTCGCCGAGCAGCTGCTGCGGGGCGAGTCCCCGCTGAGCGTGGGTGAGCGGGAGCTGATCGCCGCCTTCGTGTCCTTCCGCAACCAGACCCGCTACTGCACGGGTTCGCACACGGCGGCTGCCGCGCACGCGCTGGGCGGTGACTACGAGCTGGTGGAGGCCGTCAAGCGGGACCCGTCGAGTGCGCCGGTCAGCGAACGGATGCGGGCCCTGCTGGCGATCGCCGGCAAGGTGCGGGGCGACGCGCGCGAGGTGGGCGCGGAGGACGTCGAGGCGGCCCGGGCCGCCGGGGCGGACGACGAGGCGATCCACGACACGGTGCTCATCGCGGCCGCCTTCTGCATGTTCAACCGGTACGTGGACGGGCTGGGCGCGATCACGCCGGACGACCCGGCGGTGTACGACGAGATCGGCGCGTTCCTGACGGCGCACGGGTACCTGCCTCCGGCGGAGTAGGGGGCCCGGAGCGCTGCGTTCACGCGGCGGTTGAACGCCCGGGCGGCGGGGCGGCGCCGCCCGGCCCGGCCCGGGGTTCGGTGAACTCACCTCCGCACAGAAGGAGTTGGCACGACTTCGGGGGCTGGTCACGATGAAGTACCGACCAGTCCGTTCAGAATTGGATGCTCCAGTGCCGCACATCGAGATCACCAACGACCTGCCCGGCATCAGCGGTCTCATGGTGCAGCGCCCCGACACGGCCGGGCCGCTCAACGCGGTGGCCAATGCGCTGCTGCGCGGCGAGTCCCCGCTGAGCCGGGGCGAGCGCGAGCTGATCGCCGCGTACGTCTCGGAGCTCAACCGCACCCGCTTCTGCGCCGACTCGCACAGCGCGTTCGCCGCCGCGCAGCTGGAGGGCGGGCAGCAGCTGGTGGCGCAGGTGCTCGCCGACCCGCAGTCCGCGCCGATCAGCCCGCTGCTGCGGGCCCTGCTGCGGATCGCGGCGGAGGTGCAGGAGCTGGCGCAGCCGGTTTCCGACGAGGCCGTCACCGCCGCCCGCAAGGAGGGCGCGGGCGACGGCGAGATCCACGACACGGTGCTGATCGCTGCGGCGTTCTGCATGTTCAACCGCTATGTGAACTGCCTGGCCACCGACCTGCCCGCCGACGGCTCGCACTACACCGCCGTCGCCGACCGCATCGTCGCGCACGGATACGGCTCGGCCCGCTGACACGCAATCCCGGTCCGGAGGAGGACGCAATGGTGTGGTCCACGGCAGAGATGCCCGACCAGAGCGACAGGACGGCCCTGATCACCGGGGCCTCGGGCGACATCGGGCTGGAGACGGCCCGGGCGCTCGCCGGCCGCGGCGCGCGGGTCGTCCTGGCCTGCCGCGACATGGAGCGGGGCCTTGCCGCGGCAGCCCGCGTCGGCGGCCGTACGGAAGTGGTCCGGGTCGATCTGGCCTCGCTGGAGTCGGTCCGGGAAGCAGCGCTGGAGGTGCGGCGCCGGTTCGACCGGCTCGACCTCCTCGTCAACAACGCCGGCGTGATGTTCCCCGCGTACCGGCGTACGGAGGACGGCTTCGAGCCGCACTTCGGCGTCAACCACCTGGGGCACTTCGCGCTGACGGGCCTGCTGCTGGGGCTCATGCGGGACGTGCCGGGTTCGCGGGTGGTGACGGTCGCGAGCCTCGCCCACCGGGTGGCCGGTCACGGGCCGGGTCCGGACGACGTGCACGCGGCGGGCGGACACCGCTCGGTCGCCGCGTACGGCCGTTCCAAACTCGCCAATCTGATGTTCGCCCGGGAACTGCAGTGCCGACTGGCCGACGCGGGGGCCGAGACCGTCTCGGTGGCCGCCCACCCGGGTCTGTCGGCGACCGGGCTGTGGCACGACGAAGCACCGGCGTGGCTGCGGCCGGTGAGCACGGCCGCCCTGCGGTGGCTGGGACAGCCCGCCGCGGGGGCCGCACTGCCGACGCTGCGGGCCGCTACCGATCCCCTCGTGCGGGGCGGCGACTACTTCGGCCCGGGTGGCGTCTCCGAGTGCCACGGCGGGGCGGTGCCGGCGCGATCGAGCCGGGCCTCTCGCGATGTGATCGCGCAGATCAGGCTGTGGGAGATGTCCGAGGAGCTGACCGGGGTCCGTTACGCGCGCGATGCCGCGCGCAGGGCAGAGCGGCAGCCCGTCGTGGAGGTGGCCCGATGAGCGTGGTGACAGGAGAGGAATCCGTCGCGGCCTCGGTCGGCGAGGGCATCGCCGAGGGCGGCGGACCGTTCCGGGAGGCGGCCGCCTGGGCGTGGGCGTGGCGCAGTTTCGACTTGTCCCTGCCCGATGTCAGCGGGGCCGCGTGGCAGACCGATCCCGCCGCTCCGGCTCCGAAGCTGCCAGAACCACCCCTGGCCGTACGGTCGTTGACACGAACCTTGCGGTGAGCGGCCCTGCCGGGGCGCGCGACCTGGCTGGGTGGAAACGAGGCGGGGGATGAAAGGGACGAGGTGGCCTCGGGTCCGTCCGAGGCCGCTCACGCCGACCTAGTCTGCCCTCACCGACCGTCACGCCTCAGTGGAAAGGCCACCCCCATGACTCAGGTCGCGCATCGACCTGCCCCGGCACCCGACACCGGTGAGCGCAGCAACGCAGGGACCGGACCGTCACGGACGCCCTCCTTCTTCTTCAACGGCCACGCCCCGCGCCGCCGCGCGCTGGTCCTCCTGACCGCGGCCCTGTTCGGCTTCGCGCTGACCGTCGTCTGGTCGGCGAAGTTCGTCGACAAGACCATCGGCGACACCGTCGCGGACTCGCTGCTCGGCCACGCGGCCAAGGGCACCCCGATCACCGGGGTGCTGGCCGGTATCGCCTTCGCGCTCGCCACGGGCGTCGCGGGCACCTTCACCGCCTGCAACGTCGCCGTCTTCAGCGCGCTCGCACCGCTGGCCGGCACGGCCACGACCCGGCGGGGGCGGATGGCCGCGGCGCTGCGGCCGCTGGGCTTCCTCGCTGCCGGCGCCGTGGTGGTCTCCGCGCTCTACGGTGTCGTCGTCGCGCTGGTGGGCACCGGAATGCCGCAGTTCCAGACGAGCGTCGCCGGCGGCGGGGCCGGCTTCTCTCCGCGCCTGGTGCAGGCGATGGTGGTGTACGGGCTGATCGGGCTCGTCATGACCTACCTCGGCCTGGCCGCGCTCGGCATGGTCCGCGACCCGCTGGCCCGGCTGAGCGTGCGCTTCCCGAACGCCCCGATGGTGGTCATGGGAGGGCTGATCGGCGCGTTCCTGATCGGCCGCCCGTTCTCGCTGTTCCGCCAGCTGTTCCAGGACGCGGCCGAGAGCCACAACGTGCTCTACGGGGCCTTGGTGTTCAGCCTGCAGACCCTCGGCAACATCGTCATCGTGGCGGTGCTGTTCCTGCTGGTCAGCGGTTTCCTCGGCGAGCGGCTGCACCGCTGGATGACCGCGAAGCCCAGCCGGGCGTCCGCGGTCATGGCCGCCGCGTTCATCGCCGCCGGCATTTTCATGATCCTTTACTGGGACGTGCGGATGCTCGCGCGCCGGGATCTGATCTGGTACCCGATGGCTCCCTGGGCTGCCTGAGGCAGCCGGGGGCCGTCGGCCCGGGAGGAGCGTCTCGGCGCTCCTCCCGGGCCGTTCGCCGTTTCAGCGGTGATCGACGATCGCGGCGAACAGCTCCGCGGCCGCGTACGCCACGTCGGAGGCGCCCGGCCCGGACTCCTCGAGCACCGGGACGAGGAGGGCCAGGGCGGTGGCGAAGCGGGCCCCGTTCTCCCGCGTCATCGTCAGGGCGCCCTCCCAGAGGGCGTCACGGACGTGCCGGGAGGTCAGGGCGTGGGCACCGGTGCCGGCCGAGAGGTGCAGGATGCCGGCGACGCGCCGTTCCAGCGGCGTCGGCGTCCAGTCGCCGAGGCGCAGGTCGGTGAGGAGGTTTTCGACCTGGCGGCCGGCCTGCTCGGTGGCCGGACGCTCCAGGAGGAGCGTGCCGGCGGACGGGGTGGCGGAGTGCGTCATGGGTGTTCCTCGGTTCGGGTAACGAAGGGGATCAGAGGCCGGATCAGAGGCCGGCGGCGGTGCGCAGGGCGT
>NZ_JCAXEG010000024.1:0-74066 GCF_059758875.1 Streptomyces sp. GQ60 | reverse complement strand
TCAGAGCCCGTTGGCACACGCCCTCTCGCATGAGGCCCTGGACGGACCGAAGTCCCTCCAGGGCCTGCGCACGGGGCGGGTGTCATTCCACGCGGTGGCGGTGGGCATCGACCACGTACGGTCCGTGCCCGAAGGCCGTGCTCACGCATTCGAGCCGACTGTAAACCTCAGCGGACACCGGGCAGTCGAACCGCGCGAGGGCATGCAGCAGGAACCGGAAGGCCAGCTCCGGGCAGACCTATAAGTCGTGGGCCGTCATCGCTTTGGACCTCTGCCGAGCGACAGCGGCGGCTTCAGCAGCGACCGCGGTGAGGGACCCCCTCAGGGCCTGAGCGGGTCCCGCTGCACGTCGAAACGGACCAGCCCCTCCTTCGGCCCTGGGCGTGCGTGGACCTACTGAGTGCAGCCAGTGACAGCGGGGTTTGATGGGTCACAGTTGGCGGGGTTGTTGTTCGCGATGGTCGTGTGGTTGAGGGTGACGTTTCCGCCTTCGTTGTGGAGGCCGGCGGGGGCGTGGGCCGCGGTGTTGCTTGTGACACGGGAGTCGTTGAGCGTTGCGTCACCCTGGTTGTGAATGCCGGCGCCGGTTCCCAGAGTGACCGCGTTCCTGTCGATGACGGTGTTGCGGGTATTGAGCGTTCCAAAGTTGTAGATGCCGCCGCCGGAGAAGCTTGCAGTGTTGCCACGGATGGTGGTGAGCGTGTTGATGGTGAGCGTGCCGAAGTTGGCGATGCCCCCGCCGGTTCTGGCGTCGTTGCTGCGGATCTGGCTGTCGGCGATGGTCGCGGAGGAACTGTTGTTATGGATGGCGCCGCCCAGGCCTTTTGCTTCGTTGCCGGTGAGGATGCTCGCAGTCAGGGTGAAGGGTGCAGAGATGCTGCCGTGCGAAATGGCGCCGCCGTTACCACCGCTGACGGGTCCGGTGGAGTTGTGGGTGAACACGCTGAGGTCCACGCGTGTGGTACCGCTGCTCAGGATGGCACCGCCGTGGCCGGCTTCGGTGTGGTTGCTCTTGAAGTAGGAACCTACGACGCGGAGGGTTCCATTGCTGTTGTTGACGGCGCCGCCTCCGTTGCTGGAGGCGTTGCCGGTGAGGCGGGTGTTGGAAAGAGAAACAACGGTGCCGAATCCCAGCTGGATGGCCCCGCCCTGGGCGCCTGCTCCGACTTTGGCGTTGGTGAGGGCAACGTCCCGGAGAGTCAGGTTCGCGCCGGTGGCAGGAGGGAGGCTGAAGAAGCGGAATTCGTTGTCGGTGTTGCGGTCTCGGGTGATGGTGGCGTTGCGTCCGTTGATGGTGATGGGGCTGGTGATCTGGGGGAGCGCGGCCTGGCCGGGGCCGGCGATCCGCTCGGTGAAGGTGTAGGTGCAGTCGCGGGCGAGGCTGAGGGTGTCGGAGGTGGTGGGGGTGCTGTTGGCGGTGGTGACGGCCTGGATGAGGGCGGCGGTGGAGCAGGCGACGTCGATGGTGGCGGCGTGTGCGGGGGTGGCGACCAGGCCGCCGAAAGTGAGTGCGAACGCGGGCGCGGCGAGCAGGGTAGCGGCCTGACGGGGGCGGCGTAGTGGCCTCATTGTCTGACTCCTTTTCGGGGGAGGCGCCGGGAGGCGATCCGATCTTTGTTTACATCAGCTCAACATCCATCGTTTTCACGGCGCACCGATTGCGGTCAGCCGTTCCCGGAGATCGCGATATTCGAGATCGAGGCTGTCGGGCCCGGCGAGAAGCCGTTTCGAATGGCGTGATCATCAGTTAGCGGCGGCTGCAAAAAGGAGGGGCCTGGGCGGGACCGGCTCCGACCGCCCGCGGCACGTCTGCATCGGATCTTCGACGGGTAGCACCGGGCGGAGGGTGTCCGCTCAAGGTTCACGAGGAGACGCCCATGGCCCTCGCCGCCGTTCCGGGTCCGACCGCGTGGACCTGAGCCCGTCCCGGAGCTCCACGACGCCGCCATGGCGTCCGAGCGCGAGGTGAGCGCCGCACTACGCCGCGCGCCGCGCACGTCGTGCCGCCGCGACACAGCACACACACCGGCCCGCAACGGGAGCCCGCGCCACGCCACATCACGTTGAACCCCGACTCGTGGGCGGGTCAGCACAGTCGAGAAACTCGTTCATGACGGCTCGACAACCACAGCATGATTTACATATGTTCGCGAATCTGTTACAGAACCGATACAGATCACCCCCTCTCCGGAAGTGAATTCGGGATGCCGTCGGAGAAAACTGGTCGGCCGCTACACGCTCAGGAATCACGACGCTGAAAGCAGGATCTTCATTCGTGTCCGATCGACCGCTGTCGCATCCGAACGCGGAGGTATCACGATGTCCGTCCCCAGGACCGAATCCGAATCCCGTAAGGCCCGGCAGGCACGCCGACTTGTTCGTCGCCCTGCCGGATTCGACCCCCCTCGCGTCATGCTGCTGCTCTGCTTCTTGACCACGAGTACGCTGGTCATCCCCGTGCCACCCGCCGACGCGGCCACACCGTACGGCGTCAGGGCGGTGGCCGTGGCCGCCTCCAAAGAAGGCGCACCGTACGCCCGCGGCGCAACAGGACCAAAACGGTTCGACTGCTCAGGCCTGACGCTCTATTCGTTCCGAAGCGCCGGCAGACAGCTACCCCGTACCGCCGAGCAGCAGTACGAGCACACCTCTCACGTCCCCCGGAGCAAACGCGCATTGGGGGACCTGGTGTTCTTCCCCAGGGGCTCGACCGTGGAACACGTGGGCATCTACGCCGGCCACGACAAGATCTGGCACGCACCCCGCCCAGGTACCCGGGTACGGCTGGAGCGGATCTGGAGCAAGAACGTCCGTTACGGGCGCGCTAGTTGAACTCAGTGAGAGTCGCCGCTGCCGGGGCCGCCGCACCCCCCTCAGGTGCGACGGACCTGGCGGCTTCACGGACGGCGCCGGACGGCGACGCCTACTGCGCAGACACCTTCAGCAGCTTGTTCGGGGTTCCGCTGCTCGGGTTGGTGATCCTCCCCGAGGTCGCCCCTTCGATCAGGGCCTGTGCGACCTGCGCGGGCGACGCGCTCTTGTGCCCGGCCAGGTAGAGGGCCGCGGCTCCCGCCACGTGCGGGGTCGCCATCGAGGTGCCGGATATGACCTTCGTGCCGCTGTCACTGTCGTTCCAGGCGGAGGTGATGTCCGAGCCCGGTGCGTAGAGGTCCACGACCGAGCCGAAGTTGGAGAATGAGGACTGCGAGTCTCCGGACGTGCTGGAGGCCACCGTGACGGCCTCCGGGACCCGCGAGGGAGAGCCCTGCCCGGCGTCGGCGGACTCGTTCCCCGCCGCGACGGCAAAGGTGACACCAGCGGCTATCGACCGGCGTACCGCCTCGTCGAGCGCCTCGTCCGCGCCGCCGCCGAGGCTCATGTTGGCGACCGAGGGCCCGCTGTGATGCTGCGTCACCCAGTCGATGCCCGCCACGACCTGCTCGGTGGTGCCGGACCCGTTGTCGTCGAGCACGCGGACAGCGACGATCTTGGCCTTCTTGGCCACCCCGTGCGAGGTGCCCGCGATGGTGCCGGCGACGTGCGTGCCGTGCCCGTTGCCGTCGTCGGCGCTCTGGTCGCTGTCCACTGCGTCGAAGCCGTGGGCGGCCCGGCCACCGAAGTCCTTGTGACTGATCCGCACGCCGGTGTCGATGACGTAGGCCGTGACCCCCTCGCCACCCGCGTCGGGGTACGTGTACTTCTCGTCCCCCGCCGTCCCTGTCTGGTCTATGCGGTCAAGGCCCCACGACGGCGGGTTGTCCTGGGTGCCGCTGATGGAGAACTTCTTGTTCTGGACGACCTTGCCCACCGCCGGATCAGCGGCGAGTCGCTTGGCGCCGGTCTCCGAAAGCCCGGACGCGGAGAAGCCGTTGACCGCCGACGCGTAGGTGCGTTCCAGCTCGCCGCCGTACTTCTTGGCGAGCGCCTGCTTATCCGCGTCCTTGTCGAGTATGACGATGTAGCTGCCGCTGAGCGCACCGGGTGCGCCGAGCCCGTACACCGTTCCCTCGGCCGGAGTGTTCGCGCCGGCGAGGGGGGACATCAGCATGCAGACACCAGTTGCAGTGGCGACTCCCGTGGCCACTGCAAGGACCCGGAAGCCGCGCGAACGGGTGCGTGCGTGCTTGTGAGTTGACATGGAGAGAGAGCTCCTCGTGTTGACGTGTGGGGCGTCAAGGCATGTTGCGTGAGCCCTCCGGAGCCGGAAGATCTCCGGGGGTTCAGCTCGAAACCCTGACCGATTACCGGAGTTGACTCAAGGCCGCCCCACGCGTCAGCGCTATTCAACAAGGTTTCTTAAAGAGACCTCCTCGTCGGCCCCCCAGAATGACCACACTCTTCGAACCACCCACACATACACACAACTTCCGGATGCATTCGCGAACAGGCTGCTGGAGCAACGCGCGTTCCTCGCATGGATCCGACCTCCGACAGGCCCGGGTGCGGCGCGCCCCGGCGGCTTCCTGGTCGGCCGGCCGGCCGCCGGACGGTACGTGTGCCTGGAGGCTCCCTGGTGCCCGAAGCTATGGCGCTGCGACTCGCCGCCAACGCGCCCCATGAGGACGGCACCCTCACCTTCCGCGTGCGCGCGGTTCCCGGCGGCACGGTCAGCACCGCGCTGGTGCAGCGGGCGGCGGGCGGCGGTGGGCAGCGTGGTCCGGCTGGGCCCCGCGCGCTCGTGGCTACAGGTCGGGTAGGCACCCGGCGGTGAGGCCGGCTCGGTCACGGGCGCGCTGCGCTCGGTCTTCGAGGAGGCGGCGGAAGCCGGCGACCGCGTAGCGCTCACCAGTGGCTGCCCCGGGGGACGGGATCCCGGCGACCGCGGCCATCAGCTGCTGGGGCTGGGGCTGCCACCCGACGATGAGGGTCCGCAGGCCCAGGCACTCGGCGCGCCGGTGGAGGTCCAGGAGATGCAGGAGGCCGGCCGAATCCATGGCGGGCACCCCATGCATGTCGATCATGAGGACGCGTTCCTGGTAGCCGACGCGGTCCAGGACGCACTGCAGAGCACCGTCCGCTTCCCGGTCGAGTTTCCCCGAGACGCTGAGGAGGACCGAGGTGCCGCAGTGCTGGACGTCGATGGTGATCAAATGGGGTGTCCTTGCCGTTGCCGGCGGGCGCTCGTGCCCGCGAGGCCACCATCCTGGCGTCGCGCCCGGCCGGGAAGGTGCCCGACGCGCGGCGACGGGAGCGGGCCGACGCTCGCGGAGCCGGCCGTGGGCAGTGGTGAGCGAGTGGTGAGCATGCTGAGCGGGCCGGCCTGGCTCCCGCCAGGCTCGCCGGGCAGGTGTGTGCCGACTGCCGCCGCACGCGATGCCGAGCACCGGCGCGCCCGCGGCCGTCGTAGCCCCGCCCGCCGTAGCCCCGCCCGCGGTGGGGCTACTTCGACAGCGCTTCCTCGTCGCCGCCGCGGCCCCGCCCGGGCAGACGGCCGAGCAGGCGCCCGGGCAGTCGCCGTCCCAGGTTCCGCGTCCGGCGGGTGCGGGTGTGGGCGTCGAGCTCTTCGAACAGGCGCTGAGAGCGCTTGTCCACACCCAGTTCGTCGAGGACCCGGTCGATCTCGGCGAGCAACGCACCGTGCAACTGCCAGTGCGCCGAATCCTTGCGGGCGTCGGTCAGCAGGAGCTGTGCAAGCCGGTCGCGGTGCACCCCTGCCACGGTCAGCTCCGCGGTCAGGCGGGCTTCCGCCTCTTCGGCGTTGGCGCTGACCTGCGCGGTGATCAGCTCGGCGAAGCTCTCCACTGCGATGGCGGTGTGGCGCAGCACCTGCTGCAGCGCGCTGGTGGTCGCCGGTTCGAAGAGGGGACCGTCGGGGCGGGCCTTGGCCAGGTCGGTCAACGTACGGCAGGCCACGCGCAGCACCACGGCGCAGATCTCCAGCGTGTCCAGGCCGGTGCGCAGCACCAGCCTGAAGAGCAGACCCTCCTTGACGCGCGGGTTGAGCCGGAGGCTGTCCTCGGCCTGCCGGAGCGCGGCGTCCACCTGCGCGATGTCGTTGTCCAGCCGGCGTGCCTCGTGCAGCCGGGCCGCCGCCTGCTCGATCCTGGCCGGTCCCAGGGGCTCCTCGCCGAGGTGGTCCAGCAGTCGGCTCATGCGGCTGGCGAGGTCGGTGATCGCGGCGCCCGCGGAGGCGACCCAGAGGGGTGGTGCGAAGAGCAGATTGACCAGCAGCCCGACCACCGCGCCGATCAGCGTCTCCAGGACCCGGTCCCACGCCGTACTCGCGACCTGTGTGACGCCGAGCACGAGCATGGCGCTGATCGCGACCTCGGGCACGAACTCGTCGACGCGGACCAGGTGGCCCACCACCAGCGAGGCCAGGATCAGCAGGCCGAGGCTCCACCAGGTGAGGCCCACCAGCACACTGAAACCGATCGCGATCAGGACGCCGACCACCACCGAGTTCACCCGGCGGATGCTGGTGGTCAAGGTCGAGTAGAGGGTGACCTGGACGACGAGCAGCGCGGTCAGCGGGGCGGTCAACGGGTTTGGCTCGCTGCTCAGCCGGAGCGCGACGACGTAGCTGATGACGGCCGCCGCGGTGGAGCGCAGGGCCTGGACGGCGACGGGCTCGCGTCGGCGTCGAGCGACTCGGATAGCGAAACTGCTGATCATTTCCGGCATACCTGAGCCCTTCCCGCAGCGGCGCGGGGTACGCGTTACCGCGGTGCACCTGCCGAGCCGGCACGCCGCGAGCAACGGGGCCCGCGCCACGAATCGGCCTCATACGGCCCTGTCGGCCGGTGCGCGCCCGCCACCGAGTCACGTGGTGTCGGGCCGCAGACCGCTGACGCGCAGGGCTACGGGCGAGGAGCTTCAAGCCTGGCTGAATGAGAAACGGCCGTCCTATGGTGGTGGTGCCAGGGTGAGGAAAGGAGGCTCCCCATGGTGATGCGCCGGCGCCTTCACGTCGATCAGGACGGCCACTCGATCACGGTGTGGTGCAGCCGCCCTGGACGGCAGGTCGAACTGCTCGTCGACGGCAAGGTCGTCGCCGCCGATCGCGAGCGACGGTCCGGCCTGACACGGCTGCGGGGAATCGTGGCCGGGGACCCTTCCAAGACGTTCACGGTGTACCTCAGCCGGCCCGCCGGCCCCGAAGGTGAGGTGTTGTGCACCCTGGACATCGACGGCATGCGCTATCTCATGCCCGAGGCCCCGCTCTCCCACAGCCCTGCCGGACCGAGGGTGCGCCCACCCCCGGCGACCACTCCCGCGCAGCTCCTGGCGCGACTCCTGGGACGCCGGGGCCGCCACGCCGGCGGCGGGCCGCGCTGACGGCGCGGGCTTGCGCTGGATGCGCCTGCTCACCGTCCCCGGTGGCGCCCGCGAGTACCGTGGGAGGGGCTCCCGGGGCGCACCAGCGGATGGGGTTGACCATCGTGTCCACATCGAGTCACGAAACGTTCGGCGCGCCCTGTTGGGTCAGTCTGCCGGCCCGCGATCTTGGTGCGGCGCAGGAGTTCTACGGTGCGGTTCTCGGCTGGGAATTCGGGCCCGGCCGTCTCGGAGAGGCGTTCGGAGTCGGCTTCGCCGACGGGGTACCGGTGGCCGGCATCGGCTCCCGGCCACCGGAGCTCGCCGTCCCCGTGGCCTGGACCCCGTACTTCGCCGTGGACGACGCCGGCGTCACGGCGGCACGGATCCTCGAACGCAGCGGAACCGTCGCCGTGGGACCGCTGTCCTTCGGTACGGGACGGGCAGCAGTCTGCGCCGATCTGGACGGGGCGGTCTTCGGGATCTGGCAGGGCGATGCCATTCCCGACTGGGGTATGGGCGGCGAGGCCGCTCCGGCGTGGCTCGAACTGTGCACCAGGAACGCGTTCGACGCCGCCATCTTCTACGGAGAGGTCCTGGAGTGGGCCTGCGAACACGCCGGCTGCTGCGAGGTCGCGTACGTGGAGGAGAACGACGGCATTCTGCTGCGCCACGGAGGCCGTACGGTGGCCCGCCTGCACGGCGGAGCGTTCCCTCAGTCCCCGGACCCACAGCTGCGGCCACGCTGGAACGTCCACTTCCGGGTGTCCGACCTCGACACCGCGGTGCGAGCGGCCCTCGGACTGGGCGGCAGCACCGTGTCCGCAACCGATTCCGGCCCCTCCCCCCACGAGGCCACCTTGAGGGACCCCGACGGCGCCGTGTTCGGCATCGCCGGCCCCGCCGCCCCTGTGACCGCCTAGCGCTGAACGCGTGGGCGGATGTCCGTGACCGGCAGGCCGTGCTCGGCACGCAGCCGCTCGGCCACGAGCGAGCGGTGGCATGCTTCCGGATCCCGCTCGACACAGAAGAGGGCGGTCACCACGCCGACGGGCAACTCGGCCACGAGGGCGGCCAGATCGAAGGGGTCGAGGATCTCACGGCTGTAGCGCTCCGCATACTCCTTCGCCAGGGCGACGCGGTTGCGCTTGCCCACCCCCTGCCGGTCGTCCTCGCGGTACTGGAGCTCACGCAGTTCCGTCGTCGGCGCCAGCCCCCTCACGTGCCGGTAGCCGATGCCCGCCGCGGCCAGAGCCCGCTGGAGCCGCGCCGAGTTCGCCCAGGAGTACGCGTGGCCCCGAACGCCTCGGCGCTGACGCAGGTCGAGCAGCAGCACCACGCCTTCGCCGGCGAGTGTCTCCAGGAAGCTCTCGGCGGTGAAGCCATACACACCGATCGTTGCGATACGTCTACTTCTCATCGCCGCACCCTTCACCAGCACACGTCCTGTCGCGGACCGAGACCTCCGGCGGGAGCCGGCCGGCTACGCGTAACCCGAGGCGGCCGACGTGTTTGATGACGATCGCCACCGGAGCCGCGGTGATCGTATAGATGACGCGGTAACGGCCGATGTGGATGCGGCACAGCCCCCGGCCGAGGAGGGCCGCGCCCCGTGGACGGGGCCGAGCGGCGAGGCAGTCGACCGCGTAGAGCAGGAGCCGCAGCCCCTCCGGGTCATCCGCGATGTGTCGCGCCGCCCCGCACACGGCCGCTTCGTCCCACACGATGCCGTACGTCATCACCCACGTACCCTCCGCTCCGTCGCGCCGGCTCGAGGACGGGAGCGCGTACCGGTCGGGGGTGCCCGGACGGACGTTCGGTCACAGCCCCTGTGTTCTCCCCAGAGAGCGCCTGCCCGAAGCGGCCGGTGCTAAGCCGACGGGCCGAGGTCGTGGCAGCCCGGCCGCCGTCGCGCTCGGCGGGCCGTCGTGTCGGGCATCCGCCGACGGGGCCGAGCGGCAAGATGGGGCGCCGGTTCCGTCGATGGGGAGCGTGATGCGCCGTGGTGAGCGAAGGTGCGAAAACAGGCTGGCCATGGCTGTAGACGCCGCGGACGCCTCGCCACCGGAAGGGCTGGGTGCAGTGCTGGCGTGGGTGCTGGAACAGTCCCACGGCGCGTCGGCCATGCAGCTCGCCGCCCTCATCGGCCGAGCCGCCCGCCGGCTCGGCATCCCCCAGACCCGTCTCTACCTGGCCGACATCCAGCAGCGGCGCCTCACCCCCCTGCCCCAGCCGGATCTCGCCGCGGACGAACGTGAGGGACTGGCCATCGACGGGTCCCTCGCCGGCCTCGCCTACCGCACCCAGCAGGTCCAGGCGGCGCGCGGCGGGGGTGCCACGTGGTTCCCGATGGTCGACGGGATCGAGCGGGTCGGCGTCCTGCACGCGGCGATCCCCGCCCCGGATGACGGACTGCTGCAGGCGGGCCGGGCGCTGGCGAGTCTGGCCACGCTGCTGGTGGTCTCCAAGTCCTCGCACCACGATCTGCTCGTCCAGCGCGAGCGGTCCCGTCCGATGACGCTTCAGGCGGAACTCCTGTGGGCGTTCCTGCCCCCGCGGACCATCGGAACCGCTCTGGCCACCTCGGCGGCCGTCCTGGAACCGGCGTACGACATCGGCGGTGACGCGTTCGACCACAGCTTCATCGACGGTGTCCTGCACTTGACGCTGCTGGATGCGATGGGCCACGACCTCGCCTCAGGTGGCGCCAGCGCCGTCGGGCTGGCCGCCTGCCGGTCCACCCGTCGATCCGGCGGCGGCCTCTCCGACATCGCCGCCACCATCGAACGCACGCTCACCCAGTGGATTCCCGACCTGCTCATGACCGCGGTCATCGCCGAACTCGACACCCACAACGGGCATTTCAGCTGGATCAACTGCGGGCACCCGCCTCCGCTCCTCATCCGCGACGGCCACGTCCTCGTCGGCGCCCTCGAACGCAGCGCTCAACCACCGCTCGGCTTCGGGTTCCACACCGCCGCCCCGCCCGCACAGGAACACCTACGACTCCAGCCCGGCGATCGTGTCCTGATGTACAGCGACGGCATCACCGAAGCCCGCTCCCCCGACGGCGACCTCTACGGCGAGGAACGCCTCGCCGACAGCATCATCCGCTCGACCGCCTCCGGAGACAGCGCACCCGAGGCCCTGCGTCGCCTCGTCCACAACCTCCTCGCCTACCAAAACCAGCACCGCCTCCACGACGACGCCACCATCCTCCTCACCGAATGGCACCCCAGGGGATGACCGGGCTCTCGCGATGCCCGGTCAGAGTTGGTGGCGGCACCACCTGCGGAGCATCGCCGCGGCGAGCACCAGGGTGCCGGGCCAGACGATGGCGAAGGCCACGGTCCAGGCGTGCGAACCGGTAGCGGTCGCGGCCACGAGCAGGGCGAGGCTGGCGAACAAGCCGAGGGCGAGGGCGATGCGGGCCAGAACCCCTGACGTCGGTCGGCGGCAGCGCATGGTCCGCAACCGGCGGTCCAGGATTCGGTCCCGGCGCAGTCCGGCCTCGATGACGGCAAGACTGCGGCGTTCGAACGGAGTCAAAGGGGCGGCCATGTCCTGCTCCCTCGTTCAAGGAGCGCGCCGAGTTGCCCGGCGACGAAGCCGCAGCGGCAGGACGTACCAGCAGAGCATGAACCAGACCATGACGCTCGCGACGATCACGGAAGCCAGCGGGCCCGGCAGAACGACGTCGAGGATGAGCAGCAGGGTGCACGCGATGGTCAGCGCCAGCAGGACGATCCCGCAGGCCATCATCCTGCCCGCGGCCTCGACCACTTCGTGCTTCAGCCTCAGGCCGCTCAGGCACCGGTGGATGGTGACGGGCGCGATCAGCGCGGCAGTCGAGGAGGCGCCCAGCACGACCGTGACGACGTACAGGCCTCTCCCGAAGGCGGACAGGCTCTCGAAGCGGGCCGTGAAGGCGATGCTCAACAGCAGGCCGAAGAGAATCTGACCACCCGTCTGGGCGACGCGGGTCTCCTGGAGGATCTCGACCCACCGCCGGTTCACCCGCTCCCGCGCCCCTTCCGGGACCGCGAACGCGGTCGTCGCCGTGCTCGGAGGATCCGCGCGTCGCGTCGTGCCTGCGGCGGTGGGGATGGCGGGTTGGTCGAACGGGGTGCTCATGGGTCTTCCATTTCCTCTGACGGCCCCTCGCTACGGACGACGACTCACAGGTCCGCGGTCCGTTACGGTAGGCCGAGCCCGATGGTGGATCCGCCCGGCCCCGGGCTGCGCGAGCAGGCTTCCGGCCGATGCAACCGGTCGTCTGTCCATCGCCACCACCGCCTTACACCCTGGTGGCAGCCGTTGACGGTGCGCACCAGAATCTCGGCAGGCACCTGCCCGCGCCACGTCCTTCCATGCCGCGTCCGCGGATCACGTGGAGCCCCGGCGCATGACCGCGGGGGTTCGTGGGCAGCCGCCGCACATGGACCGACTTTCCGGCTCCGGCCGCTCGTATTGGATGGAGACGGCCGCCCTGCCGTCCTTCGCCCCCCTCTCGGAGCCGGCGCAAGCGGATGCCGCGGTGATCGGCAGCGGCATGGTGGGGATCAGCACCGCGTGGGAACTCGCACGGGCGGGACTACGGGTGATCGTGCTGGAAGCGGGCCGGCTGGCGGGCGGCGTCACGGGTCATACGACGGGAAAGCTCACCGCCCTGCACACCACGGTGTACGACAGCCTCGGGAGCGAGCACGGCGTCGAGGCCGCACGCACGTACGCCGCCTCGCAGAGTGCCGCATTGCGGCACGTCATCGAGGTGGCCGGGGAACTCGGCATCGATGCGGAGCTGGAGAGGCGCCCGGCCCTCACGTACTGCGAGCAGTCCGAGGGCGTCGAGGCGTTGCGCGCGGAAGCCGAGGCGGCCAGGGCGGCCGGCCTGAACGCGTCGTTCGTCACCGACACCGGGCTGCCCTTCCCCGTGGCGGGGGCCGTCAGGGTGGAGGACCAGGCCCAGTTCCATCCCCTCAAGTACCTGCGCGGACTCGTCGACGACATCGTCGCGCTCGGCGGCAGCCTCCACGAAGGAACCCGCGTCACGGGCCTCGACGAAGGGGATCCCTGCCGGCTCACCACCGACACCGGGGCCGCCGTCCGCGCCCGGCACGTCGTCGTCGCCACCCATCACCCGGTCTTCGACCACGCCCTGCTCGCGGCGCGGCTGACCCAGCACCGTGACGTGGTGATCGCGGGCAGCCTGGCCGCCCACCGCGACCCCGAAGGGATGTACATCACGGAGGAGGGCGGCAAGCGGTCCGTCCGCACCGCGCCCCTCGCGGACGGCAACCGGCTCCTGATCGTCACCGGCGAGGCGTTCACCCCCGGCGGGGGCGACGACGTCGAGGCCGCGTACGCCCGCCTGCGGGCCTGGACCGAACGGCACTTCCCCGATGTCACCCTGTCCTGCCGCTGGGCCGCGCAGGACAACAGCTCCACGGACGGGCTGCCCCTCATCGGCCGCCTGCCCGGTGCCGGGGGGAACGTGTACGTCGCCACGGGCTTCGCCGGCTGGGGCATGACGGGCGGAGTCCTGGCCGGGACGGCCATCTCCTCCCTCCTGACCGGCGGCCAGGAGCCGTGGGACGGTCTGTACGACCCCGGCCGCGTCGGTTCGGTCCTCCGGTCCGCACCGACTCTCCTCAAGGCGCAGTGGGACACCGGCAAGCACTTCGTCAAGGACCGCCTGGACACGCTCGGCGACGGTACGAACGGGCCGGTCCGGAGCCTGCGGCCGGGTGAGGGAACCGTGGTCCGTGCCTCCGGCGGCACACCGTGTGCCGTGCACCGGGACGACCAGGGCGAACTGCACGCGGTGTCCGCGGTATGTACGCACATGGGCTGTCTCGTCGCGTTCAACAACGCGGAGCGGACCTGGGAGTGCCCCTGCCACGGCTCGCGCTTCGGCGTCGACGGCGGGATCCTCCAGGGGCCGGCCCTTCAGCCGCTGGAACGAATGGATTCCGAAGGGCTCGAAGAGCGTTGAGAACGGGATCCACGTCGCGTCCCTGCTCGTGCCCGGGCCGTCACGAGGCGTGGATCCCGCCGAGGTGCTCTTCCAGCCAGTCCGCGGCCGCTCGCCGGTAGAGCCTCCGGTTGTCCGCGCGCAGGAATTCGTGGCCTTCGTTGCGCAGCACGATCTGCCGCGCCAGGACGCCCCGCTCGCGGGCGGCGCGGACGAACTGCTCCGATTCCGTCGGCGGCACGTTGGTGTCGTGTTCGCCGTGCACGGCTAGGACGGGAGCGCGCAGCTGGTCGATGCGGCTCATCGGGGACAGTGCGCGCAGCAGTTCGCCGTCGTGTCGCGGATGCCCGTACTTGGCTGCGGCGGACTGGGCGATCCACGGTTCCGTGCCGGCGAAGAACGTGGCGAAGTCCGACATCCCGCAGACGGCGACCCCGGTGCGGAAGAGGTCCGGGTGCCACACCAGGGAGGCCATGGTGAGGTAGCCGCCGTACGACCGGCCCATCACTGCCAGACGCAGGGGGTCGGCGTAACCGAGCGCGACCACGTGGGCGGCGCAATCGGCGACGTCGTCGATCGCCGCGAAGCGGCCGGCGCCGAGGTCCGCGTCCACGAAGGAACGGCCCCAGCCGGACGAGCCCCGGACGTCGGGGGCGAACACGTCCAGCCCCCTGCCGAGGAGCTCGTGGTAGAGCGGGTCGAACACCGGCCGTTCCTGTTCCTCGGGCCCGCCGTGCAGGTGGACCACGCAGGGGGCCGGCCGGCCCGGATCCTGGTCCGGCGCCCTGTAGTACCAGCCTGCGAGAGCCAGGCCGTCCCGCGCCCGACAGCGCAGGGGCACGGGCCGTACGGGGGGCCGTCCGGGAGGGACCGCGTCCTCGTCCCGCGCCGACCAGCCGGTCCGGGAGGTCACGAGCCCCTCGTCGAGTTCCCAGATGCCGGGTTTGCGCCGGGAACCCGACAGGGCGGCGAAGAGCCCGCCGCGCTCCAAGGACGCGATACGGGTCACCACCTCGTGGGGCAGGTCCGCACGGTGCCCCGGTCCGGTGCCGTCGTCCGCTGGTCCGAGGCCGACCCTTTCCAGCTCGGTCGCACCGTGCACGTTCCACGCGAGGACGGCCCACCGGCCGTGGCCGGGCAGACTCAGCAGGTCCAGGGCGCTTCCGTGCCGCTCGGCGGCGACGGAAAGGCCCCGGCACGCGCCCCCGTCGTCGAGCCGTACCCGTAGCAGGGCCGCGAACTCCCGTTCCGCGTCGCTGCGCAGCCACAGCGTGCGGGCGTCCGGTGAGAACCGGCCGATCCAGACGTCGCCGTCGGCGACGTGCAGGGCGAAGGTCGTGCGGCCCGAAGCGGTATCGAGCACGAAGGCCTCCCGCCGACCGCGCGGGCCACGGCGCACGAGTGCGAAACGGCCGCCCGCGCTCATGTCGCACACCCGGAGGGAGGCCGCGCCCACCTCGCTGAACAGGAGAAGCGGCCCGGTGACTCCGTCCGGGTCCACCAGGTAGGCGGCCAGACCGCCGCCTTCGGACGCCGCGTGGCCCGGGGGCTTTCCGTCCGCCGGGGACGGACCTTCCGCTTCCGACGGCAAGTGCCCCGGTCCGCGGTGTTCCGCACCCGCCGCGGACGGCTGGGCGACCGTTACGGCCAGGACGGTCCCTTCCCGCGTCCAGCACCCCAGATGAGCCGAGCTGCCCGGCTCGGCCCCCGCGAGCACCTGCCGTCCGGTTCCGTCCGGGCGGACCACCAGGACCCGTGTGTGCTCGCCGCCGCCCGGCGCCGAGGTGTAGGCGATCCAGCGTCCGTCGGGAGACCAGGACACTTCCCTCACCGGATCGGGATCCCCGTCCAGCACGTGGGCCCCGCTTCCACGGGCAGGGCCCATCCACAGCTGAGGGACCCCGGACCGGTCGCAGATGAAGGCCACGTACTCGCCCGTCGGGTCGGCGGCGGGATACCAGCATCCATGGGCGGGCAGGACCGTCGGGGGGTCCGCGCCGCGATAGTCCGGCATGCGCAGCGGTACGGGCGCCGGTGCGGGCGGTACGGCAGCGCGGTCCACCGGCCGGCCGGTTCGCCCGTGTTCCGGGGTGAAGTGCGTGAGTTCCCGGGGCATTGGCCTCCTCTCGTCCTTCCGCGTCGAGACGACGACGCTCAGTTGATGCCCTGCGCCTGCAGCCAGATCTCCAACGAGGCCACCTGCCAGAGGGTGTTGGCACCACGCCTGGTGCGGAAACGGTTGGGTTCGGCGAGCAGCTCCTTGACGAAGCGCTGGTCGAAGACGCCACGGCGGCGTGCTTCGGGCGCCGTGAGGGCGTCGCACACGCGGGCCAGTACGGGCTCCGCCATGTTCCGGACCGCGGGAACCGGGAAGTAGCCCTTCGGCCGGTCGACGACTTGCCGCGGCAGGAGGGTGCGGCCGATGTCCTTGAGCACGGCCTTGCCGCCCTGCGCGAGCTTCAGACGGGGAGGGCAGGCCGCGGCCAGCTCGACGAGTTCGTGGTCCAGGAAGGGCACCCGTGCCTCCAGACCCCAGGCCATGGTCATGTTGTCGACCCGCTTCACCGGGTCGTCCTGCATGAGGGCGTGGACGTCCATGCGCAGGCCCGCGTCGAGCGCGGTCTCGGCGCCGGGGGTGGCCATGTGGGCGCGGACGAAGTCCATCGAGGCGTCGTGGTCGGGAGCGAAGGCGGGCTCCAGCATGGCCGTGAGATCGGTGTGGCTCCGGTCGAAGTACGCGGTCGCGTACGCCGTGTCCGCCTCCGCCCGGCGGGCCGCGGCGATCTGCGGGTACCAGTGGTAGCCGGCGAACACCTCGTCCGCACCCTGGCCGCACAGCACCACCTTGACCTCCTTGGAGACCTGTTCCGACAGCGTGTGGAACGCCACGGCGTCATGGCTGACCATCGGTTCCGCCATGGCACCGATCGCGGACTCCAGGGCCGCGGGAAGACGGTCGGAGGGGATCATGAACTGGTGGTGGTCCGTCGAGAACCGGCGGGCGACCAGGTCCGAGTACACGAATTCGTCGCCTTCCTCCCCGTTCTCCGACTCGAAGCCCATGGCGAAGGTCGTGACGTCCTCGTGCCCCAGCTCGGCGAGCAGCGCCACGATCAGGCTGGAGTCCAGCCCGCCGGACAGGAGCACCCCCATCGGGACGTCCCCGACCGTGCGCCGCCGCACCGCTGTGCGCAGTGCGTCGTGCAGGGCTTCCTGCCAGAGCACGGCGTCGTCGCCGAGCTCGGAGTGCCTGGTGTAGGACGGCTGCCAGTAGCAGCGGTCCTGTCCGGTGCCGTCCCGCTCGACCACGCGGACGGTGGCCGGCGGGAGTTTGCGCACCCCGTTCAGCACGGTGCGCGGCGCCGGCACCGTGCCGTGCCAGCTCAGGTACTGGTGGAGTGCCACCGGGTCCAGCGACGTGTCGACGCCCCCGCCCCTCAGCAGCGCCGGCAGGGAAGAGGCGAAGCGGAGCCGGTCGCCGTCCTCGGTGACGTACAGGGGCTTGATGCCCAGGCGGTCCCGCCCCAGGACGACCCGACCCGTGTGGTGCTCGGCCACGGCGAAGGCGAACATGCCGACGAGGGACTCGACGCACTCCGGCCCCCACTCGGCGTACGCCTTGACGACCACCTCGGTGTCGGATTCGGAGAAGAAGCGGTGTCCGAGTCGCTCGAGACGGCCGCGCAGCTCACGGTAGTTGTAGATGCAGCCGTTGAAGACGGCGGTGAGACCCGACTGCGCGTCGGTCATGGGCTGCGCTCCGCGCTCGGAGAGGTCGATGATCTCCAGGCGCCGGTGCCCCAGCGCCACCGAGCCCTGCGACCACACACCCCTGCCGTCCGGTCCTCGCGGCTCCAGCGCGTCGGTCATCCTCTCGACCGCGGCCAGATCGGTCCGGCCACCGTCGAAGCGCACCTCCCCGCTCAAACCGCACATGGCGCACCTCGGCCTGCCTGGACGCCGCCTCCGGCGCGCCCCGCCCTGGGGGCTTCAGTCTCTGTGGGAGACCAGCTCTTGTTCATCATGGTTACGCTCCTGCGCCCGTCGGGCCGACCACCATCGATCCACCCGAAGGGGCGATTGACACATGAACCGTCTGCCCAGCGGCACGCCCCTCAAGCGAACGACCCTCCGGACAGCGGCAGCCCGCCGTCGGAACGGCGGGCTGCTGCTGCTGCTGCTGCGGAGAGCATGATCACCGGTCGGCCGTCAAGGACGGTCGGGGCGCTGTTCGCGCGGGGTGGGACCGCCGGACTGAACCGGCTGATGTTGGTCCGTGCGGGCGGTCTGGCGAGTGTCCTCTGCGCCGGAAGCCGGGGCTGCGCGCTCGCGGCGCCATGGTGGTTCGGGCATCCCGGCCGGCCCGGCCGGACGAGGGCTCGACCGCTACGGAGAAGGAGACGGGAATGGACGCGATCGTGCTGCTGCGCGAAGACCACAAGACGGTCGAGAAGCTTTTCAAGCGGTTCGAGAAGACGGGGGACGAGGACCTCACCGACCGGCAGGCGATCGCGGCCGAGGTCATCGAGGAACTGACCGTGCACGCGTGGATCGAGGAGAAGATCTTCTATCCCGCGGCCCGTGAGGCGGCTCCGGACACCACCGATCACATTCTCGAGAGCATCGAGGAACACCACGCGGTCGTGTGGATGCTCTCCGAACTCAAGGACATGGACCCTTCGGACGAACGCTTCAAGGCAAAAATGAGCGTCCTCATGGAGAACGTCCGCCACCACGTCGAAGAAGAGGAACAGGAGTGGTTCCCCGACGTCCGCAAGGCCCTGGGACGCAACCGGCTCACCGAGATCGGCGAACGGCTCGAGGCGGAGAAGAAGAACGCGCCGCGCGATCCGCTGGCCGTACCCAGCGCGACCGGCACGTAGGGACCCGGTCCCAGGTCGCCCTCTTCGGCCTTCCCGCGTATTCGCCGTCCTCGGCCGGGGAAGGCGCACGGTGCGAAGGTGCCGTGAGGACGAGGAGGGAGCAGCACGATGGACGGGGCAGCGACAGAATTGCGACGGGCCCTTGAGTCGAGCTGTCTCGCGCAGGCCGAAATCCTGCGGATGGACGGTTCCGTACGTGCCTCGACGGGCCCGTTCCTCACCACCGTGCGGGAGGGAAGGCGGCTGGTGCAGCTGTTCGAGGCACCGGCGGACGCCATCAGCGAAGGGATCACGGTGGGGGGCCGGAGGTACGTGGCGGCGGAGGCGAACCGGCACCTCCTGCACGGCAAGCAGGCGGACTCCGGCGTGATAGCCGTGAAACGGCCTCCGTTCGTCGTCGTCGGCCTGTACGAACCGGGCCGGCCACCGGCCGACGCCGTCCTCGCCGTGGACCAGCTCGCCGCGCTCCTCGCTTCCGGATCGCCGTAACCACACCTCCGGGGCAGGATAGCTCCGGGTCTGACCGGGCAGGCGCCCAGAAGTACACGGAGACCGGGCGACGAGGGAGGAAGAGACATCATGACCACCGCCCGCGAGATCATGACGGAAGGCGCCGAATGCATCGGCGCCGACGAAACCATCCTGGAAGCAGCGGAAAAGATGAAGGAGCTGGGGGTCGGCGCGCTGCCCATCTGCGGTACCGACAACCGGCTCAAGGGCATGCTCACCGACCGGGACATCGTGGTGAAGGTGCTGGCGGAGGGCCTGGACCCCGCCCAGTGCAAGGCCGGCGATTTCGCCCAGGGCGAGGCCGTGACCATCGGGGCCGACGACGACGCGGAGGAGATCCTTCGCACGATGGCCCAGCACAAGGTGCGCCGCCTGCCGGTCATCGACGGGCACGACCTCGTCGGCATGGTCGCCCAGGCCGACGTGGCCCGCGCCCTGCCGGAAGCGAAGGTCGGCGACCTGTTGGAGACGCTGTCCAGCTGAGCGGCCCGCAAGACGGCGCCGTGCGGCACAGAGGGGTTAGAGGAGGCTGAGGCGGACGCGGGCTTGCCGGCATGCCCGGCAAGCCCCTGGTTCCGCCGCCGCCACCTCGAACCCCTCGTCCGCGCCCGGTCACTCCAGGACGGACGCACCGACGGAGAGGTCCGCCACCAGGCCCGCGAAGGCGGCATGCCGGTCGGTGGCCCGAAGGACCGCCGAGGGGTGCAGCGTCGCCAGCAGTTGCCCGGTGAGGGCGCTGGAGTCCGCGCCGTCGAGCGTCGACATGGGCAACAGGACTCCGCGCTGATCCGCCACGCGGAACGGGGAGCCGAGCAGGGCCTTGCCCGCCGTACCGCCCAGTACGATCAGCAGCTCCGGGGTGATCAGCCGCAGCTCCTTGGCCAGCCAAGGGCGGCACGCGGTCATCTCCCGCAGGCTCGGCGGCTTGTGGATGCGCCGCTTGCCGCTGGGGGAGGGCGTGAACTTGAAGTGTTTGACGACGTTCGTCACGTACGCCTCTTCGTCGCCGAGCCCCGCTTCGGCCAGCGCCTTGCGCAGCAGTTGCCCAGCCGGACCCACGAACGGCTCCCCCGCCACGTCCTCGCGGTCCCCGGGCTGTTCTCCGACAAGCATCAACCTCGCACGAGCCGGGCCCTTGCCGAACACCGTCTGCGTGGCGTTCCGGAAGAGCGGGCACCCCTCGCACCCGGCGGCGGCCCGACGCAGTGCGGCCAGCCCGCCGCGCGAAGGCACGTACGGCGTCGCGTCGTACTGCCGGCCGTCGGCGGTCGGCCCGCGATCCCGGTCGGTGTCCGCGGCCGGGGCGGTCTTCGCACGCGCGTCCATCGCAGATCATCTCCGAACCGCCGCCCGAACCGACTGGTGCCCCACGTCCGTCCCGTAGCCCGGGGGACGGAACGGCAACCGGCGTCTGCCCGACGCCACCGCGACGAAACGGCCACGGCCGGTTCGGGCATACGACGCCACACGCGGGGTAGCCCTGCGAGGGCCGCCGCGTCGGTTCCGACGTGCCAGGCCCGACCTCTGAAGGGAGCCCCCGTGCACGACGGCATCCACTCCCCCTCCCCCTCGTCAGCCGATACGGTGCTGGGGAACATCAGGCGGGCGGAAGTCTCGCTGAACTCCAATGTCTTCCCCGCGGACGTATCCGACCGGGCTCGCGCGTCCGTCGAGGCCGCCCGGCTCGCCCTGAGCCACGGCGACGAGACCGCGGCACTGGCCGCGTCCGCGCTCGCGGTCCGGCTGCTCGCCGACGCGTTGCGCTGAACCCAGATCACTGCCGGGGCGCGTCAGGGGGCTTTGCCGACGATGGTCTCGGGTGTGGTGCGCCGTTCGACCAGGTCCTTGGCCACCTCGGTGGGGCGCCGGTGGTGTCGTCCGGCGTAGGCGGTGAGGTAGTGGGCGGCTTCGTGGGGGGTTCTGCCGGCGGTGGCTGCGATCATGCCGCTGGCCGTGTCGAAGACCGCCTTGCCGGAGAGGACGGCCTGCGTCCGGGCGGTGATGTCCTCGGACCGGAGGCCGTCTCTGCTCCACGTCATCAGGGCGGTGGTCGCGACGTCGGCGAGGGCGCGCAGCAGCCGCGTCTCGGCACCGGTCAGCGGGGTGGGCAGCCGGCCCAGGAGGTTGAGGGCGCCGATGGGCCGGCCACGGGCGATCAGCGGCACCGCGTGGGCGCTGCGGTAGCCGGCGGCGAGGCCCAGCGGGACGAACGCGGGCCACCGGTCGCGGTGGGCTTCGAGGTCGATCGCGTGGACTTGGATGCCCTGGTCGAAGGCGTCGATGCAGGGGCCCTGGCGGATCTGGGCCTGCCACATCTCGGTCAGCTCGACGCTGTGCTCGGTGGCGGCGGCGGAACGCAGCTGTCCGCGGGCGTTGACCAGCATGACGCCCGCCGCGTCGACGGAGGTCAGAGCGACGCTGTGCCGGGTCAGCCGGTCGAGGAGCGTCGTGGGGTCGACGTCGTCGGCGAGGGTATCGCTGAGCGTGACGAATGCTTCGGTGAGCTGCTCCTCGCGGGTGCTCATGCCGGTTTCACCGCTTCCTGCTCCCCCTCGTGAACGCTGTCGGGCCTAGTCATGGAACCTGATCCTTCCGGCGATGACGTCGAAAGCCGCCTCCGTCACGGTCTGTCCGTGGGAGAAGGCGTGGGCCCTCAGGCGGGCCAGGGCCTGGTGGGGGTCGACTCCCAGATGAACCATGATCATTCCAGTGGCCTGGTGGACCTCCTCGTGGTCCGTCTCGGCCTCGTCCAACCAGGAGCCGCCCAGACCGGTTCCGGAGTCTCGCGCCTGGAGGGCGAACAGGGCGGTGGTGATCGCGTCGGCGGCGGGGAAGGCGAAGGCACGGTCCTGGTCGGAGAGGGGGCCGGTGCGGTCGCGGTAGAGGTCGAGGCTGCCGATCGCGAGGGCGCTGCTGCCCAGCGGCAGCGAGAACACGGCCAGAACCCCGAGCTCGACCGCCTGCTGGGCGAAGACGGGCCAGCGGGCGGCGTCCGGGCCCCCGGTGAGGTCCCCGGCCAGGACGGGCGAGCCGTGGGTGAGCGCCGTCTGGCAGGGTCCGTCGCCGAGCGTGTACTGGGCTTCGGCGAGCCGGCCCGCGACCTCGTCGCTCGACCACCACAGCGTGCGGGTGTCGGGATCCTCGCCGGACAGTGACACCGAGGCGCCGGTGACGTCCATCAGGTCGACGCACGCCCGGCACAGGGCCGCGGGCACGTCCGCACCGGGGACACCGCGGACGGCTCCGGTGAACAGCTCCCGCAACTCGGGACCGGCCGCGTTTTCGGGGCGCGGTCCCCCGTCGGCGGGCCGCTGATTGTCCTCGGGGTGGACGGAATCCACGACGCTTCACCTCCAGCGGCAGCGTCAGACGCGAAGGCACGGCGGATCAGTACGCCGGGCGAGGCAGATTCCCTGCACCCGCAGCAGGAGCGCGCGCGTGGCCAGCGCGTATGCCAGCAGAGCAGCCTGCTCCACCGGTTCCGCGGGGCGCGGGCGGTGGAGCAGCGATGCGCGCGGCCGGCCCTTGCGGCCGGCCTCGATGCGGACCAGGGACATCTCGTGTGCCGCGCTCCACGCGTAGGCGGTGGGCAGGATTCCGGCGGCCTCGTCCGGTGCGAGGTCCCCGAAGTCGAGGACGAGGCACCGCACAGTGGTCGGCAGGAGGGTGAGGGCGGCACGGAGGCGTAGGACGCATTCCAGGTGCGGTCCGGCAAGGCCATCGGGGCACAGGGTGATGACGGCGTAACTGCCCAGGAGCTGGGTCCGGGCGCGGCAGGAGGTCACGAGGCTTCCCCACCTAGGGGGCGGCAGCCTTGCACATCAGGCCCTGGGGGCCTTGGTCTGGGCTCGCAGCGGGTGCTGCGGACTTGTCCGGCGGTGTCGAAGGCCGCGAGGGGAGCCCGTCCGGCAGGCGGGGGCGCCGAAGCCTCGATACGACGGAACCAGGCTGGTCCATCCCCACCACCATCCCACGGTTGGAGCCCGGTTGATCCGTACGGCCGCCGACAGATCTGCCGGACCGGAACCCGGCCGGCAGCCGACGATCCCCCGTGCCGGGTCGGCGTGCCGTGGGTACTGCCGTTGTCCGGGCGGGAATACCTTCCGTACACGCTCCTCCGCGTCGTGCGTCCTTGGATTGGAGGGATCCTCCGTATGCCTCCAGCCGCGCGCCGGCCCCTGGACCCACCTACCGCACCCGCCCCGGCGGATGAACGCGCCCGGCGGCCGCTGGGCGATCCGGGCACCGCGTGGGCACTCGGGATGCTGATGGCGACGCCGTGCACGGCGCGCGATGCGCAGGGGATCCTGGCGACTGCCGCCGGCCTCGCCCGCACCACGCTGGAGGACCTGGCCGCCGCCATGGTCGCCGGCGCCCGCGGGGAGCCGGTACCGGCACACGTGGAACGCGCGGTCCGCCGCGCGGTGGAAGCGGCGCGCACCCCCGGTACGCCGGTCCGCCAGCCCGTCGGCATCGTGCCGGCCCGCGCACGGACCGAAGAAGTCCTGGCCCGGCTCCGTAGCAGCCAGGCCCGCCTCGCAGCCCATCCCGACGATCCGACCGCGCTACGGGCCATGGACGACGCGGCCTACACGCTCTGCGTCCTCATGGGGCGAGCCAGCGTCCACACGGCAGTCCTGGCCGCCCTGGAACACCTCGCAGCGCCTTCCAACGGCCCGTAGGGACCGCGTGCCCGCATGCGTCTGTGGAGTCAGCCCTCGACGCCGGTCGACGCATGCGGGGCGCCGACCGGTTTGGATTCGGGTGAGCCGCGCTGGCGGAGGTAGACGGACAGGATGACCATCGCGGCAACCGCGAGGAGCTCGGACTGCCAGTTCTGCAGGGTGCGGCTCCAGAAGTCCGGCAAGGTCAGGTAGGTGCCCCAGCCGACGGGGTCCTGGAGCTGCCGCAGCCGCTGCTCGTCGTACGCCGCCGTGCCCGCGATCGACTGCGCGAACCAGGACCCGATGAACAGGCCCCCCATGACCAGGCCGAGCGAGCGGGAGTACAGCCGCTGCCGCCAGTCCTTCGTGCCGGCCCAGCGGGGGGAGTCCTTCCTGGCGTGATCGCCCAGGTGCTGCTCCCGCTCGGACTCGGTACCGACCTTGTGGAGTTCCTTGGACTCGGGCGAGCCCCGCTGGACGAGCCATACGGTGCCGAAGATGTAGAGGAAGAACTGCAGGAATTCCGACTGCCAGTTCTCGGTGACGTCCACGGCGAAGTCGGAGGTCGTCACGTATTCGCCCAGGCCGATCCGCTGGAGGCCGTCGACGGTCAACTGGTCGTTGAACTCGGCGTGTCCGGCGATGGCCTGCCCGACCAGGACCAGCAGGAACGCGATCCCGAACGCCAGGGTGAGGCTGTTGTCCCGCCAGAACCCGCTCCGTCGCGGTTTGCCGCGCGTGTCGTCGCTCATCGCTGCATCGCCCCGATCGCGATGAAGTAGCCGAGCCCGCCCACCACCACGACGAGACAGGTCACGAAGAGGAAGCGCATCCTCAGCCGCCCTTCAGCACGCACTGGTAGGGCTGCTGTTCCCCCTGCGGGGTGCAGCCGGCCGCCACGATCTTCCATCCCCCGCTGAACTGAGACAGGAACAGCGTGTCGCCGGCGAGGCGCAGCACGGCTTGACGTCCGTAGACCTCGGTCGCGCGCACGGCGCCGCCCTTCGGCAGCTCCTCTGCCCCGAGCGCGTCGGCGCAGGCCTTTCCCTCGTCCTGCTCCAACTGCCCGAGCGTCTCGGGTGCGAGCAGCCGGCAGGCCGCCGCGTGATCCCCGGTGGCCAGCGCCCGCTCGAACCCCCATCCCGCGGCCCGCGCCCCGTCCACCCGAGCCGCGGGTGCTCCGCAACCGCCGGCGAGGACGGCGACGGCGCCCGCACACAGGGCGGCGCGCGCGGCCTTCGCCATCACCGGTCTGCCCCGGCAGGCAGTCCTGGGGGACGGGACCGGGTTCACGCGCCTTCTCCTCGGGGAGCACCACCACAGAGCCATCTCGTACATGTGCCCCGCCCGAGCCCACGAACCCTCGTCGTCCGTCGCAGACCACCCGGTCGGCCGCAGGCGGCGACCCGACACGACGGGACGGGTCACGGCGGGTGGGCGCCCGCCACGAACGACTCGCGGTCATCGCGGCAGAACCGGTGCGCCTCGACTACCCGGGTGCGTCGTGGGCAGGCGTCGGAAGAGGGCGAGCGCCAGGGGAGTCGGCCCTGACCCCCGCGCCGAGGCCCGGCAGCGGGAAGGAGTACTCGTGAAGGCCTTGAGACGGCGTATCCGCAGAAAGATCAGGCACCATCGGGCTCGCCGCTGGACGCCTCGGGCCCTCGTGCGCCGGATGTTCGTGCAGCTGATGGAGTGGGGCGTTCGGGCGACGCTGTGGGGGATGCGCGGCGATGCGTCGCCTGTTGCGCGCCGCGCTGCCCTGGCTTTGGGTCGGGCTTCACTCCATGAACTCGACGGGGAGGACGATGGCCGCCGGCGCGCCTTCCGCCGTCTGCTTCCACACACGAACGTAGTGGGCCGTCACGGCCCACGAGCCGAGATCCGCGATGTCGGCACCGTACTCCTGCCAGGTCGCGCCCCGTTCGCCCTCGTCGGTGAGCGCGGTGTCCGGCCTGGACTCCCAGACGGTGATCTTGGTGAACCCGCGCAGTCGTTGGTGGAAGGCATCGTCGGGGTCGGCGGGTACCGCGGGGGCCCGGAGGGACGAGAGTCGGCTCATCCCCAGGTGGGCGAGCGAGTAGACGACCGCCACGCCTCCCTCGTCACCGCTGTCGGGGGGCACCGTGACGGCGGTCCCCGCATATCGCGGCGCCTCGTAGAGCGTGGCTCCGACCATCTGATCAAGGTGGCCCGCCATCACCGCACCTCATCTCCTGCCTGACGGCGCTCTCCCCGCACCGGACCGCATTCCTGGTGGCCGGGCCAAGCGAGCGCCGGGCACATGCGTGCTTCTGCCGGTCGCGGGTAGAGGCATATATCGGCATATACCCGTATAGGGATGGTCCGAAGATGAGTGCCAGCGAGAAGATGAAGGCCACGGCGGAGCAAGTGGTCCGAAGGTGGTGCGGAAGACCGCGCACGCCTTCGGCAACGAGACCACCGCCGCCAAGGGAGCCGCTCTGGAGGCCCGCGGGAAGGGCCGGGGCGCCAAGGAGAGGGGAAAGGACGCTTTCGAGCGCTGACCCCGTAGGGCCAACGGATCCGCACGTCTTATGTGAAGAAGAGGCACGCCATGGGCATCATCGGCTGGATTCTGATGGGGCTTATCGCCGGAATCATCGCGAAGTTCTTGATGCCGGGGAAGGACCCCGGCGGCTGCGTCGTCACGCCGCTCATCGGCGTCGCGGGAGGCCTCCTGGGCGGGTGGCTCGGCAAGGTCATCTTCGGAGTCGACTCCATCGACGGCTTCTTCGAGATCTCCACATGGATCGCCGCCATTGTCGGCTCCCTCATTCTGCTGGTCCTCTACCGGCTCTTCCTTCGAGCCAAAGACTGAAATCCGGACGGGTGCGGGTTCCGCCGGGCGACGGGCGGGACCCTCAGTCGCGGGGCAGCAGCGGACCCAGCGGACCGAGGTCGAGGTTGAGGTCTTCCAGTGAGTAGCCGTGCTGAGCACACAGGTCGGCCAGGCTGTCGTGGAGGGCCAGGAGGGTCGCTCCCAGTTCCTCTTCCTGCGCGTCGGTGAGGTCTCCGGCGTCCACACGGCGCAGGGCCTGGCGTTCGATGAGCTGGCGGAGGAGCTCGACGACGGTGAGGACGAGCTTGAGGAGGTCTTCCCCGACGGTCTCGGGGTCCGTGCGGAGGCGGCCGGCGGGGCGCGGCTGCCGGCCATGGGCCTCGGGGGCCTCGGGGGCCTCGGGGGGCGCCTCAACGAGGCGGAAGGCACGGGTGAGGCTGTCACCGACGTCCTGCAGGGCGCCCGAAGGGGGTGGCAGGGCGTCTTCAGGGTTCATCGCGGCCGCCGTCCTGTGCCCGGGGGGCCGTCTCGGAGCTGACGGAGACGATCAGAGCACGCAGGGAGATGCGCACCAGGTCGATGTCGGCGATGGACAGGACGATGTCACCGGTCAGGACCACGCCACCGCTGAGGAGCCGGTCAAGGAGATCGACGAGGGCGACGTGGCGGCCGGGCAGGGGCTCGCCGTGATCCGTGAGCGTCATGGCGGCGGCCCGGAGCTGTCGGCCTCGGGCGTGGCGAAGGAGTACGGAGCCCAGGGACCGGTGACCTCGATGCGCAGATCCGGGAAGTCGCGGGCGGCGGCGGCGATCGCGCTTCGGAACTCGTCGGCTTGGCCGTCGGGCACGAGGTAGGCGTTGTTGAGTACGTTTTCGAGCGAGCCGGTGAGAGCGCCGCGCTGGGGTGCGTGGCGTACGCATCGGGTGGCGTGGCGGGCGGCGATGGCTTCGACGACTTCGGCGGCGTGCCGGGCGTGGTCGTGGACGGCTTCGCGGGCATGGTGCTGGGCCTTGCGGGCCTGGAGGTAGGCCCGGCCCGGGCTGGTGGGCGCCGCGTTCCGGGCGGGGGGTTCCGCTCCCCCGAGGGGGCCGGCACCGGCCGGGGCGGGATCGAGGTAGATCTTGACGCCGTACTCGGTGGGGGCGTGGAGCTGGTCCAGGCGCTGCGTGAAGGCGGCGTGCCGGCGGGTGAGGGCTTCGCGGGCCCGCTGGTCGTCCTGGGGGCAGCGGGCCGGAGAACCGCAGGTCCACGCCGCTGCCGAGGTCGCGCGCCAGGTTGGCCTGCGCGGTACGCAGAGCCTCCTTGTTTTCGTCCGGTACGAGGAGGGAGAGGTTGAGGAAGTCGCTCCCGGAGGCGGGGTGGGACAGGTACTCGCGGGAGAAGGGGACGAGGTTCTCTGTCAGGCCGGCCGCCACGGCCTCCTGGCGGGCCCGCACCTCCCGGGCGACCATTTCCCCCAGAGCGAGCGGGAGGCCGGGGTCCCGGTCGCCGCCACGGATCCGGTCGTTGAGGTCTCTCGCCTCGGGCAGATCCTGGAGGATCTCTTCCAGGAGCGGTTCCTCATCGCTCTGCGAGGCCCTGACGTGGTACTCCGCACAGCCCTCGAGACGCTGGAGCGCGCCGAGGTAGTTCTCCCCGTTGGATTCGAGGGCCTGGCGGACCGCGAGGTCGTCGGGGGCGACGTAGCCGAACTGCAGGGGCAGGATCACCCCGTCGGCCATCAGCTGTTGTTGGACCTGTTGGTGCGCGGTCAGATCGCGGCGTTTGGGCCGGATCTCCTCGACGATGTCGCTTACCACCGCGCACAGGGACCCCTCGGTGACCGTGCGCAGCGGGGAAGGCTCGGAGCCGACGCCGGTGATGCCGTCCAGGCGGCAGGGGTGGTCCTTCGCGGTGATCGAATTCGCCAAAGGCGTCCGCGACGTCTCGCGCGACGACGACACCACCAGCGACTGGAAGGTGAAGGTCGGGCCCTCCACCCGAAGCTGGAAAGCCACCGTTCAGGAACAGGTACCCGACGACCGCATCGTGTGGACCTCCCAAGGCGCCAAGGGAACCACCCGGGGCTGCGTCACCTTCCACGAACTCGCCCCGTCGCTGACCCGCATCGTCATCGTCGTCGAGTACCACCCCTCCGGGCTGTTCGAGAAGACCGGCAATCTGTGGCGTGCGCAGGGCCGCCGACTGCGTTTGGACCTCAAGAACTTCCTGCGCCACACCATGCTCCCCACCGACGAACCAGAGGGCTGGCGCGGCGAGATCCGCGACGGCGAGGTCGTCCGGACCCACGAGGAAGCCCTGGAAGAAGAACAAGCCGAAGAGGGAGAGGACGACGAGTACGAAGAGGACGAGGGAGAGGCCGAGGAACCGAGCGGAGAAGAAGCCGAGCACGAGGACGAGGCCGAGGGCGAGGACACGGATGACGAAGCCGACGAGGACGAACCGGAGGAAGAAGCCGAGGAGGATGAGTACGAAGCCCCTCCGCCCCGCCGACGCCGACGCCGGCAGCCCGCGTGAGCACGCATTCAGGACAGCCATCGTCATGAACGGCGGGATACCGCGTGACCACCCGGGTAGCCGGATCACATGGGCACCACGACCGAGACCACGCCGCTGCACGCCGTCGCGCTGGTCTGCACGCCGTCCCCCTCGCCGAAGCGGTCCAGCCGGCTGTTGCTGGCCGAGCAGGCCATGGCCGCTCTGGGCGATCACGGCGTCACCGGAAAGGTGGTCCGGATCTCCGAGCACGACGTCGCACCGGGCGTCGATGCCGACACGGGAGGCGGTGACGCCTGGCCGGAGATCCGGAACACGGTCCTGGGCTGCGACATTCTGATCCTGTCCACGCCCGTCCGGCTCGGCCCCCGCTCCAGCCTCGCCCAGCACGTCCTGGAACGCCTCCACGCCGAGCTGGGCGAAAGCACGACACCGGCCGCAAGCACACCTACGGCGAGGTCGCCGCCATCTGCGTCGTAGGCAACGACGTCGGCGCCCGCAAGGTCTGCGCCGACCTGTTCCCCCGACCTGTTCCAGGCGCTCAACGACGTCGGCTTCACCCTCGCGCCGAGGGCCGTCACCTACTGGGTCGGCGAATCCGCGCACCGCGCCGACTACCAGGACCTCGACAGGGCACCCGAGAAGACCGCGGCCACCACGAAGTCCCTCGCGGCCAACACCGCCCACCTTGCGCGCCGCCTCAAGGCGGCCCCCTACCCGCCCTCTCCCTGATCACCGACCACCCCACCGTGCCGAAAGGAATCCGCTATGCGCTCCCAAGACCAGACACGTCTCACCGATCCGGTGTCCCTCCACCCCCGTCCCCCGTTTCCCGAGCAGGACCAGGACCATCCGGGCTGGACCGAGGCAATGGATCCCCGCCCGGATCACGGCGAGGACACCTACCAGGGGCACGACCTGCTGAGGGGCCGCAGGGCGCTGGTCACCGGAGGCGATTCGGGGATCGGACGGGCCGTCTGCCTGGCCTTCGCGCGGGAGGGCGCCGATGTCGTCTTCACCCACCTGCCCGAGGAGGCGGACGAAGCGGACGAGACCGCACGCCTGATCCGCCATGCCGACCGCACCGCCGTGGCGGTCGCGTGCGACATCCGGCACGAAGACGAGTGCACCGCTCTCGTCGACCGAGCAGTGAACGAGCTGGGCGGCATCGACCTGCTCGTCAACAACGCCGCCTACCAGATGGCCCAGCCGGACGGGATCGGGGCGATCACCACCGAACAGTTCGACCGGGTGATGAAAACCAACCTGTACGGGATGTTCTGGCTCACCAAGGCCGCGCTGGCTCACATGCCCCGAGGCGCCTCGGTGATCAACACGGCATCCGTGCAGGGCTACCAGCCCAGCCCCCACCTCCTCGACTACGCCATGACCAAGTCCGCGATCGTCTCCTTCACCCACAGCCTGGCCCAGATGCTGGCCGAGCGCGGGATCCGGGCCAACGCCGTGGCACCGGGACCCGTCTGGACACCGCTGATCCCGGCGACGATGCCCGACCCGGCGAAGTTCGGCGAGCAATCACCGCTGGGCCGGCCCGCCCAGCCGGCGGAGATGGCACCCGCGTACGTCTTCCTCGCCTCCGCCCAGGCCTCCTACATCACCGGCGAGATCGTCAACGCCACCGGCGGAACCCCGCTGCCGTGACCCCAGACGAAGCCCTGCGCCGGATCGCCTTCCTCCTCGAATGGCGCGGGGCGTCCCCCTACCGCGTGCGGGCCTTCCACACCGCGGCCGACGCCGTCCGCAACCTGCCACCGGGCACGGTGGACGCCGCCCGGGCGGAAGGCCTGCGCGGGGTGGGGCCGGTCACCGCCGAGGTGATCGCCCAGGCATCGACCGGAGCGGTACCGAGCTACCTCGCCCGCCTCATGGCCGAAGCCGACCCGGACGCCCGGGCCGGCTGGGACCTCGCGACCGCGAGCACGGGAGACTGCCACTTGCACTCCGACTGGTCGGACGGCGGCAGTCCGCTGGAGGACATGGCCGACGCGGCCCGCGAGCTGGGCCACCAGTGGGCGGTCCTGACCGATCACTCGCCGCGGCTGACCATCGCCCACGGACTGAGCACCGAGCGGCTCGAAAGCCAACTGGAATCGGTGGCCGCCGTGAATGCCGGCCTGGGGCCGGACTTCCGGCTGCTCACCGGCATCGAGTGCGACATCCTCGACGACGGCTCGCTCGACCAGGACGAAGACCTGCTGGGCCGCCTCGACATCGTCGTGGCATCCGTCCACTCCAAGCTCCGCTCGGAACCCGAGCCGATGACCGCCCGCCTGCTGGCCGCGGTGCGCAACCCGCACGTCGACGTCCTGGGCCACTGCACAGGACGGATCATCACCGGCCGGGGGCGCCCGCAGTCCCGCTTCGACGCCGAGGCCGTGTTCGCCGCGTGCGCGGAGGCCGGCACCGCCGTGGAGATCAACTGCCGGCCCGAACGGCGCGACCCGCCGGACGACCTGCTCGCGCTGGCCGCCGCCGCGGGCTGCCGCTTCGCCGTGGACACCGACGCCCACGCCCCAGAACAGCTGCGCTGGCAGAGCACGGGCTACGCGCGCGCGGCACGCATCGGCCTGGGACCAGACCGACTGATCACGACCTGGCCGCTCGGCCGGTTGCTGACCACCAGAAGCGGTACTCACTGATCCCCCCGCCCTCCGCCCGTACGGCGGTCCGCCTCGAGGCAGCCGCCTCCGCCGAGCGGGTGAGTCGCCCCGTGCGGCCGGGCGCCCGCACCTCCGGCGGGGAAGCGATCGAGTCGGGCCGCACAGGTCGACACGAAACGCGAGGAGGCACCGTGGGACACGGCGGAAACGTGATCGCCGAGCTGATGGCCGACCACCGCGAGGTGGAAGAGATGTTCGGCCGCGTGCAGGCCATGACCGGCACCGGGCAGCAGCTCCGCGATCTCATCGACGAGATCACCATCGAACTGGTCCGGCACTCGGTCGCCGAGGAGCAATACCTCTACCCGGCGGTACGCGAGCACGTCGAGGGCGGCGGACCGATGGCGGACAAGGAGATCGAGGACCACGGCCGCATCGAGAAGATGCTCAAGCGGCTGGAGAAGACGGCCACCGACGACGCAGAGATCAGCCCACTCCTGCAGAAGCTCATGGACGAGGTCGCCTCCCACATCCAGGACGAGGAAAACCACCTCTTCCCGATGCTGAAGCGGGCCTGCACCTCGCAGCAGCTGGACGACCTCGGTGACAGGATCCGCCGCGCCAAGGCCATGGCGCCCACCCGCCCGCACCCCGCCGCACCGAGCAGCCCCACGGCCAGCAAGCTCCTCGCACCGGGCGCCGGTCTGGTGGACCGTGCACGCGACTTCGTGACCGGCCGCGGCACGTCCTGAATTCCTACGCGGGGAGGCGGGCCCGCGCGCGTGCGCACCCAGGCCCGCCTCCGGGCGGCGGTGACGTGCGTCATGCCGCACCCCCGTGGCCACCGGTTACGCTGGCCGGCCACGGCGGAGCGGCGCAGCTTCGCGCCACAGCTCGCGGACCCGTCCCGGTCCCAGGCGAGCACGCTCCCCTGGGAAGCTTCCGTGTCCGCCGATCTCACGCCCGTCATAGCCGCCGGCACACGCTGGCTGCTGACAGCCTTCCCGCCCTCCCCGGGCGCGTTCAGCCGGGCCCTGGCCGAGGCCCAGGCCCGGCAGGCCGTCACCCTCGCCGCCGCCCTGCGGTACCCGACCCCCCTCGACGCACAGCTTCTGCATCTCCTCGGCCCGGGCGGAAGCGCCCGGCTGGACCGGCTGACCGGCGCCGATCGGGGCGGCGACGCCGATGCCGACTGGCGGACATGGGTGGACGAATCCGTCGTCAGCTGGGCCGCCTGCCTCCTCGCGTCCCCCGCCCTCGCCGTGAGCGGCCACCACCTCGTCGATCGGGGCCAGGCCGGCGATGTCACCCGCCTCACCGGCCCGGTGACCACGAACAGGACGCCGCGCCCTTGCTGCGCCACCCCGACCTGCTCGAACCGGTCGCCGCCCTCCACAGGCCGCTGCTGCTGGACCTGCTGGGCGAAAACGCCGCCCTGGGATAGGACAAGCCCTGCCGCTTCGGCACCCACCGGTTCACCCGGGCGCCGGTGTCAGTCCTCGCGAAGCACCCGCACGCTCATGACGTTCCTGTCGACCGCGTCCGGGACGACCATGCCCGCCCCGACTCCGGAGCGCAGGTAGCGCAGTACGTCGGCGGTGAGGCGTTCGCCGGGCACCGCCGCCGGGATGCCCGGAGGGTAGGGGGTCAGCATCTCGGCGGTGATCCGTCCGTCCGCCTTCTCCCAGGGCACCTGCTCGGTCGGCCCGAAGTAGGCGTCGCGGGGCAGGGCCGCCTGTTCCAGCCTCAGCAGGGACGGTGGCGGGACGTCGACCGGCTGACCGGTGCGCAGCCGCGGGACGTGTGCGGCCAGGTCGGTCAGGGCGTGCAGCAGGGCCTCGGCCGTGCCGTGGTCGTCGGCGTGCGTGAGCTGGGCGCTGATGCGGCGGTGGTCGGCGATGTGGAGGTTGATCCGGTGGTTCGCCCGCAGCCAGTCGGCGGCCTCGTAGCCGGTGACCCCCCACGCGCTGAGGTCGATGATGATCTGCAGGGGGTCCATGTCCGCGGCCTTGCCGGGCCCGCAGAAGTCCTCCCGGCCGTGGACCCGCATGCCGTCGATGCGGGAGATCCGGTCGCGGACCTCGTGCGCCAGGGCGAGCGCGTCGTCGTAGAGGACCCTCCCCTGCTCGACCATCTGCCGACGCCAGCCGTCCAGCGCCGCGTACACGAGCACGGAGGAGCTCGTGGTGCCGAGCAGGTCCTCGCGGCTCCTGAGCACCTCGGGCTCGACCAGGTCCCCCTGGAGGTGGAAGACCGAGCTCTGCTCCAGCCCTGAGCCCATCTTGTGGACGGAGGTCACGCAGACGTCGGCTCCGGCGTCCATGGCCCAGGTCGGAAGGTCGGGGTGGAAGGGCAGGTGGGCGCCCCATGCCTCGTCGACGATCAGGGGGCGGCCCCGCCGGTGGCAGACCTCGGCGATGGCGGCCGAGTCCGAGCAGGTGCCGTACGGGGTCGGCGTGGCGACCAGGGCTCCGCGGGCGTCGGGATGCTCGGCGAAGGCCGCCTCGAAGGCCTCGGCGGACGGCGGGTGCGCCAGGTGCCGTTCGGCATCCCACTGCGGGTCTACCCAGACGGGCCGGATGCCCGAGAGGATCAGGCCCGAGACGACGGACTTGTGGGCGTCCCGGCCCACCAGCAGCTTCTCGTGCGGTCCGGCCACGGACAGCATCGCCGACTTCACCGACAGAGAGCTGCCGCACGTGGAGAAGAAGGCGTGGTCGGCGCCAACGGCCTCGGCCATCAGTGCCTCCGCCGCCTTCACCACGGCGTGGGAGGAGGTGCGGTCGTCCAGCCCGCTGGTGGCCAGCACGTCGGAGCGGAACACCGCGTCGCCGAGCACGGCGCGGACGCGCGGATCCGCTCCCTTCCCCTGCTTGTGACCCGGAGGCGTGAACGGTGTCTGCCCGCTGTCGTGATAAGCGGCCAATGCCTCGAGTACCGGTGCCTTCGACTGATTCATGGTCCGCGCCTGCCCGGCGGCAGCCGGCGAAAACAGCCCCGCACGGAGTCCCCCGGCAACGGCTGACGTCGTGTGCGGCTCTCAGCCGGCCTCGCTCAGGACGCGGACGGCTCCGTCGGCCAGTTCGACGCGGACCAGCGCCGCCGCGAGCCTCGGAAGGTCGTCGGCGGCGACGAGGCGCGCCAGACCGTCAGGCGAATGCGGAAGTCCCAGCGAGGCGGCCGCACGGCGCGCCCGCGCGTCGAAGGCCGGGCGCAGCTCGGGCCATACGCCCTGGGCCTCGCGGCCGAAGATGTCCGCTCCGACCGGCCCGATGCGCGGGAACTCGCGCAACAGCTCGCGGATTCGGTCCGGATCCCCGTCGGCCTCCTCGCGCAGCCGGCGCAGGTCCCCGCCGTACCGGTCGAGAACGAGGTCGGCGCCGGCGCCGAGCGCGGTGGACGTGCTCTCGTCGTAGCGGCGGTAGTGGGCGCGGCCGAGTGCGTCCACCCGTTCCTGCCACGAGGCCGCCGCCATCGCCCGCGGCGTGCGCATCCCGGCCCCGAACAGTTCGCGGGCCGCGGCCACCGCGATGTCCGCCTTGATGCGGACCGAGAAGAGCACGCAGAGCGTCAGCAGCTGGTACAGCGGCGCCGGTGTGTTCTGCAGCCGGATGCCGGCTTCCCGCGCATGGGTCTGCCCGTACTCCTCCAGTAGGCGCTTCACCGTGACGGACGTGGACATGATGACCTTCAGACCGTGCTCGTTCGTACGTCCTCGAAGCGGCTGCGGGCCCGGGGCAGCGAGCGGGGCCCCGGCGGGTCCTTCCACGGGTTGTCCTCCAGCAGGCCGTCGGCGTCGGCCATCGTCCAGCGGCGTGCGCCGAGGGCCGGGTCGTCGACGTCGGCCCAGGCGATGGGCGCGGCGACCGGGGCTCCGGGGCGGGCTCGGACGGCGTAGGGCACCACGGCGGTCTGGGCGTAGGCGTTGCGCTGTACGTCGAGGTAGAGGCGGCCCCGGCGGGCCTTCTTCCGCTGCTCGGTGGTGAGCTCGCCGGGGTGGCGGTGGGCCAGCAGGTCCGCGACGTCGCGCGCGAAGTCCCGTACCTCGTCGAAGGGCGCGCCGCGGTCGAGGGGTACGAGGACGTGCAGACCGCGGGACCCGGTCGTCATCACGAGGGACGGCAGGTCCAGTTCCTCCAACAGCTCGTGCAGGGCGAGCGCCGCGCGGCGCACCAGGGCGAAATCCTCGCCGGGCGGGTCGAGGTCGAAGACGAGGCGGTCGGGAAAGTCGGGCCGGTCGGCCTTGGAGAGGAAGCGGTGCGGCGTGATGCACGCCTGGTCGGTGAGGTAGAGCAACGTGGCCGTGTCGTCGCAGACGGCGTACGTGACGGTGCCGCCCTCCTTGGGCAGCTCGGCCCGGTGGATCCAGTCGGGGAAGTGTGCGGACACCTCCTTCTGCATGAAGGCGGGGCCGTCGATCCCGTCGGGATGGCGCTCCAGCATGAGCGGGCGGCCTCGCAGGTGGGGCAGCATGCGCCGGGCCACCGTGCGGTAGTACGCGGCCAGGTCTGCCTTCGTGAAGCCGTCCTGGGGGAAGAGCACCTTGTCCGGACGGCTCAGTTCCACCGTGTGGCCGCTCACCCGGACACGCTTCGTCGTCGTGGTCATCAGGTCCTCCCGACGGGCCGGCCGCGGTGGGCGACGCCTCGGGACCTGCCGCTCCGCGGGCCGTTCATGCCCGGTCACCGCCGTGGCGCGCGGCTTCGGCCGCCACCTGTCCCAGAGTGCGGCCGGTACGGGCCGAGCGTGCCCGGCGGGGGGCGGGCGCCCCCGCCGAATCGGCGCGGCCGTCGGCGTGCTTCACGAGCAGCCAGGCTTCGCGCCCGCCGTCCTCATCGGTGCGGAAGCGGGTCAGCGAGTAGCCGCCGTGCAGCTTGTGGCCGTAGAGCCGGAACGAGGCATGTCCCTGCTCGAGCGCCCGGGACAGCGGGATCTCCCGGCCGTCCCGGCCGGAGGAAAGATTGCGGTACGTGCCTTCGTCCCACACGATCACCGTGCCGCCGCCGTACTCGCCCTGCGGAATCACGCCCTCGAAGTCCCGGTATTCCAGGGGGTGGTCCTCGGTCGGCGTCGCGAACCGCTTGTCGTGCGGATCCTTCGACGGCCCCTTGGGTACGGCGAACGACTTCAGCACGCCGTCCGCTTCCAGGCGGAAATCGAAGTGCATGCTCCGTGCGTCGTGGATCTGGACCACGAACGAGGGCCGCTCGGCGGGCTTCCCGGCCGCCCGTGCACCGGGCCGCCGGGAACGGCGCCCTTCGGGTTCGGCAGTCTTGGAGAAGTCGCGCCGCTGCTGGTAGCGCGCCAGTGCCTCCTTGGCCGTCATTCCGCCTCCTCACGCTCCTTCTCGGCGGTCGGCCGATCGCGTGCTGCTCCCTGGGTCCGCGTCGAAGCGACGGACCCCTCCCGTGGCGGCTACCCGGGCTTCCCCACGGGAACCGTCCGTACCGGCACGGGTCCGCAAGGGTCTTCGCGTGCGTGCCCCCGCGTGCGCGGATCAGACTGACTCGACGCGGCCCGGGAACTCAGGCGTGGAGGCGGCTGTTGGGGCCTTCCAGGTCGCCCGCGCTTTCGTCGTTGAACCAGTAGTCCCCGGCGGCCAGATACCGGAACGAGTGGACGCTCGCGCTGGGCAGCTCGACCGTGACCGCGCGCTTGCCGTCCTTGCGGGTCTTGAGCGTGTGGACGCCGGGCCGCCAGTCGTTGAAATCGCCCACCACGCTGACCGGGCCGGGCGGGGTGTCGGCGGGAAGGATGAACGTGACCTGGGTGCGGTCCTTCTTCAGCGTGCGCTCCAGCATGGACGGGCTCCTCACGACAGCGGCGGATGGTGGCAGACACCCATCGTCGGCGCGGGGCGGTTCGGCCGCACCCCGAGGCCGCGCATCGACCCGGACCTCACCCGCCCGCCACACAGCGTGACGCACATGGTGCGCGGCGTCACCGCGTGTGTCAGCGTGGCGGAGAGGAATCGAGCGCGGCGGCACCGGACGCGCGACGAAGCCCCACGCACGCAGGGCCCGGCCGGGGCCGTAGTCACCCGGCCGGGCCCTGTCACGTGCCCCGCCGTCGGCGGACGTCCGCGCTACGCCGATTGGCCCCGGCTTGCACCGGAGCCACACATGGGGTTGCTTCGAAGGAGGTGTGTACAGGGTTCCGTCTCCCCTCATGGGGGTGAGCCACCATGATGTTCACTGATCGCGCGGACGCCGGACGGCATCTCGCCGAAGCCCTGCGTCACCTGGAGGCGGCGCATCCCGTCGTCCTGGGCCTGCCCCGTGGCGGAGTCCCGGTGGCGTTCCAGGTGGCGCGGGCGCTGGGCGCCCCACTCGATGTGATCGTGGTCCGAAAGCTCGGGGTCCCGCACCACCGGGAGCTGGGATTCGGTGCCATCGGCGAGGGAGGCGTCCGGGTCATCAGCGACGACATCGTGCGCCGGAGCCGGGTCGGGAAGGAGGACCTCACGGCCGTCGAGCACGCCGAGGAGGCGGAACTCGCACGCCAGGCACGGAGGTTCCGCGACGATCGTCCGCGCGTGCCGCTCGACGGCCGGACGGTGGTCGTGGTGGACGACGGGATCGCCACCGGCTCCACGGCCGCAGCCGCGTGCGCGGTCGTGCGGGCGATGGGTGCGGCCCGGGTGGTTCTGGCCGTTCCGGTGGCGCCGCCGGATGCCGTCGCCCGGCTGCGCACCGAAGCGGACGAGGTGGTGTGCCTCTCCGCACCACCCGCCTTCCGCGCCGTCGGGGAGTGGTACCAGGACTTCTCCCAGACCTCCGACGACGAGGTCGTCGTCCTGCTGGCGCGAGCCGCGGAGGGCCTCGCAGCGCGTCGGCCCGCCCGGGCCGCCGAGGTGGTGGTGGACGCGGGCGGTGTCAGGCTGGCCGGGGACCTCACACTGCCGAAGGATGCCGGGGCGGTCGTCATGTTCGCCCACGGCTCCGGCAGCAGCCGCCACAGCCCGCGCAACCGGTCGGTCGCGACGGCCCTGCACGGGGCGGGCCTGGGCACCCTGCTCTTCGACCTGCTCACGCCGGCGGAGGAGGCCGACCGCGCGAACGTCTTCGACATCGAGACCCTCAGCCGGAGGCTGGCGGACGCCACCCGCTGGCTGCGGCACCTCCAGACCGTCCCGATCGGCTATTTCGGAGCGAGCACCGGAGCCGCCGCAGCGTTGCGGGCCGCCGCGTCCGCCGACGCGGACATCGGCGCCGTGGTCTCCCGTGGCGGCCGGCCCGACCTCGCCGGGCCACGCATCGCCGACGTACGGGCGCCCACGCTCCTCATCGTGGGCAGCCGCGACACGCAGGTGCTCGACCTCAACCGGCGGGCCCAGCGGGAACTGCGCTGCGTGAACCGGCTCGAAGTCGTCCCCGGCGCCACGCACCTGTTCGAGGAACCGGGAGCGCTGGACGAAGTGGCCGGCCTTGCCCTGGACTGGTTCACGAAGCACCTGGTGGCAGCGGCCGGGTAGCACGTTTCCCAGCCGCCCCGCGGGCGCCTCCTGGTCACGGGACCGGGACGGCGCCACACTGGAGGGTCCACGATCCCGCACCGGCAGGAGCGACGTGCCCGTCCCGATCATCATCGACTGCGATCCCGGACACGACGACGCCCTCGCGATCATGCTGGCGGCCGGGGACCCCGCGGTCGATCTGCTGGCCATCACCACGGTCGCGGGCAATCAGACACTCGACAAGACCACCCTGAACGCGCGGCGCGTGTGCACGGTGGCCGGGATCACCGATGTGCCCATCGCGGCGGGCTGCGGCCGGCCGCTCGTCCAGGCGCTCGGCGTCGCGGGCGACGTGCACGGCGCCTCCGGCCTCGACGGGCCGGTGTTCCCTGAGCCCACCGTGGACGTCGTACCGGAGCACGCGGTGGACCTCATCCACCGGATGCTGACCGGGCATCCGGAGCCGGTCACTCTCGTACCGACGGCGCCGTTGACCAACATCGCCCTCCTGTTGACCCGCTTTCCGCAGGACGCTTCCCGCATCCGCGAGATCGTCCTGATGGGCGGATCGACGGAGCGGGGCAACCGGACCCCGGCAGCAGAGTTCAACATCCTCACGGATCCGGAGGCCGCGGACATCGTCTTCCGCAGCGGCGTGCCCGTCACCATGTGCGGTCTCAACGTCACTCACCAGGCGCTGGCCACGCCCGAGGTGGTGGCCCGCTTCGAGGCGCTCGGTCCACCCCTCGGGCCCATGTGCGCCGACTTGTTGACCTTCTTCGCGTCCACGTACCGCACGCTGTGGGGGTTCCCGCACCCGCCGCTGCACGACCCCGTCGCGGTGGCCCGGGTCATCGATCCCGGGCTCGTGCACTGTGTGGACGCGAACGTCGTCGTGGAGTTGCACGGCCGCTACACGCGCGGCGCCACCGTGGTGGACCTGCAGGGTTACGTCGACCGCCCGGTCAACGCCCGAGTCGCGGTGGATTTGGAGACCGACCAGTTCTGGGACCGGATGATCGCCGCCGTCAGGGCCCTCGGGGCCCGTACGCCGGGCGAGCGGAGATAGGGGACACGATGCATGTGCTGGGCAGCAGGATCCTGCTGCGTCCCGTGGATCCCGAGCGCTCACGCGCCTTCTACGGCGACGCCCTGGGGCTCGCCGTCTACCGCGAGTTCGGCACCGGACCCGAGCGGGGGACGGTCTACTTCCTCGGCGGCGGGTTCCTCGAGGTATCGGGGCGCGCCGAGGCGCCGCCCGCGCCCGGTCTTCGCCTGTGGCTCCAAGTCGCGGACGTGCGGGCGGCGTACGAGGAACTGCGCGGCCGCGGCGTCGAAGTACTGCGGCCGCCACGGCGCGAGCCCTGGGGCCTGATCGAGATGTGGATCGCCGACCCCGACGGCGTGCGCATCGCCGTAGTGGAGGTGCCGGCGGACCACCCGCTGCGCTTTCGCCCCTGACCGGGTACGGGCTCGCCGCGGCGGCTGACGGGTGCGGACCTCTGCGGGGCCGCGGCACGACCGAAGCCCGGGCCGTGCTCGACGAACATCACCGGCCGTGTCAGGGGGCCGTGGGCGGCTCTTCCACCACGGAGCCGCCTCGGATCGATTCCGCCGGCGGCCGTTCGCGCAGGGCCCCGTAGCCGATGAAATAGGCCGGCACCTGATTCAGCCACCGCGAGTCGGTGACGAGCTCCGTCAGCCGCTTCGCCGCCCGCGGGTGGCCGAACGCGGTGCGCCCGGCCAGCAGGGGTTCGATGACCTGGGCGTGGGCCAGGCGTTGCAGGCCCTGGGTCGCCACCGTCGTGGGCATGCGGCGGCGCTGTACGCGGCGTACGTCGTGCAGTCCTACCGTCCCCGCCCGCAGCGGTCCCACGAGGTAGCGGGCCGCTGCCACCGCGTCCTGTACGGCGAGGTTGATGCCGATGCCGAAGACCGGCGACATGGCGTGGGCGGCGTCGCCGATGCACAGCAGCCCCGGCCGGTGCCACCGGCGCAGCCGGTCCAGCCGTACGTCGAGCAGCTTGATCTCGCCCCAGGAGGTGACCGAGTGCACCCGGTCGGCCAGCCACGGGACGGCCCGCGCGAACTGGGCCGTGAACCGGTCCAGGCCTTCCGCGCGGCGCTCGGCATCGGTCCCCTTGGGGATGAGACCCGCGCACTGCCAGTAGTCGCCGCGGTCGATGAGCGCGCTGAAGAACCGCTCGCCCAGGCCTCCCACGAGCCCGCCGGGATCGCTTTCGTGACGCGGCATCCGGAACCACCAGGCGTCCATCGGGCAGGGGAAGTCCTCCAGGCCGAGCTCGGGCAGCACCCTGGCGAAGGACCCGCGGCCGTCGCAGGCGACGGTCAGCGTGGCCCGGAGTTCGCCGGTGGCGCCGTCCGCGGTGCGGTACCGCACGCCCGCCACCCGACCGCCTTCCATCAGGAAGGACGTCGCCTCGGTGTCCATGCGCAGCCGGAAGGACGGTTCCTTGCGCGCCTCATCGGCGAGTAGGTCGAGCAGGTCCCACTGCGGCACCATCGCGATGTAGTTGTACTTCCCGGGCAGCGCCCCGATGTTCCCGACCGTGACGAGGGAGCGGTCCGGCCCGATGGGCAGCTGCACCGAGGTCACGCGCCGCTGCGGCAGCCGGGCGAAGCGCTCGGCGAGGCCGATGTCTTCCAGCAGCGCCAGGGTGGACGGATGGACGGTGTCGCCGCGGAAGTCGCGTAGGAAGTCGCCGTGTTTCTCCAGCACGGTGACCTCCACCCCGGCCCGGGCCAGGAGCAGGGCCAGCACCATCCCGGCGGGCCCGCCTCCCACCACACAACAGGTCGTACGCTCCACGGCAACCCATCCCTTCGCAGACATCGGCCCAGCCCAACGACGTATACCCCACGAGGCCGTCCCGGCCGCGCACGGTCACGACGTCCCCGCCCGCCGCGTCGGCCGTGCGCCACCGCACGGGAAGGGGATCAGCGGCGCCCAGGGTTACGCTGCACGGGGTGACCAGCCCGGCTGGTCCGTACGAGGATTCCGGCGGAGAGCGATGAGGCTGCGATGAGTGAACTGACGAAGCCGGAGATCGAACTCCCGGGGGGTGATGCTCCCCAGGAGCTGACGATCCGGGACCTGGTCGTCGGGGACGGGCCGGAGGCGAAGCCGGGCAGGGTCGTCCGGGTCCACTACGTCGGGGTCACCTTCGAGTCCGGAAGGGAGTTCGACGCCTCCTGGGACCGGGGCGAGCCGTTCAAGTTCGCCGTGGGCGGTGGCAGGGTCATCAAGGGCTGGGACCGGGGTCTCAGGGGCATGAAGGTCGGCGGTCGGCGCGAGATCATCGTTCCCCCGCGGCTCGGCTACGGAAACCAGTCCCCCTCGCCCCTGATCCCGGCAGGCTCGACGCTCGTCTTCGTGGTGGACCTGCTCTCCGTGGTCTAACGAAGGCCTGCTCGTCCCAGCTGAAGGCCGGGCGGCCGCACCGGGAACATGCGGTCCGGTCCGCGCGGTTGCATCGAGGGACCGGCGCCGAAGGTGCGGGGCAACAGGGAGACCACCAGGCCGTCCGCCCCGCCGGGATCCGGACCCCGGGATCGCGGTACGCCCGCCGCGCACCCGGCCCAAGACGCATTGCTGCAGGAGGACTGTTTCATGACTGACCGGCCCTTGACGCTCATGGCAGTACACGCCCACCCCGACGACGAGGCCACCGGAACCGGCGGAGTCCTCGCCCGGTACGCGGCGGAAGGCATCCGCACGGTTCTCGTGACGTGTACGGACGGCGGTTGCGGTGACGGCCCGGGGGGTGTCAAGCCGGGCGATCCCGGGCACGATCCGGCGGCCGTCGCCGCGATGCGCCGTCGAGAACTCGAGGCGAGCTGTGACGTCCTGAAGGTCAGTGACCTGGAGATGCTCGACTATGCCGACTCCGGAATGATGGGCTGGCCGAGCAACGACGCCCCCGGATCCTTCTGGCAGACCCCAGTGGAGGAAGGCGCAGCCCGACTTGCGGAACTCATGCGCCACTACCGTCCCGACGTGGTCGTCACCTATGACGAGAACGGCTTCTACGGCCACCCCGACCACATCCAGGCCCACCGCATCACGATGGCCGCGCTGGAGATGACCACGCTGACACCGAAGGTGTACTGGACGACGATGCCCCACTCCGCGATGCGGCGGTTCGGGGAGATCATGCGCGAGTTCCAGGGGGACATGGCGGAGCCGGACCCCGCCGAGGCCGCCGCGATGGCAGAGATCGGCCTCCCCGACGACCAGATCAGCACCTGGGTGGACACCCTCGCGTTCAGTGGCCAGAAGTTCGACGCGCTGGCCGCGCACGCTAGTCAGGGCGAGGGCATCTTCTTCCTCAAGATGGGCGTCGAGAGGTTCGGCGAGTTGATGGGCACGGAGACCTTCGTGCGCGTCAAGGACACCACCGGCGCCGCCCTACCCGAGAACGACCTCTTCGCCGGACTGCGCTGATCCCCTCCCCCCGTCCGTCGCGAGCCCTCGCCGGCCTCGCGACGGAGGGCGGCGGCTTGTCGCCGTCCTGTGCTCGGCACGGCCACGTTGCGGCCCCGCACCCTCGCCCCGTCGGGTGTACGACGCCCCGTCAGGCCGGGGTGAACGTGCGGCGTACCCTGAGGTCCCCGCACCGCGACGCGCCAAAGCGACTTGAGGAAAGGCTGATCGTGCGCACTCCCCTCTCATGGCTTGCCGACAGGTACTCGCTCGGAGCGAGAAGCGTCAGAGCGGCCGCACTGGGTTCGGTCGTGGCGAGCATCGCGATCATCGTGACCGGTGGGATCGTCCGTGTCACCGGCTCCGGTCTCGGCTGTACCGATTGGCCCATGTGTACGGGAGAGACGCTGGCCCCCACCGCGGAAATGGGGCTGCACGGTGTCATCGAGTTCGGGAACCGGCTTCTGACCGGGGCGCTGTGCGCGGTGGTGGGCTGGGTCATCATTACCGCGCGTCTCCAGGAAAGGCCGATGCCCGCAGTCCTGCGCGGAGGCTGGGCGCAGTTCTGGATCGTCATGCTCAACGCGGTCGTCGGCGGGGTGACCGTGTGGATGCGGCTGAGCCCCTACATCGTTGCCGCTCACTTCCTCGCGGCCACGCTGCTGCTCACCGCGGCGGTGTACACCTGGCACGCGGCGTACGCCGATGCGGGTGCGGGTCCGGGTGCCGCGAGCGGCGAGGTCGACCGGGCCGACGCGCCGGTCCCGCTCACGCCGCGGTCCGACGCGCGGATCCGGTCGCTGTCGGCGGCCCTGGTCACCGTGACGGCACTGCTGGTCGTCGTGGGCACGCTCGCCACCGGCTCCGGTCCGCACGCGGGCGACTCCTCCGACGTGCCACGGATGCCGTTCGACTGGACGGCCGTGACCATCGTCCACGGGGTGCTGGCCGGGGCGGTCCTGGTCCTGGCCGGAGCCCTGCTCTCCGCGCTGCCCAAGGACGGCTTCGGCGCCGCGCGCCGCAAGGCGGTCGGATTCCTGGCCGTACTCCTGGGCCAAGGCCTCGTGGGGCTGGTGCAGTCCGTGACGGCCCTGCCCTCGCTCCTCGTGATGCTCCACCTGCTGGGCGCGGCGCTCGTGTGGACCGGCGTCCTGCAGGTCCACTTGACCGTCAAGCGGGCCCGTGCCGGCCTTTCGAGCCCGCTCGGCGATGCGCCGCTGCCGCGTGCGCGGGGCGCCGACACACACGTCTGACCCGCCGCGTGCCGGGTGCCGATGCGGATGTCGTTTCCCGTGCGTGCGAACGGCGCCCGTGCCCGGGCGCCCTGCGCGACGGTGCAGCCGCAGCTCCGTCAGTCGGCGGCCCGGCGTCTGCCGCGCCGGCGGCGCGGGTACGGCAGGAGGCGCGGCGAGCGCTTGGCGGCCACGTCCTCGACCCAGCCGAAGGTCAGCACCAGCAGGGCGACCAGCGGGATCGCCACCAGGAGCGTGAACCACTGGCTGGCCAGCAGCCACTGGAAGTTGGCGTAGACGAAGGGGACGCTCCAGAGGGGGTCGATCAGCGGGATCGCGGCCACCAGAGCGACCTGGTGCCACAAGTAGACGCTGACGGCGCGTGAGTTGAGCAGGCTGACCAGGCCGTTCCACCGCTCCAGCAGCCTGGGCCACTGGTCCCAGGACGGGCTCACGTGGAGCAGGATGGCGACGAAGCCCAAGGACCACAGCGCCTGGGCGATCGGCCAGGACTCGATGTCGGTGTGAACGGTCGGATCGACCGGCCGGGTCTGCAGGTACCAGAAGCCGGCCACCATGACGAGCGGCGCGACGGACGGCAGTACGTACTGCGGGATCTTCTTGAGCAGCCCCTCCTGGTGGGCCATGCCGAGGATCCAGCAGGAGCCGAACATCGTGAAGTCGTTGGCGGTCTCCCAGACCCGCCAGTAGAGGAAATCCTGGTCGGCGAAGAACGTGTTCATGACGATCAACAGCGCCAGGGGGCTGAACAGCGTCACCCACGGAAGCCTTCGCAGCGCCCAGAGCATGAGCGGCGAGAGCAGCACGTACCAGAGGTACGCCCGGAGGTACCAGAGCGGGACGGTGATCTGCAGGGCCCAGCCGCCGTCCACCAGGCCGAAACCGGGCAGGCCTTCCCCGTACGGCGGAGTGCTCAGCGGCAGGATCCAGAACGCCAGCTTGGTCCACCACCAGGTGGGGTGGCCGTCGGAGTCGGGGCCCCAGCCGTCGAGGACTTGGAGGGTGATCAGGACGGCGCCGAACAGCCACATCGGCGGCAGCAGGCGGCGCAGTCGGCCGCGGATCACGCCGAGAGCGGGACGGCTGAGCGAGCGGGCCATCAGCGAGCCGGCCAGCGCGAACATCACGCCCATGGACGGAAAGACGAGCGGCAGCCAGAACCAGCCGAAGTTGTGGTAGATCATCACGCGGACCAGTGCCAGCGCGCGCAGCAGGTCGAGATAGCGGTCGCGGCCGCCCTTGCGCGGGGACGGCGTCTCGGGCTCCGGCTCCCGCACCGGGCCCGGCTGTCGCGGAATGGCGAGGACCCTCAACTGGACGGTGTCCTGCGGGCGCCCGCGGTCGATGAACGCAGTCATGGTCAGACCTCCACCGGTACAGCGACCTCACCGGTGCGCCGGAGCTTCTGCCAGCGCAGTCGGCCCCCGGTCATCGCCGTGATCGCGGACTGCAACAGGACGATGTACATCAGCTGTCGGTAGACCAGTTGCTGGATCGGCAGGCTGATCAGGTGCCAGGGCTTCTCGCGGTCGAGGTGGAAGGCGTACCAGGACAGTGCGGCCTGGAGCAGGATGAAGCCGCCCCAGCTGGTGAGGGTGATCGGGGCGTTCCCGAACAGCACGCCGTACAGCAGGAACAAGTCGACCAGCGGCGCCAGCAGCGGGGCGACCACGCCGAACAGCACGACGAGCGGGAGCCCGACCCGGCCGAAGCGCCCGGCCGGGCCGCGGGCGGTCACCGCGCCGCGGTGCTTCCACATCGCCTGCATGCTGCCGTAGCTCCAGCGGTACCGCTGGGACCAGAGCTGCTGGAGGCTGGCGGGAGCCTCGGTCCAGGCGCGGGCGTGCTCGGCGTAGACGATCCGCCAGCCGTCGCAGAGCACCGCGATGGTGATGTCGGTGTCCTCGGCGAGGGTGTCGTCGCTCATCCCGCCGACCCGGTCCAGGGCCTCCTTGCGGAAGGCGCCGACCGCGCCGGGGATGGTCTGGATGACGCCCAGCATGTCGTACATCCGGCGGTCCAGGTTGTGGCCGAGGACGTACTCGATGTGCTGCCAGGCGCCGATCAGGCTGTCGCGGTTGCCGACCTTCGCGTTGCCCGCGACCGCGCCGATCGCCGGGTCGCCGAAGGGCTGGACCAGCTCGCGCACGGTGGACGGCTCGAAGACGGTGTCGCCGTCCATCATCACGATGATCTCGTGCGAGGCGGCCGCGATACCGCTGTTGAGCGCGCTGGACTTGCCGCCGTTGACCTTGCGGATCAGCCGGACGAACGGCAGGCCCATCTCCTCGACGATGTCCGCGGTGCCGTCCGTGGAGCCGTCGTCGATGACGATCACCTCGATCGGATAATCGCTGACGGCCAGGGAGTTGAGGGTGTTGGCTATGCACTCGCGCTCGTTGTAGGCCGGGACCAGCACGGTCACCGGCCGGGTGACGGGCGCTCCCCAGGCGTCCCGCCGCTTGGCGCGGCGGGCGTGCATCGGTGCGAGGACGAGCATCAGCCCGAAACGGCCGAAGTTGAGGAAGCCGACGAGGGCCAGCAGCCCGACCAGCACCGGCAGGGTGTGCACGGCGAACTGGGTGGCCCAGAGGAATCCCTTGCCCGCCCACAGCTGGTATCCGTGCACCGGCACGGTGGCGCTGGAGGCGCCGAGCGCCTCGGAGATGGTGGTGAAGCGGTAGCCCTCGGCCTTCAGTTTGTCGATGATCTGCTCGAGCGCGGCGATGGTCTGGGTACGGTCGCCACCCGCGTCGTGCAACAGGATCAGCGCGCCCGCTCCGGGCTTGGCCGGCATCGCCCGCTTGACGATCTCCTCGACTCCGGGCCGCTTCCAGTCCTCGGTGTCGCGGTCGATGAACGCGGTGAGGTAGCCGCGCGCGCCGACGTACTTGATCACCGGGTAGTTCCAGTCGTCCATCGCCGTGGCGTCGGAGGAGTACGGCGGGCGGAACAGCGCGCTGTGGACGCCCGCGACGCCGGCCAGGGCGAGCTGCGTCTGCGCCAGTTCCCAGCCGATCCGGCCTTTGGACTGATACGCCATGTCGGAGTGGGTGAAGGTGTGCACGCCGAGTTCGTGGCCGCCCGCGACGATCTCGCGGATCAGCTCCGGGTTGCGCGTGGTCATGGCACCGGTCACGAAGAAGTCCGCCCGGACGTCGCGGGCGGCGAGGACGTCCAGGATCTTCGGGGTCCACTCCGGTGAGGGACCGTCGTCGAAGCTCAGTACCGCGGTGCGGTCGGGGATGTGATAGCTCACGGGCTGAGCGTTCTTGCTGCCGCGCGCGTCGATGACCGGACCGCCCTTGAGCAGGTGGTCCGGCACGGTCGTCTTGTCGACCGAGATCGCGATCCGGTCGTCGTGGAACGCCTCGTTGGTGGCGAGGCCGCGCAGCACGAGAAGCGCAAGCAAGCACGCCAGCAGGGACAGCGGCATGAAGAAGCGCAGTGGCGGCGCGGCCAGTCGGCGCGGCCTCAGCAGGGACTGCCGGCGGCGCTGATGGCGGGACAATGACGCTCCTGGAGATGGGTGGTGCGGAAGATCAGGGGTTCTCGGCCGGACCCGAAGGCCCGGCCGCGGACGGCGCGGTGGCCGTGGAAGTCGAGGTGGCCGCCAGGGGCTTCGGCGTCGCGGCCATGGGCTTCGGCGTGGCCGCCGGGGGTTTCTGTGTGGCGGCCGGGGGTTTCGTGGCCGAGGACTTCGTCGGCGCGGCCGGGGACTTCGGTGTGCCGGCCGACGGCTTCGACGGGGTGGCCGAGGACTTCGCCTGCGGTGTGGCGGACCGGGTGGCCGTCCGGGCCGAGGACGACGGGGGCGGCGCGGCCGACGGGGTGGACGACGGCGCGGCCGAGGACGGCGGGGCGGGCGACCGCGAGGACTGTACGGGTATGCCCATCGCCGGGGCGTCCGCCTGCATGCCGATCAGGCTGCCGCCCATGGCGATCGCGAGGATCGCTCCGACGACGGAGACCGGCCAGCCGAGCCCCCGCAGCAGACGGCCGCGCAGTCCCGACTGATCGACGAAAACCGGTGCGGGAGCGGGCTCGTCAAAGCTCGACTCGGACATTTCAGGCTGCTCCTGGTGCGCCGATCCGCGTTGAATGGGAGTAATGGCTGAGCGCACCGTGCGAGGCCTTTCAGAGCAGGGTACGTAGACCGCAGGATGGCAGGGCGAACGCTAGTGCACCGGCCTGAATCGACTTGGGCCCGATGTCTGCTTTTAGCGCGATCTGCCCACGTGCCGTAATCGGATTGAAATACCAATTGGCAGTACCAGTCGGTAAACCTGCACGCACGGTCGTCCGATACTGATCGATGCGTGTTCGACCGAGGCCTTTCCACCGGGATCCCGGTGGCCGGGGTCACCCCAGGTCGCCGCGAACCTTAGGATGACCCCCTCATGTGATCAGTCATTGATCTTCATGTATTGATCTTCGTGCCAAGGGCGTGTCCAGGTACCGCCTCTACGCCCTCAAGGAGCCCGTGTGAGCCATCCCCGCCGCACCTCTCGTCGCCGCGCGTGGACCGCGCTCACGCTGCCCGCCCTCCTGTGCGCGCTCGCCGCGTGCTCCGGCGGCCCCAGTGACGGTGCCACCGCACCCACCCCCGCCCGCAGCGCTTCGCCGACCCCGGCCGGACCGCCCGGAACCCTGTTCGACGGCTTCCAGTACAGCGGCCCCGAGGACCCCGCTCTCGCCGCCAACGGCTGGGAGATCCGCAAGGGCGGGGGCGGCCCGGGGATCAAGGACACCTGGTCAAGCGCCGGTGCCAGCTTCCCGGCCGACCCGACCGCCCAGGGGGGCAGGGTCCTGCAGCTGGAGTCCTCCACCGACGGCACCAAGCAGGGCACCAAGCAGGTCGAGGTGCAGAGCACCGGCACCCCCCTCTTCACGGGCACCTTCGCCGCTCGCGTCTACCTCAGCGACAAGCCCGTGAGCGGTCGCAACGGCGACCACGTCGTCGAGACCTTCTTCCCGATCTCCGCCGCGGAGTCCTCGACGAACTACAGCGAACTCGACTTCGAGTACCTGCCGAACGGCGGCTGGGGTTCGGTGGGCCCGCAACTCGACACCGTGAGCTGGCACAAGGCCGATCCGCCGGACCGGGTCGTCCGCTCCCTCAAGAAGCAGCGCCTCGAGGGCTGGCACATCATGTTGATCACTTTTGTGAACGGAAAGGTCACCTATTCCCTGGACGGCAAGGAGGTGTTCACCAGTACCGGCAAGTACGTCCCGCGCGAAAAGATGGACATCCACTTCAACAACTGGTTCATCGACCTTCCCTTCACCGGGAGTTCACGCACGTGGGGCATGAAGGTCAACTGGTTCTATTACAAGGCCGATGAGGCCGTTTCCCTGGCGGACGTCCAGAAAACCGTGGACGGTTTCTACAGCGCCGGCACCCACCACATCAACACCGTGCCGAAGTCCTGATCCCCGTAAGGGATCTGACGGCCCGTATCAGACGGCCGCGGGGTGCAGGGTCGCCTTCCCCGTCACCTCGATGCCCGTGCGCTCCCCCGGCCGGGCCGAGGCCGGGCTGGGGACCCGGACGTCGATGGGCTCGTCGATGCCGTCGACGGCGACGGTGACCATGGCGTCGTGTCCGTAGAAGCGGACGTCGGTCACCGTGCCGCCGGCCCGGGCCGCGTCCGGGTCGGTCAGCCGCAGCTGCTCCGGCCGCAGCAGCACCACGCCCTCGCGGAGCGGGCCGGGCGGGTCCGTCAGGGGGATGCGGCCGAGCGCGGTGGTCGCCGCGTCCCGGTCCGCGGTGCCGGAGACCAGTACCGCGTCGCCGACGAAGGCGGCCACCCAGGGGTCGGCGGGACGGCTGTACACCTCGTGCGGTGTGGCGCACTGGGCCACGCGGCCGTCCCGGACGACGGCGACGAGGTCGGCGGTCGAGAGGGCTTCCTGCTGGTCGTGGGTGACGAGCAGGGCGGTCGCACCGGTGGCGCGCAGGGCCGCGCGTACGTCGGCCCGTACGCCGGTGCGCAGGGCGGCGTCGAGGGCGTTGAACGGCTCGTCGAGGAGGACCAGGGCGGGCTGCGGCGCCAGGGCGCGGGCCAGCGCGATGCGCTGCTGCTGGCCGCCGGACAGCTCGTGCGGCATGCGGTCGCCGTAGCCGGCCAGTCCGACGAGTTCGAGCATCTCCTCCGTGCGCCGCCGCCGGGCGGACCGGTCGAGGCCGGCCAGGCCGAAGGCGACGTTGCGGGCCACGCTCAAGTGCGGGAAGAGCGCGCCCTCCTGGGGCACGATGCCGATGCGGCGGCGTTCGGGCGGAAGGTGGACCCCGGGGCCGCTGAGCGCGCGTCCGTCGAGGGTGACGGTGCCCGCGTCGGCGCGCAGGAAGCCGGCGATGATGCGCAGCAGCGTGGTCTTGCCGCAGCCCGAGGGGCCGAGGACCGCTGTCAGCGCGCCGCCGGGGAGGGAGAGGTCGAGGCCGTCGAGGACCGGCGCCGCACCGGGGCCGTACGCCTTGGCCAGTCCGGCGATCTGCAGGTCGGTCATGTGCGGTGCCTTCCGAGGAGGTAGGACGGGATGGCGGCCAGCAGGATCAGCGCCGCGGCGTAGGGCGCGGCGGCGGCGAAGGATCCGGTGCCGGTCTCCGTCCACAGACGGGTGGCCAGGGTGTCCATTCCCGTGGGGCGCAGCAGCAGGGTGGCGGGGAGTTCCTTCATGCACACGACGAAGGTGAGCGCGGCTCCGGCGGCGACCCCGGGGGCGGCCAGCGGCACGGTCACCTCGCGGAGCACGCGCAGCGGGGTACGGCCGAGGGAGCGCGCGACGTCCTCCAGGACGGGCGGGGACTGGAGCACGGCCGCGCGGGTCCCGGCGACGGCGACGGGCAGGAAGAGCACGGCGTACGCGCAGACCAGCAACGGGAGTTCCTGGTAGACCGGTTCGGCGTAGCGAACAGCGAAGAAGACCAGGGACAGGGCCACGGTGATGCCCGGGAGCGCGTGCCCGGCGTAGGCCGACTGCTCCAGCAGCCGGGCGGTCCGGCCCCGGTACCGCGCGGCGATCACTCCGACCGGGAGGGCGAGCAGGGTGGTGAGCGCGGCTCCCGCGGCGGCGACGCCGAGGGTGGTGGCGGCGGTGTCGAGGAGCGTGGCCGGGTCCCAGGTCGCGGAGTTGCCGACGGCCAGCCAGTACCCGAGCGTCGCCAGCGGGGTGAGGACGGCGACGCCGGTGACCGCCGCGCACCAGGCCAGCGCGGGCGCCCGCCAGCGGCCCAGCGCGGCGGGAACGGCGGGGCGGGCGGTGCCGCCGCCGGTTCTCGCGTGCCCGGCCCGGCCGCGGGTCCGCGCCTCGGCGGCGACCAGGGCGATCGTCATCACCACGAGGACGACGCTGAGGGCGGCGGCCGGGGTGCGGTCGAAGCTGGCCCGGTAGGAGGTGTAGATGCCGCGGGTGAAGGTGTCGTAGCGCATCAGCGACACGGCACCGAAGTCGGAGAACACGTACAGCGCGACGAGGACCGCCCCGCCGGCGGCGGCGGGCCGCAGCTGCGGCAGCGTCACCCGCAGGAAGGTCTTGAGCGGGCCGTGGCCGAGGGAGCGGGCCACCTCCTCCTGCGCCGGGTCGGTGCCGCGCAGGGCGGCGGTGACGGGCAGGTAGACGTACGGGAAGCTCACCAGCGTCAGCGCGAGGGCCGACCCGGTGAAGCCGGCCAGCTCCGGGAAGGCGGACAGCCAGGCGAAGGCGGCGACGTAGCTCGGCACGGCCAGCGGCAGGGTCACCAGCACCGACCAGGCCCGGCGGCCGGGCAGGTCGGTGCGTACGGTCAGCCAGGCCAGGGAGACGCCCAGGACCAGGCAGGCCGAGACGACCACGGCCGCCAGCCCGAGGCTGCGGCCGAGCAGGTGGGCGGTGCGCTCGTCGGCGATGACGTCCAGGGCGAAGGCCGGACCGCGCTCCAGGGAGCGGACGGCGAGGTAGCCGAGGGGCAGCAGGGCGAACACCGCGGCGACGGCCGCGGGAACGAGCAGGACGGCGGGCGGCCGGCGGCCGGCACGCCACCGCCCGGTCGGCGCGGTGGCGCCGTCCGGGCGGTGGGCAGTGGCGGTATCCGTCGGCGTGACGGGATCCGTGACGGGCATGGGGGTCAGACCATCCCGGCTTCCTGGAGCATCTTCAGGGTCTCCTGAAGCGATTCCAGCTTCCCGAGGTCGATCTTCGGGGCGTCCAGGGAGGCCAGCGGCGGAAGGCCCTTGACCGTGCTGGTCACGCCCGAGGCGAGCGGGTACTCCTTGGTGTCCTCGGCGAAGTACTTCTGCGCCTTCTCCGAGAGCAGGAAGTCGACGGCCTTCTGGGCGACCGCGGCCTGGTCGCTTCCCTTGAGGACGGCGACACCGGCGGTGTTGACGAGACCGCCCGCGTCACCACCGGGGAGGAAGTGGATCTTCGACTTGACCTTGGCCTCGCCCTTCTCGGCGACCTGCTCGTACCAGTAGTAGTGGTTGACCAGTCCGAGCGAGACCTCGCCCTTGCCGACCGCTTCCAGCACCTTGAGGTTGTTGTCGTACACCTTCGGCTCGTTGGCCTTGAGGCCCTTCAGCCAGGTACGGGTGTCGTCGTCGCCCTCCAGGACGCGCATGCCGGTGACGAAGGCCTGGAAGGAGGCGTTCGTCGGGACGTAGCCGACCCTCCCCTTCCACTCCGGCTTGACCAGGTCGTGGACGGTGTCCGGCACCTTGGACACCTGCCCGGGGTGGTACGCGAGCACGCGGACCCGCCCGGAGGTGCCCACCCAGTCACCCGCGCCACCGCGGAAGCCGGGGTCCACCTTGTCGAGGGACGCCTGCGGCAGCTTCTCCAGCATGCCCTTCGTGGACAGGGCCCCGAGGGCGCCGGCGTCCTGGGAGAAGAACAGCCCGGCCTTGGTCTTGTCACCCTCTTCCTGGATCTGGGCGGCGAGTTCGGCACTCTCGCCGTAGCGGACGGCGACCGTGGTGCCGACGGCCTTCTCCAGCTCGTCGAGGAGCGGCTTGACCAGCTTCTCGTTGCGGCCCGAGTAGATGACGAGCCCCGCGTCGTCCTCGTCGACGCCGCAGCCTGCGACGGCGGGGAGGAGGAGTGCCGCCGCGAAGAGCGCGGTCAGGCGTCGGACCAGGGGGCGTCGCATGGGAAGCCTTCCTACAAGGGCGGCGGAGAAAAGAGTAACGCCCCATAAGTAAGGTAAAGCTAACCTAAAGGTCAAGGTGACGCACGCAACAATTCGACCGCGCCCACGCATCGGCGGAGCCGACCTTACCGCTTATTTTCCTATGGATCTTCCATGAGTCATCTGTGACTTTCCTGTGACTATCGGGCGAGTAAGGTTTTCCTAAGATGCGCCCGTGACAGTCCTTCCCGACCTCCTCCCGGGCACCGCGTCCGTCCCGTTCGCCCTCGACCTCGCCGCCCACGGCGACCGGACCGCCGTCATCACGGCCGACGGCCCGGTCAGCTATGCCGAGTTGGCCGCGCGCGTGGACCGGGCGGCCCGCCGCCTCGGCAGGGAACGCCGTCTCGTCCTGGTGGTCGGTTCCAACACCGTCGACGCCCTCGTCGTCCACCTCGCCGCCCTCGCGGCCGGGCACCCCGTCCTCCTGGTGGCGGGTGACCACCCCGAAGCCGTCCAGTCCCTGATCGACGCGTACGACCCGGACGTCGTGGCCCGCCCCGACGGCGGGGACATGCGGCTCGACGAGCGCCGCGAGGTCTCGGCGCACGAGCTGCACCCGGACCTCGCGCTGCTCCTGAGCACCTCGGGCTCGACGGGATCGCCGAAGCTGGTCCGGCTGTCGCACGAGAACCTCCAGGCCAACGCGGAGTCCATCGCGCAGTACCTGGACATCAGGGACACCGACCGCGCCGCGACCACCCTGCCCCTGCACTACTGCTACGGCCTGTCCGTCGTGCACAGCCACCTCCTGCGCGGGGCCGGACTGATCCTGACCGACCTGTCGGTCGCCGACACCTGCTTCTGGGCGCTGTTCAAGGCAGGCCGGGGGACGGCCCTCGCCGGGGTTCCGTACACCTTCGACCTGCTCGACCGGGTCGGTTTCGCCGCCATGGAACTGCCCCACCTGCGTTACGTCACCCAGGCGGGCGGGCGCCTGGCACCCGACCGGGTCCGGCGGTACGCGGCGCTCGGCCGCGCCGCCGGCTGGAAGCTCTTCGTGATGTACGGCCAGACCGAGGCGACGGCCCGCATGGCCTACCTGCCGCCGCACCTTGCGGAATCCCGCCCCGAGGCGGTGGGGATCCCCATCCCCGGCGGCTCGTTCCGGCTTCGGCCGCTGCCCGACGTCCCCGACGGGGCGCACAGCCCCGACGGGAACACCGGCGAACTGGTCTACTCGGGCCCCAACGTCATGCTCGGCTACGCCCGGACCCCCGCGGACCTCGCGCTCGGCCGGACCGCGCACGAACTCCCCACCGGCGACATCGCGCGCCGCGCCCCCGACGGGCTGTACGAGATCGTCGGCCGGAGCAGCCGGTTCGCGAAGATCCTCGGCCTGCGCATCGACCCCGCGCAGGTCGAGGCGATGCTCGCCCGGCACGGCGTCAGCGCCCTGTGCACCGGCGACGACGAGGCGCTGCGCATCGCCGCCGTCGGCGGCGACGACTCCGATGCCCGCCGGATAGCCCGGCGCGTGGCCGAGGAATGCGGTCTGCCGGTCCGCGCCGTCCACGTCCGCGTCCTGCCCGCCCTCCCCCGCCTCCCCTCGGGCAAGCCCGACTACCGTGCGGTGCGCGAAGCGGACCGCCAGGCACCCGACGCCGGCGCCGCGGCCGCCCCGAAGGGCGCCCCCGAGAGCCTGCGCCTGCTCTACGCCCGGGTCCTCGACCGCCCCGACGCCACGGACGACAGCTCCTTCGTCAGCCTGGGCGGCGATTCGCTCTCGTACGTCGAGATGTCGATCCAGCTCGAAGAGCGGCTCGGCCACCTGCCGGCCGGCTGGCACACCACACCGATACGGGATCTCGGTCCGCCCGCGCAGGCGGAAACCTCCCGCAGGCGGACCCTGGAGACGAGCGTCGCCCTCCGCGCCCTGGCGATCTTCTGCATCGTCGGCTCGCACATCGAGGTCTTCGGCATCAAGGGCGGGGCGCACATCCTGCTCGCGGTCGCCGGATACAACTTCGCCCGCTTCCACCTCACCACCGCCGAACGGCGGGTACGCGTACGCCGGGGCTGGACCAGCATCGCCCGCGTCGCACTGCCGAGCACGGCCTGGATCGGCCTGATCCTGCTCCTCAACGACGACTACACCCTCGCCAATCTCTTCCTGCTCGACAGCGTCATGGGCCCCGACGGCCTGAAGACCGGCATGCACTTCTGGTTCATCGAGGCCCTCGTCTACATCCTGATCGCCGCCGTCGGCCTCCTGGGCCTGCCCGCGGTGGACCGGGCGGAGCGCCGGTTCCCCTACGCCCTGCCCCTGGCCCTCGCCGGCCTGGGACTGCTCACCCGCTACGAGCTCGTCGGCCTGCCGGAGCGCGGGCAGATCCCCGACGCCGTCACCGTGTTCTGGCTGTTCGCCCTCGGCTGGGCGGCGGCGAAGGCCGCCACCGCGCGACAGCGCCTCCTGGTCACGGCCGCGGCCCTGGCCACCGTGCCGGGCTTCTTCCCCGGCGACGCCGGGCGTGAGGCGATCATCCTCGCCGGATTCGTACTCCTGGTCTGGGTGCCCAGCCTCCCCAGCCGCGAGCGCCTCAACCAACTGGCCGGCCTCCTCGCGACCAGCTCCCTGTACATCTACCTGACCCACTGGCAGATCTTCCCGCTCATCGACGGGTTCTCCCGGCACGCGGCGTTCGCCGCCTCGCTCCTCTTCGGCATCGCCTACGCGGCCGGCGTCGCCCGCCTGATGAAGGGCGCGGCCGCGGTGGCCGGCACGCTCCACGAGAAATGGCGGAGATAGGCTTGTCCGGCATTTTTCCGCCTTCACCGTCGGCGTGTTCGGCTCCCTCTGATGCCGGTTGAGCAGCAGGGCCGCACGCGGCACCTGCTGCAGGACCGGAGGAGGCCTCACCCGGAGGGAAGACCGCCTCCCCCGGGCGCGCGGGATTAGGGCGCCCCCGATGATCAGTGGGGGCGCCGCGAGGCCCGCGTACATGCTGGCCACGTGCTGCAGGGCGGCGGGGATCATCCGCCGCACGGGCAGGACTTCGTCGGCGGGATGGGCCGGGAGGAGGTGGGCGGGGCGGAGCGTTCGTGCGTGAAGAGCGTAGGGGAGCGCAAGGGGGACAGTCCCTCCGAGAGACCTCCCGGCCGGCGGGCGGCGGGGACGGTCGGGGGCGAAGCACGGCCGGAAGACCGGACAAGTGGACGGACTTGCCCGGAGGGAAACGGAAATCGTGCCGGTCTCCGGGGTGGGGAGAGCGACTGGATTCCTCATCGCGGAATTCACTTTCCGCTGCGAACGAGTGCGACCCTACGAACAGGCCCCCGGCCGTCAACTCCTCCAGGGGGCTCCATCGATTCCTCCGTTTCTTTGGACGTACGCACAATCGCCGTCGCCCGGGCGGTCAACGCGCGTCGACCGACCCGGCGTCCGCGAAATCCGCGGACAGGCCTTGGCCGGGGCGCCGCCGCGCCCTACGGTGTCCGGCTATGCCATCCCGAGACGATCTCCACAGCCCGCCCGTGGGCGAAAACTCCGCCTATCCCCCGCTGGAGCCCCGCCGCGCCGTCGGCGTGCGCGAGCAGCTCGGAAGGTCGCCTGGGCCGTATCCGCCTTCCAGGGGCACCCCCTTCACCCCGACACGCTCCTGGCCTGGGAGCGGGGCGCGGAGTTCCCGACGGACCATCAGATCAAAGCGCTGGCGGCCGCGTTGTGGTGTTCAGCGGGCGATCTGCTCGCCGAACCGGCCACGCTCCTGCAGTGCCGGACGCTCCTGGGGCTCACGGTGGAGCAGGCGGCCGTGGGGGTCGGGATGACCCGCGACCGCTACGCCGAGGCGGAACGGCGCAACCGCTGGCGCGGGTCGGGCCGGCAGACCCAGGCACTGTTCGAGGTCCTGCGGCCGCCGCCCGCCTGCTTCGTCGGGACGTGCGGCAGGACGGGGCAGTTGCGCGTACTGCTGCGCGAGGCGGTCACCGGGTGGTGGCCGAACTACGTACGCCCCGTCGCGAAGATCGTGCCCGTGGAGCCGGCGGCGATCCACCGCGCCCTGGAGCAGCTCCACCTGACGTACCAGCGGATCGACAACCACGGCCGGACCGGCGCCGCCGCCGAAGCGGTCGAGCGCGAGGCCCTGGCCTTCCTCGACCGGGTCGACGAGCACCTGTGGCAGCGACTGGGACCGCAGACCGCCTGACCCCGCCTCCGCGCGGCTACGATGAGGGCCGTGTCCCCGGGGGAGGAGACCCATGCAACCACCGTCGACGGTCGCCCAGTTGACAGGCCTGGTGTTGCTGGTCCTACCGGGTCTCACCTACCAGTTCCTACGGGAGCGCTGGCGCGGGCCGGTGGCCTCGGAAGCCCAGCTCGGCGAGCGGATGCTCCGCGCGATCACCGCCAGTGTGGCTCTCAACGGGCTCTACGCGATCGCGGCCGGGCCCGCGCTCGTGGCGGCCTGGCGGCGCGCGAAGGGCCCCGGGAAGTCCGGGGTCGCGGACTCGAACGCCTCGGCCTCACCGGACCGGCCGACGACCGGAACCCGCCGCGCCCGTGGTGGATCCCCTGCGGCCCGCCGGCCTTCTTCTCCGTGCACGCGGCCGGACATGATCGGGACGACCCGGCACGGGGGACGCGGCGCACGGTGCTGGACCGCGTGGTGTCCGGCCCACATCCACGGGGGCGCCTGACCGGCCCGCGGGGCCGCGGATCAGCGGGCGGAGGTCTGCGCGCGGGGCGGGCCCGCGCTGCACAGGGCCCAGATCACGAAGACTCCGAGGGCGATCGACACGAGGGCCCACATCGGGGCGTAGGGCAGCCACATGAAGTTGAGGACGATGCTGAAGCCGGCCAGGACCAGGCCCGTGGCCCGGGCCCACGGGGCGCTCTTGAGGATCCCCCAGCCGACGACGCCGAGGACGACGCCGAGGAGCAGGTGGATCCAGCCCCAGGCCGAAGTGTCGAACTTGTAGACGTAGTCGCCGAGTCGGGCGTAGGCGTCGTCCTCCGCGATGCCGGAGACGCCCTTGAGGACGGCGATGACTCCGTCCGCCAGGAGGACGACTCCGGCGAACATCGCGCCGCCCGCGGCCCATGCGCTCCCGGCTCCGGCCGGAGCATCGCCGCCGCCCGGCGACGCGTGCTTCGGGTTACCCGTCGGGGATGCGGTCTGTGCCATGGAAACTCCTTCGTAGGGCGGGGCGTCGATGCGCCCCGCCCTTCCCACCCTTGGGGCGGATCCGCTCGTCCGGACAGCCGGGTACGGCCGAACGGGGGAATCACCCTAACGACACGGCAGATGGCAAAGAGTCGCGATCATGGTAATTGTGGTTGATTGTCTGTTTCTGGGTTGTACTGGACGCCAAGCAACGCCAAGCAACACCGTCCAGGAACTGGAGCGTTACGTGGCATCCACCACTCTCACCGTCTGGAAGTTCCCCACTCCCGAGGGAGCCCAGCAGGCGGAGTCCGCCCTGCTCGCCCTGCAGAAGGAACAGCTGATACAGGTGCACGACGCGGCGGTCGTCACCTGGCACGACGACGCCAAGAAGCCGAAGACCCAGCAGCTGAACAGCCTCACGGGCGCCGGCGCGCTCTCCGGCACCTTCTGGGGGATGCTCTTCGGGCTCCTGTTCTTCGTGCCGCTGCTCGGCGCCGCCGTGGGCGCCGCGGCCGGGGCCATCGGTGGATCCCTCTCCGACGTCGGCATCGACGACCAGTTCATCGACGAGGTGAAGTCCGAGGTGAAGCCCGGGACTTCGGCCCTGTTCCTGCTCTCCTCCGACGCCGTCGTCGAGCGGGTCCGCGGCTCCTTCCCGGGCGGGCAGGCTCAGCTCATCCGTTCCAACCTCTCCGGCCCGCAGGAGCAGCAGCTCCGTGAGGTCTTCGCAGCCTGAGAACCGAGACGACGCTGTGGTCCGGACCCGTGGCTCCCCCCGGGTCCGGGCCACAGCGGTGTGCGGCGCAGCGCGCGACGGCCGCCGTCCGCGGAGTCTTCACCGAGTTGCGGAGTCTTCACCGAGTTGAGGAAGGGGCCCGAGCGGTGAGCGTTCCGCGGGCGGCAGGACCACACGACAAGGCCGCGGCGCACTCCGTGGCCCCCTGGCTGCGCCACTACCGCGGCAGATGGCTGCGGGGCGACACGCTGGGCGCCCTCACCGCGTGGGCGCTGATCGTTCCGGAGTGCGTCGCCTACGCGCAGATCGCGGGTGTCCCCCGCAGAACGCCTTCTACGCGGCTCCGGCGGCCCTCCTCGTGTACGCGTTGCTGGGCCGCTCCAACTTCCTGCTCGTCGGGGCCACCTCGGCGGCGGCCGGACTGTCCGCCGCCACCGTCTCGGCCGTCAGTCCCGCCCCCGAGGACGCCGTCGGACTGTCGGCCGCCCTCACCGTCATCGTGGGCGCGGTGCTGCTGGCGGCCGGGCTGGCCCGGCTCGGGTTCCTGACCAACTTCCTCGCCGAACCGGCCCTTGTGGGCTTCCTGTTCGGCATGGCCCTGACCATCGTCGTCCGGCAGGCCGCGAAGCTCGTCGGAGTGCCGGGCAGTGACGGCAACTTCTTCGAGCGGCTGTGGACCGTCCTGTCCGGAGCCCCCCACTGGTCCCTGGTCACGCTGGCCGTCGGGGCGGCCGCGCTCGCCGCCCTGTTCCTGCTGGAGCGCTCCGTCCCGCGCCTGCCCGCCTCCCTGGTCGTCCTGGTGGCGGCCCTCTTCCTGTCGGCGGCCCTCGACCTCGAGGAGCACGGCGTCGAGACCGTCGGCCGCATCCCCTCGGCCGTACCGGTCCCCCACCTGCCGGGCCTCCCGGCCGCCGACTGGATCGCACTGTTCGGCGGGGCCCTGGGCGTGGCCCTGGTGGTGTTCGCCGAGGCCTTCAGCATCGCCGGCCGCTTCGCCCGGGAACACGGCCAGGCGGTGGACGCCAACCGGGAGATGGCCGCCGTCGCCTCAGCAACATCGCCGTCGGACTCTTCCGCGGCTTCGCCGTGTCCGGCAGCGCCCCGCGCAGCGCGGCCGCGGTGGAGCGGGCGGGCGGACCCCGATGGTCTCGCTGATCGCGGCGGGACTGATCCTGCTGACCGGCGCCTTCCTCACCCCGCTGTTCACCGACCTGCCGGAGCCGGTCCTCGGCCCCATCGTCATCTTCGCCGTACGCGGCTTCCTGCGGGTCGGCGAACTCCGCCGCTACTTCCGTCTGGACCGGCGGAGCCTGTGGGTCGCGCTCACCTCCCTGTTCGGCGTGCTCCTCTTCGACCTGCTGCCCGGACTGCTGCTCGCCGTCGCGCTCTCCCTCGTCCTGTTCATCGGCGCCGCCAGCCGGCGCCGCGTCGCCGTCCTCGGCCGGCTGCCCGGAACCCGGCTGTACGCCGACACCGCCGGCCACGAGGACGCCGCCACCGACCCCGCCGTCCTCGTCGTACGCCCCGACGGCAGCCTCTTCTTCGGCAACGTCAACCGGGTACGGCTGGACGTGCTGGAGCGGCTGCGGACCGCCCCGGCGGCTCCCCGGGCCGTCGTCCTGGACCTGACCGCCTGCTTCCAGCTCGGCGTTCCCGTCCTGGACACCTTCGACGAACTCCGCGAGGAACTCGGCCGGAAGGCGTCGCCTTCCATCTGGCCCGGCTGCGCTCGACGGCCGCCGGGGAGCCGGCCCGCCACCCGCTCGGTGATCACCTGGGCGCCCGCGGGGTCCACCGCACCGTGGACGAGGCGGTAAGGGCCGTGGAGACCGGGCGGGCCGAACTCCCCCCGGATGCAGCCCATTAGTTTATGTGTCAGGTTTTACCCATAAGATCCAAATGGGAAGGATTTCCATGAAGCGTCTCCCGATCACCGCGGCCCTGGGCGCGGCCGCGGCCCTGTTCCTCACGTCCTGTTCCTCGGACGACCCGAGCCCCGAGGAGCAGGCGACCCAGGCCGCCTCGGAGCTCTGCACCGGTCTCTCCACCCTGAAGGCGGACCAGGCCAAGCTGGCGGCGCTGGACCCGGCTTCCGCGACGAAGGACCAGGTCAAGGACGCCGTCGACGCGGTCCAGACGGACTGGGACAACGTCTCCTCCTCCCTCAAGGACCTGGAATCCGCGAAGAGGTCGGCCGTCGGATCCGCCGTCGGCGATCTCAAGTCCGGCTTCGGCGACCTGCCCGGCGACACCACCGGATCCGAAGCCCTGACCCAGCTGAAGCCCCAGATCCAGAAGTTCGACGAGACCCTCGTCGCGGCCTCGGTCGGCGTCACATGCCCCTGACCCCCACGCACCACGGGAGGGCGATCCGCGGCGCATGCGGCGCCCTGCTCGCGGCGGCCGTGCTCGCCGCGACGGCCGGCTGCTCCGACTCCGACGCCAGCGTGTCCGAAGGGGTGTCCAAGGCGGCCTCGGCGGCGGCCTCGGCCCAGTCACACGCCGCCGACGCGGTCGACTCGGCCACCGCGGCCGCGAAGAAGCAACTGGACGAGGTCAAGGACGGGGTCGACGCCAAGGACGCGGTGACGCTCGGCAGCGTCACCACCGATGGCGACGGACTCTCGGCCGTGACCGTCACGGCCCGCAACACCGACGGCTCGACGAAGTCCTTCGCCGTCCAGGTCGAGTACAAGGATGCCTCCGGCAACCCGCTGGACACGGTGGTCGTCACCGTGTCCGACGTGCCCGCCGGCCAGTCCGAGGACGGGACCGCACGCAGCACGCACAAGCTCTCGGGCGAGGTGCGCGCCACCCTCGGCACCGCGCTCAGGTACTGACCCCGCGCGCCCCGCCCGGCCCCCGCTCTCCACCGGATCGCGCTCCCGGGAGCGGCGGGCCGGGCGGGGCGTTGCGCGTTCCCGCGGAAGGGAGAGGTTCTAGGGCGCCGCCGGCGCGGGCAGGGGCGGGAGGGCCGGCTCGGACAGCCAGGCCGCGAACAGGTCGTCCAGCGGTTCGAGCGCGTAGCGCGACGCGTGCGCGGTGAAGCCGGCCGTGGTGACCACGCCGTGGCGGTGCACGGTGGCCCACTCCCGCAGCATGCGGAAGAACGGGCCGTCGCCCAGCGCGCAGCGGATCGCGTGCACGGCGAGGCCGCCGCGCTGGTAGAGGCGGTCGTCGAACATCAGCTTGCGTCCCGGGTCGGCCAGCAGGAGGTCCTGCGGCTGCCCGGACAGCAGGCGGTGCGCGGCCACCGCCAGTTCGTGCGCGGTGCGGCCGCCGGACCGCTCCGACCAGAGCCATTCCGCGTACTTCGCGAAGCCCTCGTTGAGCCAGATGTGCCGCCAGTCGGCGATGGTCACGCTGTTGCCGAACCACTGGTGCGCGAGCTCGTGGGCGATGAGCCGCTCCGAACCGCGTACGCCGTCCACGTGGTTGGCGCCGAACAGGGAGAGCCCCTGGGCCTCCACCGGCACGTCCAGTTCCTCGTCGGCGACGACCACCGCGTACTCGCCGAAGGGGTAGGGGCCGAACAGCTCCTCGAAGAGTTCCATCATGGCGGGCTGCCGTGCGAAGTCGCGGGAGAAGCGGGGCAGCAGGTGCGCCGGTACGTGGGCGCTCTGCGGGACGCCGCCGAGGCCGGGGTCGCCGAGCAGCACCGTCTGGTACATGCCGATGGACAGGCCGACCAGGTAGGTCGAGGTCGGCGCCGGCTGCTCGTAGACCCAGGTGGTCGTCGAGGCCCGGGTCGTCCGCGTGAGCAGCCGGCCGCCGGCCACCACGGTGTAGGCGGAGGGGGTGTTGACCGAGATCTGGTACGAGGCCTTGTCCGCGGGCCGGTCGTTGCACGGGTACCAGGAGGGCGCGCCGACCGGCTGGCTGGCCACCAGCGCGCCGTCGGTCAGTTCCTCCCAGCCGAGGCCGCCCCAGGGGCTGCGCACCGGTGTGGGGTTGCCCGCCCAGTGCACCTCCACGGTGAAGGCGGCGCCGGCGGGCAGCGGCTTGGGCGGCCGGACGCGGAGCTTGCCGCCCCGGTGGCTGTAGTGCGGCGCCCGGCCGTTCACCAGGACCCGGCCTATTTTGAACTCGGCCAGGTTGAGGTGGAACTCGGCGAGCGGCGCACGTCCGGCGATCGCGCTGAGCCGGGCCGTCCCGGCGAGCCGGTTGGGGCCGGGACGGTACTCCAGAGCGAGTTCGTACCGGTGCACCCGGTAACGGGGGTCGCCGTTGGCCGGAAAGTACGGGTCCGATGCCGCTGTCTTCTGGCCGTTCACTGCCGCTTCCGCTCCCTGCGTTGTGCTCGTACGACGTGCTGGTGGTGCTGCCGGACCCGGGCGCCCCGTTGCGAACGCCCGGACCCGCCCTTCAGGACCGCCACGCCTCGATCGGGTTGCCCAGCCAGCGACTGTCGGCGGGAACGGATTCCCCGGCCATCACGAGAGAGGCCGGACCCAGTGTGCTGCGGGCCCCGACCGTGCTCCCGGGCAGGACGATTCCACCCGGGCCCAGGGTGGCGCCCTCACGGAGGACCACAGTATCCGTCCTCAAGATCCGGTCGTGGAAGAGGTGCGTCTGCAACACGCAGCCCCGGTTCACGCTGACGGCGTCGCCCAGGACGACCAGGTCGGTCTCGGGCAGCCAGTAGCTCTCGCACCACACGCCCCTGCCGATCCGGGCACCCAGTCCGCGCAGCCACAGGGACAGCACGGGCGTGCCGGGCACCGAGCCGACCAGCCAGGGCACGGCCAGTACCTCGACGAAGGTGTCGGCCAGTTCGTTGCGCCACACGAATCCGCTCCACAGCGGATGCTCGCCCGCCCGGTGCCGGCCCACCAGCGTCCACTTCGCGGCTGCCGCGACCAGGCACGCGGCCGCCCCGGCGGCGAGCAGGACGGCGCCGGACAGCAGCGCGGTCCCCCACGGGCCGGGCCCGTCCGCCGCGGCCAGGGCGCAGAACGCCGCGACGGTGAGCACGGCGAGCGCGGTCGAGCAGAACACCGGGACGAGCCGGCACAGCTCCACCAGCCCGCGCGCCCAGAGCAGCCGGGCGGGCGGATCGTAGGTCCGGCTCTGGTCGGCGTCGGCGGTGGACCGCGGCAGCCGGACCGGCGGAAGGCCCAGGTAGGAGCTGCCCTTCTTGGCCTTCTTCGGGGTGGCGGACAGTACGCCGACCAGCCCGTCGTCCGGCACGGAGCGGCCCGGCGCGGTCATTCCGGAGTTGCCGAGGAAGGCCCGGCGGCCGATCTCGGAGTGGCCGATCCGCAGCCAGCCGCCGCCCAGTTCGTAGGGGGCGGTCAGGGTGTCGTCGGCGAGGAACGCGCCCTCGCCGACGGTGGTGAGGCTCGGCAGCGCGAGCACGGTGGACACCTCGGCGCCGCGGCCGATCTTCATGCCGAGGAGCCGCAGCCACACCGGGGTGATCAGCCCGGCGTACAGGGGGAAGAGGGTTTCCCGGGAGAGGTCCATCAGCTGGGTGACCGTCCAGGCCTGCCAGCCGATCCTGCTGTGCGTCGGATGGGTTCCGGTGCGCAGTCCGAGGCTGAGGAGGCGTACGGAGACCAGCAGCAGAGCCGCGTACGCGAACCCGAAGGCGAGCGCCCCCGGCACCACGGCGAGCAGCGCTCCGGCCAGGGCCCGGCCGAGTCCGGCGTCGGCGGGCACGAACCGGCCGGCCACGAGGAGGGCCGGCAGGGCGGCGAGCACCGGCAGGGCCGTGAGGCAGAAGCCGGCCGCCCCGTAGGCGGCGCGCCAGTGCGGACGGCGCGGCGGGCGCTCCTTGGGCCAGTTCCGCTTGGCCTTGCCGAGTTTGCCGGCGGGGGCTCCGGCCCAGCGCTGGCCGGTCGGGATCTGGCCGACCACGGCGGAGCCGGGGGCCACCTCGGCCCGCTTTCCGACCCGGGCGCCGGGGAAGAGGATGCTGCGGGTGCCCACCACGGCGCCCGCGCCGACCTTCACGGTGCCGATCTCCAGCCGGTCCCCGTCCAGCCAGTGGCCGGAGAGGTCCACTTCGGACTCCACGGCGCAGCCGCGGCCGAGCTTGAGCATGCCCGTGACGGGCGGCAGCGAGTGCAGGTCCACCTCGGGGCCGATCTTGGCGCCCAGCGCCCGCGCGTAGCGCTCCAGCCAGGAGCCGCTGAGCGAGGTGGCGCCGGAGCACTCGGCGAGCCGCTCGGCCGTCCACAGCCGCAGGTGAACGTTTCCGCCACGCGGGTGACGGCCCGCTTTGACCCCGCGCAGCAGCAGGCGGGCGCCGCCGGCCGCGATCGCGAGGCGGCCGGGCGGGCTGAAGAGCAGTGCGGCGCCGGCGGCGACGAGCCACCACGAGGCGGTCGGAGCCCACGGATAGGCCCCGAACCAGTGCAGTGCGTTGCCCAGGGCGAGCAGCGCCACCGTCCAGCGCAGGCCGACCAGGGTGAAGAGCGGGAGCAGCAGCAGGGACTGGATCACCTTGGCCCGCAGCGGCACGGGCGCGATGGTCCGGACGGCGCCGTCGTCCTGTGCGGACTTCTCCAGGTGCCGGGCCAGCTTGCGCAGGGTGGGCTGCTGGTAGATGTCGAGGACGGCCGCGCTCGGGTAGCGGGCGCGCAGCCGGGTGGTGAGCTGGGCGGCGGCGAGACTGCTGCCGCCGATCGCGAAGAAGTCGTCGGCGGCGCCGGTGACGGTCACGCCCAGGGTCTCGCTCCACTGCTCGGCGAGCCAGGCCTCGGTGCCGTAGAGCTGCTCGGTGGGGCCGCTGGTCTCCAGTTCCGGGAGCGGCCATGGCAAGGCGTCGCGGTCGACCTTGCCGGAGGTGCGGGTGGGCAGCTCTTCGACCGGCGCGAGCAGCGGTACGAGGGCCGCGGGCAGTTCGGCGCGCAGCCGGGTCACGGCCGCCGCGTGGTCCCAGCCGTCCTGGGTGACCAGGTAGCCGACGAGGAGCTGGTTGCCGCTGCGCGCCGTGCGGACGGCGGCGGCCGCGCCGGCGACCCCGGGCAGGCCCTGCAGTGCGGCGTCCACCTCGCCCAGCTCGATCCGGCGGCCGCCGAGCTTGATCTGCTCGTCGCCGCGGCCCAGGAACACCAGCCCCTCGGGCTCCGCGCGGACGAGGTCGCCGCTGCGGTAGGCGCGCTCCCAGCCGAGGGATTCGAGCGGGGCGTACTTCTCGGCGTCCTTCTCCGGGTCGAGGTAGCGGGCCAGGCCGACGCCGCCGATGACGAGCTGGCCGCTGCCGCCCATCGGAACCGGCTCGCCGGATTCGTCGACGACGGCCAGTTCCCAGCCGTTCAGCGGGAGGCCGATGCGGATCGGTTCCTCGCCGGTCAGGAGCGAGGCGCAGGCGACGACGGTGGCCTCGGTGGGGCCGTAGGTGTTCCAGACCTCGCGGCCCTCGGTGACCAGGCGCTGGGTGAGTTCGGGCGGGCAGGCCTCGCCGCCGAAGATCAGCAGCCGGACCTCGTTGAGGGCCTCGGGCTCCCACAGCGCGGCCAGGGTCGGCACCGTGGAGACGACGGTGATCTCCTGCTCCGCCAGCCAGGGGCCGAGGTCGGCGCCGCTGCGCACCTGGGAGCGGGGCACGGGCACGAGGCAGGCGCCGTAGCGCCAGGCCAGCCACATCTCCTCGCAGGAGGCGTCGAAGGCCACGGACAGTCCGGCCATGACACGGTCGCCGGGGCCGATGGGCTCCTCGGTGAGGAACAGCGCGGCCTCGGCGTCCACGAAGGCGGCGGCGCTGCGGTGGCTGACGGCCACGCCCTTGGGCTTGCCGGTGGAGCCGGAGGTGAAGATGATCCACGCGTCGTGTTCGGGGCCGGGGCGGGCGGCGGGGGCGGACGCGCCCTGGCCGGCGGTCTTGCCCGGCGCGGCGGCCTCGATGCGCCCGCCGGCGCCCAGTACGGCCCGTACTCCGGCCTCGCCGAACACCAGGTCCGCCCGCTCGTCCGGGTCCTCGGCATCCACGGGCACGTAGGCGGCGCCCGCCGCGAGGACGGCCAGGATGCCCGCGTACAGCTCGTTGGTCCCGGACGGCACCCGCACGCCGACCCGGTCGCCGAGCCCCACCCCGGCGGCCGCGAGGGCCTGGCGACGGCGCTCCACCTCGGCGGCGAGCGCCCCGTAGGTCAGCCGGGTGGAGCCGTCGTCCAGGGCGAGTTCGTCGGGGTGGGCCCGTACGGAGGCCTCGAAGACGTCGACGAGAGTGCGCGCCGGGGCGGCGGGTCCGGCGGCGAACAGGGCCGATTTGCCGGACTCCTCGTACCCCTCCCCCGCCTCGGGGCCGGTCCCGTCGTCGGGCCCGGTCCCGTCGTCGAGCAGAGTGACGTCACCGTGCTCTGGTGTGGCTGCCATCGGCCCTCGCGTCGTCTTCCCGGAACCATCCGGGTCGCCGGGCGGAGCCCGGGTCTGCCCAGGTTGTTCCGGTCCAGCGCCAAACAACCCGCCAGTCTAGTGCGACCTCAAGGATTTCCTGGTTCAAGCCTTGCGCGTGGCCGGGAAGAGACGGTAAAAGGAGCGCGCCGCGGACCGGAATCCCGGTCCGCGGCGCGCCCGGTGACCGGGGCCGGGCCTCAGCGGCTCGCGAGGAGTTCGAGCGTGTCGATGACCCGGTTCGAGAAGCCCCACTCGTTGTCGTACCAGGCGACGACCTTGATGTGGCGGCCTTCGACGCGGGTGAGCTGCGAGTCGAAGATCGACGAGGCGGGGTTGCCCGTGATGTCGGAGGAGACGAGCGGGTCCTCCGAGTACTCCAGCACGCCGGCGAGCGGCCCTTCGGCGGCGGCGCGGTAGGCGGACAGGACGTCCTCGCGGGTCACGTCGCGGGCGACGGTGGTGTTCAGTTCGACGATGGACCCCACCGGAACGGGGACGCGGATCGAGTCGCCGGAGAGCTTGCCGTCCAGGTTCGGCAGGACCAGGCCGATGGCCTTGGCGGCGCCCGTCGTGGTCGGCACGATGTTCACGGCGGCGGCGCGGGCGCGGCGGGGGTCGCGGTGCGGACCGTCCTGGAGGTTCTGCTCCTGCGTGTAGGCGTGCACCGTGGTCATGAAACCGTGCTCGATGCCCGCGAGTTCGTCCAGTACGGCGGCCAGCGGCGCGAGCGCGTTGGTCGTGCACGAGGCGTTGGAGACGATCGTGTGCAGGGCCGGGTCGTAGGAGTCGCTGTTCACCCCGTACGCGAGGGTGATGTCGGCCCCGTCCGCCGGTGCGCTGACGAGCACCTTCTTGGCTCCGGCATCGATGTGGGCGCGGGCGGCCTTGGCGGTGGCGAAGCGGCCGGTCGCCTCCAGCACGATGTCCACGCCGAGCTCGGCCCACGGCAGTCGCGCCGGTTCGCGCTCGGCGAGCACCTTGATGCGGCGGCCGTCGACGACGAGGACGTCACCGTCGACGGTCACCGGCCGGCCGAGCCGGCCGGAGGTGGTGTCGTAGGCGAGCAGCCGCGCGAGGGTGGCGGGTTCGGTGAGGTCGTTGACCGCGACGACCTCCAGCTTGCTGTCGCGTTCGAGCAGCGCGCGGAGCACGTTGCGTCCGATGCGGCCGAATCCGTTGATGGCGATGCGAGTCATGGTGTCTCCCTGTTCCCTGTCCCTTGGGTTCGTCACCAGGTTCGCGGGTCGCGGGCGCCCACGACAGCGGCGCGATCGCCACGGTCCGCAAGGATCGCGCCACGCGTTGGGTGGCGGCGGCTGCGCGCCGTCCCCCGTCACTCGCCCCGGGCGAACGTGCGCCGGTATTCGCTCGGGGTGGTCCGCAGGATGTGCTGGAAGTGCAGCCGCAGGTTCGCGCCGGTGCCCAGGCCCACGTCCGCGGCGATCTGCTCCACGCTCCGCTCCGAACGCTCCAGCAGTTCCCTGGCCATGTCGATGCGGGCGCGCATCACCCACTGCATCGGCGTGTACCCGGTGTCCTCGGCGAACCGCCGCGAGAACGTCCGCGGGGACACCGCCGCGTGCCGGGCGAGCGCCTCCAGCGTGAGGGGTTCGCCGAGCCGGTGCAGCGCCCACTCCCGGGTGGCGGCGAACCGCGGGCCCAGCGGCTCGGGCACGCTGCGCGGCACGTACTGCGCCTGGCCGCCGCTGCGGTAGGGGGCCGCGACCAGCCTCCTGGCCGTGTGGTTCGAGGCGGCCACCCCGAGATCGCTGCGCAGGACGTGCAGGCACAGGTCGATGCCCGACGCGGCCCCCGCCGAGGTCAGCACGGAGCCCTCGTCGACGAACAGGACGTTCTCGTCGACCCGGACCAGCGGCCACTTCGCCGCGAGCGCCCGGGCGTAGTGCCAGTGCGTGGTGGCCCGCTTGCCGTCGAGCAGGCCCGTGGCGGCGAGCGCGAAGGCACCCGTGGAGATGGCGGCGAGCCGCGCGCCCCGGTCGTGGGCGGCGATGAGCGCCTCGACGACGGCCCGCGGCGGGTCCTCGCGGTCGGGGAACCGGTAGCCGGGGACGAAGACGGTGTCGGCCCAGGCGAGGGCTTCGAGGCCGTGGGCGACGGAGTACGACAGGCCGTCGCCGCCGGTCACGAGCCCCGGAGCGGCGCCGCACACCCGGACCTCGTAGGGCATGCTCGCGCGGGTCGTGAACACCTGCGCGGGGATGCCGACGTCGAGGGGTTTCGCCCCTTCGAGGACGAGTACGGCAACGTGGTGGGGGCGGGAGGCTGGCACCGCGACATGCTTCCGAAGGGGCGGGCGGCTTGTCAAGCACCACGGTTAGTAAACCTTCCGATTGAGATAACCACCTATCAGTTGGTCCAGACCTGTTGACGGCGGTCCTTCCGGAGGATTAGGTTCCCGGCCACGAAGCGGATACGACGTCAACTCCCCGCACCCGCCCGGCCGTACGGCCCCATCACGGGCCTCCCCACCCGCCGCCCCGTCCCCACGCGTCCCCGGCGGGCAGCCCGCCCGCGCTTCGCGCGCTCCACGCCGTCCCCCCATTCCCACTGGAGGCACTTCCCTTGCGTACCCCTACCCGAACCCGAACCCGGCTGGCCTGCGGCCTCGGCGCCACCCTGCTCGGCGCGGCCGCGGTGCTGACCTCCCCCGGGGCGGCCTTCGGCGCCAACATCCTCTCGAACGGCGACTTCGAGTCGGGCAGCACGGCCGGCTGGTCCTGTTCCGGCGGCCTGGGCTCCGTGGTCGGCTCACCGGTGCACGGCGGGAGCAAGGCGCTGGCCGGCGCGGCCGGCGCGAGCGACAACGCCAAGTGCGTCCAGACCGTCGCCGTACGGCCCAACACCAGCTACACCCTCTCCTCCTGGGTCCGCGGCAGCTACGTCTACCTCGGGGTCACCGGCGGCGCCTCGACGTGGACCCCGTCGGCGGCCGCCTACACCAAGCTGACCGTCGCCTTCACCACCGGCGCGTCCCAGACCAGCGCCGAGATCTACCTCAACGGCTGGTACGGGCAAGGCACTTACTACGCCGACGACATCACCCTGGACGGCCCGGGCGGCACCGCCGACACCCAGGCGCCCACCGTGCCCGGCAGCCTCGCCGCCACCGGCAAGACCTCCACCACGGCGTCCCTGTCCTGGACCGCGTCCACCGACGACGTCGGCGTGAACGGCTACGACGTCTACCAGGGCGGGACGAAGGTCGCCACCTCCGCCGCCACCAGCGCGACCGTCACCGGCCTGACCCCCAGCACGGCCTACGCGTTCACCGTGCGCGCCCGCGACCTCGCGGGGAACACCTCGGCCGCCTCGAACACCGTCAACGTCACCACCGACACCGGGACCCAGCCGCCGGCCGGCTTCAAGCAGGCCGCGCCGTACCTCTACCTCGGGTGGGGCAACCCGCCCAGCGCGACCACCGTGATGAACGCGACCGGCACCAAGTGGTTCACCATGGCGTTCATCCTCTCCTCCGGCGGCTGCAACCCGTCCTGGGACGGGCAGCGCCCGCTGACCGGCGGCGTGGACCAGAACACCATCGCCTCGATCCGCGCGGCGGGCGGCGACATCGTGCCCTCCATCGGCGGCTGGCAGGGCAACAAGCTCGGCCCCAACTGCGCCAGCGCCGAGGCCCTGGCCGGCGCCTACCAGCAGGTCATCGACGCCTACGGCCTGAAGGCCATCGACGTGGACATCGAGAACACCGACGAGTTCGAGAACGCCGTGGTCCAGGACCGCATCCTCGGCGCCCTGAAGATCGTCAAGCAGAACAACCCCGGCCTGCGGACCATCCTGACCTTCGGCACCTCCACCACCGGCCCGACGAGCTGGGGCAACCGCCTGATCGAGCAGTCGAAGGCGCTGAACGCCGGCATCGACGTCTTCACGATCATGCCGTTCGACTTCGGCAACGCCTCGACGGACATGTACGCCAGCACCGTCAGCGCGACCGAGGGCCTCAAGGCCAAGCTCAAGTCCACCTACGGCTGGGACGACGCGACCGCGTACTCCCACATCGGCATCTCGGGCATGAACGGCATCAGCGACACCCAGGAGACCACGACCGTCCAGAACTGGACCGACATCCGCAACTGGGCCAACTCCCACCACATCGCGCGCCTCGCCTTCTGGTCGGTGAACCGTGACCGCGGCTGCCCCGGCGGGGGCCTGCAGGAGACCTGCTCGGGCATCGCCCAGAGCGACTGGCAGTTCACGTCCATCACGGCCGGCTTCACCGGCTGACCGTCCGGCCCGTACGGGCGGGGGCCGTCGCGCACGCGCGGCGGCCCCCGCCCACGGGCGCGACGTGCGGGCCGGATGCGGGCGTGCCACGCTGGCTGAACCCTGGGAACCGAGTACCGAGTACCTGGTACCGGGAACACGCGACCGGGTGACGCCTCCGGAGCCCGCCGCCCAGACGAACGGGGCTCGCCGTGCCAAGAGGAACGCACCCCGGCCCGCTGCGGCGGCGCATGGCCGCCGGATGCGCGGCCCTCCTGCTCGTGGTCCTGGGCGCGGGCACGGCCGTCGGAGCGACACCCCCGACGCCCGCTCCCTCCGACACCACGGGCGCCGACACCAGGGGCGCCGACCCGCTCGACCCACGGATCACGGAGATCATGCGGAAGCCGGGGTACCGCAACGCCCAGTGGGGCCTCCTCCAGGTCGATCCGGACACCGGGCGGACCGTCCACAGCCGGTTCCCCGACCAGCTCTTCATCCCCGGTTCCACGGCCAAGCTGTTCAGCGTCTCCGGCGCCTGGGACGCCCTCGGCCCCGACCATCGTTTCGTGACGCCGCTCTACGCGGTCGGCGAGCGGCGCGGGACGACCCTGACCGGCGATCTCGCCCTGGTCGCGCAAGGCGATCTGACCATGGGCGGCAGGACCCGCCCCGACGGCACGGTCGCCTTCACCGACCTCGACCACACCTACGCCGACGACGTCCCCGGCGCCACGCTCACCCCGCAGAACCCGCTCGCCGGCATCGACCTCCTCGCACGCCAGGTCCGCGACTCCGGCATCACCCGCGTCGACGGGAACGTGATCGTCGACGACCGGCTCTTCGGACCCGAGCCGGTCCTGATCCCCACCCCGACCCCGCTGATCGTCAACGACAACCTCATCGACCTGACGACCACCCCCGGAGACCGCGCCGACGCGCCCGCCCGGCTGGACTGGCGGCCGAAGGTCGCCCCGTACCGGGTCAGCTCGACGGTGAAGACCGTGGCGGCCGGCAAGCCGACGGCGATCACGGTCACGACCTCGGACGACGGCACCCGGATCCGACTCTCCGGCACGATCGCGGCGGGCGCCGCACCGGTACTGAAGGTCTCCCCCATCACCGACCCGGCGGCCTTCGGCCGGACCGCGCTGATCGAGGCCCTCGAACGGGCCGGGGTGGACGTGACCGCGGATCCGGCGGGCGGGAACCCGGTGGACCGGCTGCCCGCCGGCTACGAGGGCCGGGCGCGCGTGGCCGCGTACACCTCGCCGCCCTTCGCGGACTACGCCAAGCTCATCCTCAAGGTCAGCCACAACCTGGGCGCCAACCTCGGCATCTGCCTGATGGCGGTCACCACCGGCAGCCGCGCGTGCATGGACGGCTTCCCCGTACTGGCCTCCTTCCTGGACGAGGCCAAGGTGGACCGCGCGCAGGTGCAGCTCCTCGACGGGCGCGGCGGCAACCCGGTCGACCGGTCCACGCCGCAGGCGGAGATCCAGATGCTGACGTACTGGCTGCGCTCCCCCGAGGCGCGCCGCTTCCGCGAGTCCCTGCCCGTCCTCGGAGTCGACGGGCTGCTCGCGGAGAACTGCCGCGACTGCCCGGCGCGCGGCAAGGTGTTCGCCAAGACCGGGGCCGCCGTCGGGCTGGACGCCCTCAACGACCGCCTGGGCGTCGGCGCCATCACCATCGCCGGCTACCTGGACAAGGGCGACGGCCGCTTCGACGTGTTCTACGCGGGCGTCACCGGCGCCTCGACCCCGACCACCGACCCGAGCGGCATCCTGGACATCGCCAACGACGTCGCCATGATCGCCGCCTACCTCCAGGAGGGCGATCGCGACACCTGACCGCGGCGCTCCTGTCAAGCAACGAAAAGCCGGGTCTACTGCCTCGCACCGCCTCCGGGCACGGTGGAGAGCGACCGTCCTGCAGCCCAGCAGGAGCGACGCCATCCGGACCCGGAGGCAGACCCGCCATGACTGACATCGCCATCATCGGAACCGGCTGCCGCTTCGCCGCCGCCGTGGACGCCGTCGACACCCCCCGTTCCGGTTCGCTGGTGACCCGCTCCGCCGACAGCGAGAGCGCTGCGCTCACCGAGTTCGTCGAG